>JARLGE010000276.1 GCA_031296215.1 Occallatibacter sp.
GCTCGCCTGTTGCCACAACTCGTCCCGCGAATGCGGACGCTCGACTATGCGGGCCGCTGCGTGCAGGCAAGAAGAGTGGGTGGCGACTACTACGACTTCCTCGACCTGGGCGCCGGAAGAATCGCTCTGGTGCTGGCCGACGTCTCAGGCGGCATTACTGATGGCGAGTCTACAGGCGACCCTGCGAACGCACTGCACGGGCGAGCTTACCGATCTCGCCGCGACGATGCGCCAGGTGAACCGGCTCATTTACGAATCCACAGCTCCGCAGCATTTTGCGACCCTGTTCCTGGCTGAGTACGACGACGTGAGCCGCCGTCTCCGTTACGTGAACTGCGGTCACAATCCGCCGGTCCACTTGAAATTGGATGGGAGCGTAGAGCGGCTTACCGCCACCGCCTGCGTCCTGGGGATCTTCCCGCAGTGGGAATGCGCAATTGAGGAAGTCAGCATGGACACCGGCGACCTGCTAGCCCTATTCACCGATGGAGTGACCGAGGCCACCAATGAGCAGGGGGACGAGTTCGGCGAGGAACGCTTGATCGCCGCCCTGCGCGGGCACAGCGAACATTCCGCCGCGGAGTCGATCGAAGCGTTGATTTGCATGGCGCGGGAGTTCGGCGGAAGTGACCAAGCCGACGACCTGACGCTGATCGTCGCGCGTCACCGATCGCCTGGTGCCGCCGTCCGGCGGCAATGCGGGAAGTTGATGAGGATGAATCGTGCGAGATGAGCAGCCAATGCTGCTCGATTCCCGGCACTGTCAGGTTCATCGGTAGGACGTGAGATCAGTTCAAATAGTGAAAGAAGATCGTCGCAATCATCACCAGATTGCAGATCGAGTGCGCAACCATCGCTGTCCACAGGGAACCGCTGCGCTGACGGCATTGAGTGAACACGTAACTGGTAGCGGCCATCAGGACCACCATGAGTGCGCCTGAGACGACGTGCACGTGGAATCCCGCGCCGTCCCGCCATATTCCGTGCACATGCAGGTGGATCAGGCCAAAGCCGAGTCCGTTCACCACGGTGGCGACGGTCGCGTTCCAGCGCCTTGAGAAAGCCTGTTGGATAAAACCGCGAAACAGGATCTCTTCGCCGACCGGGGTGAGTATCATAGCCGGCAAGGCGATCATCGCAAACAGCTCGGCGATGGGCATCGAGCCGCGCAACTGGTTGAGTTGAAAGCTGTCGCGGATGCTGACGCACCAGTTGTCGGGCGACTCGCCGTACAGCGCCATTCCCAGCGCGAAGACTGCCAGGGCTGAGCCGGCACCTGCCAGGGCGCTCCAAGCGATCGCAGCCGCGCTGTTGCCCTGCGTGCGGAGCCCGATCTCGCACCGGCCCTGGCGCGTCAGGAAGAGGAAGGGCACCGCCCACATGGCGAGGCACTGGAGCAGAAACAGCGGACGGGCTGCCGGGGGCCCCAGCGTTGCGTAGAACCGCGCAGCAGCCAGAATTAACAGCACCAGGAGCGACAACAACCACGGAGCCCTGACAGTCCGGTTCCAGAAAGGCCGGAGAAACGAGGCGCCGGTTCGAGAGAGGGATTCCACCCGTTGATCGTTCATGGCACGCTTATCGGCATTTTACCGGGCCACCGAGCCTCCACGCTCCATCCTATGATTCTCTTCGTTACCGGACTTCACTCAACACCGCAGCCGCGGCGCTTGCCGCCAGCGGGTAGTGAATCGACATCGGCATTGAGAGGCTGCCGATGGAGGCGTCAATCAAGACTTCATCTTTTCGAGGAGCGCGGTGTTGCTCCGGCGCATGGGAGATCCATCCACGGGCGCGAATCCAGCGGCTTGGGCTAAGTGCAATTCGGCTTCGAAAGCGGACGGAGCGACGTGCCCTTGGGGTTCGACGAAGAGCAGCCGCGCTCCAGGCTTCGATGCCTGGGCCACCTCACGGAAGAACGCCGCGGCGTCCGGCAGTTCATGCACCATGGCGAATGCCAGCGTGAAGTCCACTCTCCCCGCCAGATCTGAGACGCCCATCGACTCAGGCTTTGCCAGACGCGTCTCCACCCGGTCGAGAACGCCGGCCTTCGCCGCCCGGCGCCGGATCCCCTCCAGCATGCGGGATTGAATATCGACGGCGATCACCCGGCCTGAGCCGCCGACCAGGCGGGCCAATTCGAGAGTGAAAAAGCCCATCCCGGGACCCGGTTCGAGCACGGTCATGCCCTCACGCACATGGGGGCGCAGGATCTTGCCGGGATCTTGCCACAGGCGGCGTATCGGGCTCGCCAGCAAGTATCCGAGCCACCAGGGACATACGCGATGTTCAGCCATTGATTTACATGACCTCGGGCCCGGCGGGCTCTCCCGCACTAGTACAGCGGTTGCGTGATTTGGTTGTATTGAGGACCACTCCCTCACGGTCGTGGGGGGGGGGGGGGCGGCCGCCCCGGCGGGGGGGGGGGGGGGCGACCGCGGCCCCTCCACCCGCGGGGGCGTCTTTGGGTGATAGCCCCCCCCCCCCCCCCCCGGGCGGGGCGCGCCCCCCCGCCACGACCGTGAGGGAGTGGTTCCGTCCCAAAGGCGCGCATTCACACGGTCAGCGCAATAGTCTTACTATCTCAGACTTTAAGACCAAGTTGCCCTAAAATGTGTAGTCGGAAAGCGAGGAAACCTATGTCAGTGTCCAGCTCTGAGCTTGGGAGCGTTCAGAAGACGCTTTTCCTGCCGTTATGGGGACGCGCTGTCGAAGCCAGGAAAGCACGCCCCATGCTTGTCGATCAGACTGCCGTCGACATTCTTGCAGCGATCGACTACGATTTCTCCACTATCGCCCGCAACATCAGTTTCGTCAGCCAACTGGCCTGGATTGCCCGCAGTCTCCATACAGACCGGACGATCAGGGACTTTCTCACGCGGCATCCCGACGCCACCTTCGTCAATCTCGGCTGCGGGCTGGACACGACGTTCAACCGGGTCGATAACGGGCGCCTTCGCTGGTACGATCTGGACTTGCCCGACGTGATCGAGTTGCGCAAGAAACTCATCCCGGAACGAGACCGAACCCACACGCTTGCCTGCTCGCTCCTCGACGATGCGTGGATGCGACAGATCGCGGTTGTCGATTCGATCTTCTTTCTCGCATCGGGCGTTTTCTATTACCTCGAAGAGGCGCAGATCAAAGCGTTTCTGATCCGGGTCGCGGACACGTTTCCCGGCAGCGAGATTCTGTTTGATGCGTGTTCGCCCCGCGGCGTGAGGATGGCCAATCAGAGGGTCATCAAGGCGGGGGGCATGGACGAGTCGGCAATTCTCAAATGGGGGCTTCGACGGGCCAAAGACCTGGAGAAGTGGGACGACCGGATTGTGGTTCTGGCCGCATACCCCAAGTTTCGGAACATGAAGCAAGGACTGAGTATCAAGGAGAAGTGGGGGATGTTAATGTCGGACATCCTGGGGATCATGTCGATGGTCCACTTGCGGCTTGGTTCCAGGCCTGCTCCATCCGAACGTCGATGACGGTTTGTCGCACGGTGCCCGCTCAGTGTCTTGGAGTTCCCGGCTTGCTCGTTCTGCTGGTTGCCTTCCACTGACGGTCAGGGTTTCATGCCGAACAGCAGGCGCGTGACAGCGTTGCGGCGAGTAACCTCGAAGAGAGCCCAACTCCCCAGGAACGTACCTGCGAAAAGCAGTGGGAACTTGATGGCGAACGGGACACGCCAGTCGATCCAGGCGTAGCCAAGCAGAACAGTGATGGTCTGGTGAAAGATGTAGAAGGGATAAACCGCGGTGTTGGCGTAGCGCAGGGCCGAGCTATCCCGGTTCAGCCGGCTCCGGCTCCAACCGACGAGCGTGAGGATCACGGCCATACCAAAGTAGGAGTCGACGAGCGTGAAGATCCAGGCGCGGCCCATGCCCGAGAATGCCGCAAGCACGTGGTCCAACCGGATGCCGTAGAAGAGAACCAGCATCGCGGCGCTGACGATCAGGAATTCGCGCCGGCGGCGCTCGACCAGGGCGAGGAAGCGATCGTTACCGCAGATGATGAAACCCCACAGAAAAGTGAGTAGCGAGCCGGTGAAGTTCGCCCAGTCCGATGTGAGGTTGTTGGTGGCGGGCCAATGTGGACCCAGCAGGAGCGCCACAGCGATGTTCGGAACGTTCACAAGGTAGATCCAACCCGGGCGCTCACAGAGGCGGGCCAGGCGCTCGACGAGAGCGCGGCCGGACGTCGAGCGGAGCAAGGCAAACAGGGGCAGCCCGAGTAGCGAGTACGTGAAGATGTAGGGCAGGAACCACAGGTGGTGCCAACTGAGGTTGCCCTGCGGGTAGGCAACGAAGGTGAAGACCGTTCCCCAGAAATCAAAATACGAGGCATAATGCCAGCCGGCGAGGATGCGCTCGACGTAGATCTGGGGCGGGATGATGACGAACATGCCGAAGGCGAGAGGCAGCAGCAGCCGGCGCGTGCGTTCCAGCGCGAAGTTGCCGTATCCCCGGCGCCGCAGATTGAACCAGGTGCCCGCTCCCGAGATGAAGAACAGCAGGGGCAACCGCCAGTGGTTGAAGAGGATCATCACCCAGGTGAGCCATTCGCTGGTCTCGCGGTTCTTCACCGACCACGGCCAGGGCACGAAGTACATGCCCGTGTGATAGCCAATCAGGATGACGAAAGCGATGACCCGGAGCCAGTCTAGGCCGTACTCGCGGCGGCGTGGTGCAGAGTTGGGATCGGCGGCGAGCGCCGGCGTGGTTGCGAGCGTACCCGATGCGTTTGGTACACCCTGATTCACAATGGGCCTCCAGCATTGCGGCAATACTATCTATTCGCCCTACATCGGCGTGGCTCGGCCACCGTCCGCGTCTGACTGAAATACTATCGATACCGGGCTCGCCACAGCCCTTTGCACGGTGTTGCCGTTCGAGAACCATCTTGTCCCCGCTTGACCCACACTGGTGGATGCGGCCGCCCGCATGTGCAACGTGTCAGGGCGCCGACTGGCCGCCTTCAGGGGGCTTCGGCTCGCTTCGGACAACCACGACCGTGAACTTCGCAACCAACGCGGAGATTGCGCCGATGGCGGCGAGGAGCGGAGCGATGACGGCCCCGATGGCGGCAACGGTCACGGGAATCTCGACGAATGTGTTGCCGTGCTCGTCTTTCACTACGATGCGCTGGACGTTGCCCTCGTGGATCAACTCGCGGACCTTATCGACGAGGTCATGGCCCAATACTTGAATCTCTTCAACGAAGTTCTCGAAACCCATAACCGGATTACGCCGGCCACCAGCGGAAAGTTCCCGAAGTCACGATTGCACCGGGCCTCCTCGAACGGCCGTTTGAACGCTGGCGTCGTCTGGCCATTCCGGATTGCGCGGCGCCGCGCGGGTGAGTCTTACCAGACGAAGGGGACGAGCCGGCATCGGGTCCGGAGGCAGTATTCGGCGTAGCCGGGCAGCTCCTGCCGGAGGACTCTCTCCTCATTGAGCAGGCGGAGAACGTAAAAGGGGATGAGCAGGGCAAAGACAGGCCACGCTAAGTACGAGCCCAAGGCGAGCGGCGTGAAGAGTCCCATCAGTAGGGCGCCCGAATACATGGGGTGGCGCACCAGCGCGTACGGGCCCGTGGAAATGACCGGCTGTCCAGCCTCGACCTGAATGGTCCGCGAGGCGAAACTGTTGACTTTCATCACCCAGAACATCAGGATGAGGCCGCTGAGCACCAGGCCTTGAGAAAGCATCGAGAGCCACAGCGGCAATGCGCTCAGGAGGTCGCGCGACCAGCCCATCCGGTAGTCGAGGCCGGGCAGCAAAATCGCGGTGAAAAACACCGGGGTCGCCAATCTCATCAGGAGTTTCTGTTCGCCGACCTTCTCTTTGCTCTGCATTCTGCGCTCAAGCACCTGGGGATCGTGTTTGTAGAAATAGACGAATGAAGAAAGGTAGGGGATGACAATCAGGGCCACCAGCATCCAGCCCTGCCAAAACCTCAGCGAGCCCGCGGGCACGAGCACCATCGCTGCGAAGATGACCAGACCCAGCGAAGAGCGCAGCACCAACCTCGATTTAAGACTCATCTCAACCCGCCATGGAGTCGATCAGTGCTTGCGGCCTCGATCTCTTACCCGGCACGCCACGCACATCGTAGCTCAGCACAACCCGTCGCACAATGGGTATCGGCTGGTATCGGTTGGTTAGTGCCAGCCAATGTCGGCCAGTACCGAGGGAGTTGACGGGATGAGTGGAATCACCTTCTACGATCCGGCAGTGGCGATGTGGGAGCTTGTCAGAAGTTGACAGGGGAGCGCTGCGCATAATTCGGAACTGACCATGGTCGCGCTTTTGGACGACTGACCATAAACGCATGAACTACCTTCTTGCCGGCTCC
>JARLGE010000056.1 GCA_031296215.1 Occallatibacter sp.
ATCCGGCAACTCCCAGTCTGCTTTCGCAGCGCTAGTGTCGGGCGCACCCAACACGAGCGGCGGCCGCTCCGCCGGACTTCTCGATCACGAGAAGGCCCGCCCCCATGCCTCGCCTGCCGACACCTGGATCATTGGCGCAGGGAAGGGCCTGGTCGAAAGCGTCTTAAGCAGCGGTTCGGCCGTCGCGACCCGTCCCAGCGCGATTGTGCTCGGCTATGGGCGGCTGGAAACCTGCCGGCAGAACTTCTCGCACGCGATGAATTCCATGCGCAAGGACCTGGCCGACGCCGACGCGGTCTTCGATCATCTGCGCAAAGTCGACGTCACACCTTGGTGTCCGGCTGAAGTGAATGCCGACCCGGCCATTCGCGAATTCGTGCGCGCTCTTTATCTGACCGGAAACGGCGCCGTCATCTTTGGCAACTCCTTCGTGCAGTGGGCATCCTCGGAAGCCTTTCGCCGCGCCCGTCCGAAGTTCGTGGCGGCGCAATTCGGCGTGCGCAGCAAGCCCAAGCCGTTCACCGGGGTGGCGGTGTTCGACAACCCCGACGAGGTGAACCCACTGCCTGCGGTCGACGACCTGCCCGGCAGCGCGCTGGACGCGCAGATGCTCGCGCTTTACGTGTGGCTTGCCGCTTACCGCTACGAGGAGTATCAGCGTTCCACCGTGTGCGTCTGCGTTGCGGAAAGCCTCTCCGAGGCTTACCTGGTCGCGCCGCCGGAGTTTGCCCTCGCGCAGGCAACGCAGCCAGTGACGATTGACCAACTGGGCAGCGCGCTCGGCGACTGGATGGCGTAGGAATGCCGCGCTCGCCTTGAGCGGACAGCATGCGCATTCCCTTCCCTGCGATGCGGGCAACTCCGGGCAAGATTCGACGCGCGGCAGCGCGCTCAGGCATTTGGCCCGCATCGGACCGCAATGCTATTCTGCGGGCAACTCACAAGGCCCTAGCACCCCGGAACCCCTCAGGATGACGCGCCACAAAAAAGATCATCAACTCCTTTCCCGGCGAACACTCCTGAAAAGTCTCGGGGCAGCGCCTCTGATTCTTCGACCGGCTCCCTTCTTTGCATCGTCCGTCCTCTTCGATCCGCCCGCGGCAGCTCCCCATCAGCCTGCTCAATTCCCTTTTGCCGACATTCGCCTGTCGCCGCGTTACCCGGCTCAGTCTCCCCTGGCCGATGTTCTTCGCTTTGTTCCTCCCGGTTCGGACGAATACATCACGGAAAAACATGCCTTTGAAATCGAGCTCCTTTTCGAGCGATGGAGCCAGGCCCTGAGGGCATCGGCCCGCGATCTTTCGCCGCTTTCGGATTTGCTCGATCCCTCGATCGAGGCGACGCCGTTCGGTTCTGCCAGCGAAACCCCGTTGCGTTCCGGGTTTGGCATCGATGCCGTGCGCCACCATTTCGCGGCTGAGACAGTTCCCGGCCGGGATCGGTTCCTGGAAGAGATGCGCAGCTGGCTTGGGTCCGCGACCCAAGTGGAGACTGCGGAGTTTGAAATCTACTCGATCGAGCAGATCGCCTCGGCTCCGCTGTCGATGCGCACGGCAGTCCGCTACGACATTGTCGCCGACGCCGGCAACGATCGACGCGAAGAGCGGGTCGGCTCCTGGCGGATCGAGTGGGTGCGGGATGCGCCGGCGGCGTGGAAGGCTCACAAGTGGGAGGCCGGCGAAGAGACTGTGAGCGTCGCCAAGGGGCCTGTGTTTGTCGACGTCACTGCCCAGGCGCTGGGCAAGGAAGAGTCGTACAAGAAGCAGATGCTGCGCGGCGCCGACCACTGGCGCACGGTCCTGGATGGCGCCATCGGCGTCGATGTCTACTCCAACAACGGCGTGGCCGCGGGCGATTTCAACAACGACGGCTTCGATGACTTCTATGCGTGCCAGCCGGCCGGACTACCGAACCGTTTGTACCGCAACCGCGGCGACGGCACCTTTGAAGACATCACGGAAAAAGCCGGCGTCGGCGTACTCGACAACACCGCCTGCGCGCTGTTCGCCGACTTTCGCAATATCGGGCTCCAGGACCTGCTTGTGGTCTGCGGGACCGGCCCCTTGCTTTTCCTGAATCAGGGCGACGGCGCCTTCCGCCTGAAGCACGACGCATTCAAGTTCGCACAACAGCCGCAGGGAACCTTCACCCACGCGGCGGTTGCCGACTACGATCGCGACGGAAGGCTCGACATCTACTTCTGCATGTATATGTACTACCTGGGCCTTGACCAGTATCACTATCCGATTCCCTACTACGACGCGCGCAATGGGCCGCCCAATTGCCTGTTCCACAACGAAGGCAACGGCAGTTTTGTGGAACGGACCGGGGAAGCTGGATTCAACGCGGACAACGACCGCTACAGTTTTTCCTGTGCCTGGGGCGAATCCAACGCCAACGGCCTTCAGGATCTTTTTGTGGTCAACGATTTCGGCAGCTCTCAGCTCTATCGCAACAACGGCAACGGAACCTTCACAGTTGCCAGCCACGAGGCCAATGTCGAAGGCGTGGGAGCCGGAATGAGCTGCGCGTGGTGCGACTACGACAACGACGGACACCAGGATGTGTACGTGCCCAGCATGTGGGAAGCCGCCGGTCAGCGTGTTTCGCAACAGAAGCAGTTTCACGAAAACGCGCCGCAGAAGATCCGCGAGCTCTATCAGCGGCACGCGCGCGGCAACGCTCTCTATCGCAATCAGGGGGACGGAAAGTTTCAGAATGTTGGCCGCCAGGCCGGGGTCGAGATGGGCCGCTGGTCCTGGTCATCGGACTTCCTGGATTTCGATCACGACGGCTACGCCGATCTCTATGTCGCGAACGGCTACATCTCTTCGCTGGACCGGGAGGACCTGGCCGGCTTCTTCTGGCGCCAGGTGGTTGCAAAATCGTCGGAGGACGCGACGCCCGCATTGGCTTACGAGCATGGATGGAATGCCATCAACGAATTGATCCGCTCCGACCACACCTGGCACGGCTATGCCCGCAACGTGCTGTTCGCCAACAATCGCGATGGAACTTTTTCCGAGATCTCCGGCCCCTCGGGGCTGGACTTCATCGAGGATAGCCGCAGCTTTGCGCTCGCCGACATCGATCGCGACGGGAGGCTGGAGGTGATCCTCAAGAATCGGAATGCGCCGCAGTTGCGCATCCTGCACAACGCGATGAAGGAGATCGGCGACTCCATCTGTTTCCGCCTGCGCGGGCATCAAAGCAACCGAGACGCCATCGGAGCGGCAATCACGGTGGAGGCCGGAGCGCTCCGCCAGACCAAGTATTTACAGGCTGGAACCGGCTTCCTGGCACAACACTCCAAGGAGTTGTTTTTTGGCGTCGGCAAGGCGGAGGGAGCCGTGAAGGCCACCATCAGCTGGCCCAATGGACTCGTACAGCAGTTTGCCGATCTGCCCGTCAATCACCGTATCGAGATCGAAGAAGGCTCTTCGACATTTGCGGCCAAGCCCTTCGCCGCGCCGGCCCCAGGTTACGTGCAAGCAGGACCTCCGCCCGTGCTGGAGCCGCTGCCGGCGCAGGCAGAGACATGGCTCATCGATCCACTGAAGGCGCCCGGGTTTACCCTTCCCGACCTTGCGGGCAATCTGCGCCAACTCCACTCAACGCAAGGGTCGTTCGTGCTTCTCGCCTTCTTTGCAACGACAGCGCAGTCCTCCCTTGACCAGTTGAAGCTCCTCAATCGGCGCAGTGCCGCCCTCGCACAAGGCCAGCTTCAAGTGCTGGCTGTCAACGTTGACCAGGCGAGCCGCGTCGGAGTTGCGCGCGCCTTTGCGGCGCAGCAGGCGTCCTCCCTTTCGGTCCTGTTTGCCACCGAAGAAGTGGCCGGCATCTACAACATCATTTACCGTCACCTGTTTGACCGCCGCAGGGACCTCGGCATTCCAACCTCGCTGCTGCTCGACAAAGAAAGCATGATCGTGAAGGTGTACCAGGGACCGGTGGATGCGGATCGACTTCTTGAGGATGTGAAGTCTGTTCCAACCACCCGCCTGGACCGCTTGCGCCGGGCGACACCGTTCCCTGGGACCGTCTTTCAGAGCGCATTCGAGCGCAATGACTTCACCTATGGCGTGGCCCTGTTCCAGCGCGGCTACCTGGAGCAGGCGGCGGAGTCCTTTGCGCAGGTCGTCGCCTCCAAACCGGACGATCCGGACGCCTACTACAACCTGGGCACGTTGGCCCTGAGAAGAAATGATTTCCCCGGCGCGCGGCAATATCTGGAGCAAACGCTGAAACTGCGTCCGAATTATCCCGAAGCGTGGAACAACCTGGGCATGATGGCCGCGCAGCAGGGCCGAACCGAAGAGGCCATCCAGAACTTTCAGCAGTCGCTCGCGCTCAGGCCGAAGTATGCTGTCGCGCTGTTGAATCTGGGCAATGTCTACCGGCGCCAGCGGGATTTTGTGAAGGCAGAGGAGTCGTTGCGCCGCGCGCTCGAACTGCAGCCCGATGACCCGGAGATCAACTACAGCCTCGGCATGGTCAACGCCCAGCAGGATCGGATGCAAAGCGCGGCGGAATACTTTGAGCGGGCGATCGCTTTACGCGAGGACTATCCTGAAGCCTTGAACAACCTGGGCGTGCTGTATGTGCGGGAGCAGGATACCCAGAAGGCGGAGGAGCAATTCAGAATTGGCATCCGCGTAGCTCCGCATTATGATCAGTCCTATCTGAATCTCGCCCGCCTTTACTCGATGCGCGGAGACAAGGACAAGGCCAGAGAAGTGTTGCAGGATCTGCTCCGCCTTGAGCCCGGCAATTCGGGCGCACAGCAGGCGTTGGAAAGGTTGCAATGACCGCGTTCAGAAGTACGGTTAACGGCGTTGGGAAAGCAGGCCGTCGCGCCTCGACAGAATCCGGGTGCGCAATCGCGAGGGCATGGTCACTAACCTGCGCTCTGCTCGCGCTGCTGGCGCTTCTCTTTGCTGGACAGGCGGGCGCGGGCCAGCAGCATGCAGCCAAGACCCCGTCTGACTTCGAGCAGGCGGAAGCTCTCCTTCAGCAGGGCCATCTTGAAGAAGCCAAGGCCGCCCTCCTGGAGAAACTGAAGCAGGGCCCGGCCAGCGTGGAGGGCTTGAACCTGCTGGGGATCATTGAAAGCGGCCTGCGGGAATACTCCGATGCGCTCGCGGCATTCGACAAGGCCCTGCAGCTCAACCCAAAGTCCACCAAGACGCACAACAACCTGGGCAACTTCTTCGCCGCTGAACAGAAGTCCGAACTGGCGGAAAAGGAATTCCGTGCCGTTCTCGGTCTTGACCCAGCCAATCAGGACGCCAACTACAACCTGGGCGTGCTGCTGATGGCCAAGGGAGCGCCGGCTGAGGCCATCCCACACCTCGAGCGCGTCCATGCCGCCAATGTTGCCAACGGTCTCCGCCTGGTGAGCGCATACTTCCAATGCAAGCGCGCCGCCGACGGCCTGCGGCTGGCCGCGCAGCTTTCCGCGCAAGCCAAGAGCGATGTCAAGGTACATTTCTCGCTCGGCGTGTTGCTAGCCTCGGAGAAACAGTACAAGCCCGCACAGTTGGAATTGGAAAAGGCTGTCGCCCTCGAACCGGGGACCTTCGAGATTCTGTTAAACCTCGGACAGGTGCTGCTGCGCAACGGCGAGAACGCCAAGGCGGAACTCGCACTCAGCAGGGCCGCCACGCTGAAGCCGGATTCGCCTGAAGCTCTCTATCTTCTGGCCCAGGTCTATGTGAACCAGTCGCGGCCGCTGGACGCACTGGATTGCCTGGTCCGCGCGCACAAGATCGCTCCGCAGAGTCCGGACATCGACTTTCTCATCGCTCAAGTGAGCATGTCGCAGAACTTTTTCGAGGATGCCATACCTTTGCTGCAATCGGGCCTTGAGGCCGCTCCCCTGCGGACCGACCTGCGCGCCGCCCTGGGAGAGAGCTACTTCATGGCGGGCAAGATCGATAAGGCCATCGAAGAGTTCACCAAGCTGGTCGAAGCCGAGCACTCGGCGCGCTCCTACGCTTTTCTGGGGCTGGCCTATCGGGATTTAGGACGATTCGACGAGGCCAAGGGCTATCTGGAGCAGGGGCTCAAACTCGATCCCCACAACAGCGCATGCCTGTTCAACCTTGGCTTTATCGCGGAGCGGCAGGGTGACGCCGCCACCGCCGAAGCGCGGTTCCTGGAAGCCCTCCGCGGCAATCCGGACTTCGCCGACGCGCTGCTGGAACTAGCGAACCTGCGCATCGCTGCCGGCAAACTGGCGGAGGCGGAGGAACTGCTGCGCAGATTTGTGCGCGTAAGCCACGACCCGGCCACCGGCTACTACAAACTTGCCAAGGTGGAGAGAAGTCTGCACGAGACCGCGGCCGCCGACCGCGATCTGAGCGTGTTTCAATCCCTTTCAAAAAACGCCTCCACAGGTCCATACCCATACCAGCATCTGTTCGACTACCTTGACAATCGCTTGAAACTCGCCCCCGGGGCCCGCGACCAGCTCGACATTGCCGATCTCAACGACGAAATCAAGAGGCACCCCGATCAGCCGAATGACCTTTACATGCTTGCCGAGGCCTACCTGAAGGCCGGAAATGCAGAAGAGGCCAGAAGTACGGTCGCCGCGCTCGACAAGATCAGCGCAGGCGATTACCGCACCCTTACCGGGGTCGGCGTGCTGCTTGCCCGCTATCGTTTTTTGGACGATGCCATTCAGCATTTTCAGGCCGCGCTCCAGGCCAATCCGGGCTCGGACGAAGTGAAATTCGACCTTGCCAATGCCTATTTCAGGAAGCGCAGCTATTCCCAGGCACTCGAAACCGCCGGACAAGTCTCCGAAGCGGGCCGGAAGGATGACGCCTATCTTGCCCTCCTTGGAGATATCTACGCGCACCTGGGCGATAACACGCACGCCGCGGAGATCTTTCAGGACGCCATCGGCCGCAACCCGGACGACGATCTGAGTTATCTGGCGCTTTCGCTGCTGCAGTTTCGCGAGAACAATGTGGCCGGCGCGAAGCAGACACTGTTGAAGGGGCAGGCTCGCATCCCAGGATCGGGGAAACTTCTCTGGGGCCTTGGAATCGCTTCCGCCCTGGAAGGAGACAGCGCCAAAGCGGAATCGGAACTCGAGCGTGCGGTCGATCTGCTTCCGGAATGGCCTGGAGGCTATTCGATTCTGGGCGTCTTCTACTTTCAGACTGGACAGATTGCCAAGGCCAAAGAAGTGCTGAATCGCTTCAAAAACTCGAGCGCCGCCGGCAGCCTTGATGCATCCCGGATCGAGCAGTTGCTGGCGCGGGCCCCCAGTGCCTCTCCGGCGGGGAATGAGCCCCTGACACCGGCCGGCAGAAGCCAGTTGCTGCAACTGGCTCTCTCGCTCGCGGACAGAACCCTATGAGGGCAGTGTTGCGGGGGATTCACGATTCTGTCTGCTTCGCGTTGCTCGCCGTCACCGCGGTACTGGCCGCTCCCGGCCAGCCTGCGCCTAGCCCTCAGCAGCCGGCCAAAACTCAAGCCGCTCCGATCGCCGTCCGCTACACCGACATTCGCAAGCAAGCTGGAATCACCTTCGTGCAGGACTCGACCACTTCGCCTGAGAAGTACTATCTGGAAACCATGGGCACCGGCTTGGCATGGCTGGACTATGACCAGGACGGCCTGATGGACCTCTACTTTGTGCAGTCCGGAGCCACCGATGCCTATCAGCCGGCCAAGCCGCTGCGTTCGGCGCTCTATCACAACAACGGCGACGGGACCTTCACCGACGTGACCCAAAAGGCAGGCGTGGGAGGCGAGGGCCACTACGGTCAGGGAGTCGCGGTCGGCGACTATGACAACGACGGCTATCCCGATCTCTATGTCACCGGCTACGGCCGCGCCATCCTCTACCACAACAACGGCGACGGAACGTTTACCGACGTCACCGCCAAGGCCGGCGTCGCCGACGAAGGCGAGTGGTCCAGCAGCGCCGGTTGGTTCGACTTCGACAAGGACGGATGGCTCGACCTGGTGGTCCTGAATTACCTTGACTGGTCCCCGAAGAATAATCTCTGGTGCGGCGATCGCGCTCCCGGCTATCGCTCCTATTGCAGCCCCAACAATTACAAGGGCAGAAGGACGAAGCTCTACCACAACAACCACGATGGAACCTTTACCGATGTGAGCGAGAAGTCCGGCGTCGCGCTGCCCGAATCGAAAGGAATGGGACTGGCGCTGGCCGACTTCAACAACGACGGCTGGCCCGACATCGCCATCGCCAACGACACCTGGCCCAATTTTCTCTTCCTCAACAACCACGACGGCACCTTCAAAGACGTGTCGATGATCTCCGGACTCGCTGTCAGCGAAGACGGGCGCTACGAGGCGGGCATGGGCATCGACGCCGAGGACGTGGATGGAGACGGGTTTCTGGACGTCTACATCACCCATCTCGATATGGAATTGAACCGCCTCTACCACAACGATGGAGACGAGACCTTCACAGATGTGACCTACACCTCGGGTATCGGCAACAAGGCCATGCTGCTCAGCGGCGTGGCGACAAAGTTCCTGGATTACGACAACGACGGCTGGCCGGACATCGTGCAGGCCAATGGGGCCATGCTGGAAAACGTAAACCTCTACCACAGTCTGATCACCTACAAAGAGCCCCTGCTGATGTATCACAACCTGGGCAACGGGCGCTTCGAAAAGACCTCCGAGTCGCTCGGCCCCGACTTCATGCGGCCGGTGGCGGGGCGCGGCCTGGCCACCGCCGATTTCTTCAACGACGGGACTATCGGCATCGCCGTCAACTGCCGCGGCGATTTTCCCGAGCTGCTGCGCAACGAGGGCGGCAACGCCAATCACTGGCTCGAGGTGCTGCTGATCGGGACCAAATCCAACCGCGATGGCATTGGCGCCTCACTCAAACTGACTTCCGAGGGCTTTGTCCGCACCGAACAGTCCAAGGGCGGAACGAGCTACATGTCGGCCAGCGATCCGCGCGTTCACTTTGGCCTGGGCAAGCGAACCAGGATTGAATCGCTCGTGATCACCTGGCCCAGCGGCCAAGTGGACAAGCTGACCGATGTGCCGATCGACAAGATCATCGCCGTGAAGGAGGGCGCGGGAATCGTGCCGCATCCCTTTCCAAAGGTGACGCCGCGATGAAGATGCGGTTGGAAGGCACAGCGAGGGGATCGGCCGGTTGGCGCATCTTTCTACGCGTTCGATCCGCTCGCTATAATGGCACCCAGCTATGATTTTCCCGCGGCGGCGCTTTCTCGGATCATCTCTCATCGTCCTCGGCAGCGCGCTCACCGACGCCCTGACGACCCCACTGTGGAAGTGGAAGAATCCCCTCGTTGTCGAGGCCTCTTCCGCGGCAGACGCGCCAGGGGCTGCGGCGTCTCCGGTGCAGTTCATCGATGTCGCCCAGCAGGCCGGGCTCACGATTCCCAACGTCTGGGGAGGCGTCAACCAGAAACGGGTCATCATCGAAACCAAGGGGAGCGGGCTCGCCTTCTTCGATTACGACCAGGACGGCTGGCTCGACATTTACCTCTCCAATGGCGACCGCCTCAACGAGCATTGGCCGCCGGGGAAGACGCCGACCACGCATCTCTACAAAAACAACCGCGACGGAACATTCACCGATGTAACCGAGAAGTCGGGACTGGGGCGCAGCGGCTGGCAGACCGGCGTCTGCGTCGGGGACTATGACAACGATGGATGGGACGACCTGTTCTGCACCTTCTGGGGGCATAACATCCTCTTCCGTAACAACGGCAACGGGACCTTCACCGATGTGACGCGCAAGGCCGGGCTGACTCAGGCGAAGGGCCGCTGGGGAACCGGCTGCACCTTCCTCGACTACGACCGCGATGGCTGCCTCGATCTTTTCGTTTGCAACTTCATCAAGCTCGATCCGGACAAACCCCTTTCGACCGACGACATGAACTTCTGCCAGTGGAAGGGCGTGCCGACCATGTGCGGCCCGCGAGGGCTGCCCGGCGACACGGACATTCTTTACCACAATAACGGCGACGGGACTTTTACGGACGTCTCAGAGAAGGCGGGCATCCTGAAGCCCGGACCGCGCTACTCCATCACGGCCGTCTCCTACGACTTCGACAACGACGGCTGGCCGGACATCTACGTCGCGGTCGATTCAGAACCCAGCATGATGTTCAAGAACAATCACGACGGCACGTTCACCGATGTCGCCGTCATGGCCGGATGCGCCTACAACGACGACGGCCACGAGCAGGCCGGCATGGGCGTGGGCGTGGCCGACTACGACTGCGACGGCTGGCTCGATCTTTTCAAAACCAACTTCGCGGACGACACCTCCGATCTCTACCACAACAACGGCGACGGGACGTTCAGCGACCTGTCCTTCAACTCCGGCGTCGGCATCAACAACAACTATGTGGCGTGGGGATGCGGGTTCATCGACTACGACAACGACGGCTGGCCGGACCTCATGCAGGTCAACGGGCACGTTTACCCGGAGATCGACAATTACAACTTCGGCGAGTCCTTCAAGAATCCGCGGCTGGTCTACAGAAACCTCGGCAACGGCCGCTTCAAAGACGTTTCCTCCACCATGGGCCCCGGCATCACCGAACGCTTCTCCAGCCGCGGCGCCGCCTTCGGCGACTACGACAACGACGGTGGCATGGATGCCCTGATCCTGAACATGAACGATGTGCCCTCGCTGCTGCACAACGTCGGCGGCAACAAGCAGAACTGGATCAAGATCAAGCTGCTGGGAACCAAATGCAATCGCACCGCGATCGGGGCGCGCGTGCGGGTCGCCACCGGCACGCACATCCAGATGGATGAGGTGCACAGCGGTACCAGCGTTATGTCGCAAAGCGACCTGCGCCTCCATTTCGGCCTCGGCAAGGCGGAGACGGTGGATTGGATCGAGGTCAAGTGGCCGACCACGCAAAAGATCGAACAGTTCAAGCTGGTCAAGGCCAACCAGATCCTCACCATTCGCGAGGGCGAAGGCATTGTGGCAATCATCAAGCCGAAGCCGGCATGAGTCTCTTCTTCAGTGGATAGGCGGATCCCCCGGCTGGCTTGGCGTGACAACCCGGAACTGCTTCACCTCGCGTCTGGCTTGCTCCACGGCGGCCGCCTGCCGTTTCCTGATTGCGTCGTGGATCTCGAATTCCTTCTTTGCCTTCTCCGGCTCGCCTATCCGATCGTAGGCGGCCCCCAGCCGATAGTAAGCGTCTGCTAGCTCAGGATTGACTTCGATTGCTTTCTCGTAGAAGCCGATAGCCTTGGGATAATTCTTCCCGGAAAGAGAAACAACTCCCAACTCCAGGTAAGCGTCGCCGCATTTGGCGTCTAGCGTGACCGCCTTTGTGAGCAGCGATTCGACGCGTTGCGCAACCCGCTCGTCGACCGGCTGCCTTTGTCCTTTCCAGAGGGCAACCGCGTAAAAATAATTCGCCAGGGCGTTTCCAGGCTGAAGCTCGACAAATCGCGCCAACTTCGGCTCGACGCAAGCCAGCGGGTTGGGCGCGGCCATCTCGATTTTGCCCATGAAGAGGTAGGGCTCGGGGTCAGCCGGATTCAAATCGGAGGCGTCGCAGAGGCGCTGCGCCGCTTCATCGTAGCGAGCCCCGGCAAACAGCGCCGCCCCCAGCGCCGCCAGCATTCTTGCCGACTTCGGATAGGCCTTGGCCCCCTGTTGAAAGACCTCCAGCGCCTGCAAGATGGCGCGGTGTACCAGCAGTTCGGATCCCCACTCGAAGTAGTTCTGCTCGCTCGGGTCCATGCGCACCGCCTGCTCATATTCGCGGACGGCGGTCAATGGATCGCCCAGCGCCTCGTCCAGCTCTCCGGCGAGCCGATAGAGATCCGCGGACTCACTCTCGGCCAGCAGCGTGCGGACCTGCTCACGGGCTTGCGAAGAATCGCCCGCGCTTTGCAACGCCAACGCCAGGTCGAGCCCATAGCCGCGATTCCTTGGCTCGGCAGTGCAGGCGGTCTTGAGCGGCGGGACAGC
>JARLGE010000277.1 GCA_031296215.1 Occallatibacter sp.
GCGCAGACGCAGCAGGAACTCGATATCGACGGGCGTCTCCTCGTCCATTTCCATCGGCTCGAAGTCCAGAATGTGCGACTCGACCGCAAAAGACGCTTCGCCGAACGTAGGCCGGTTGCCCACGTTGGTGACGGCCTGGAAGCAACGGCCCCCAATTGTCAGCCGTGTCACGTAAACGCCGAAAGCCGGAAGCATTTCTTCATACGAAGCGAGGTTGACGGTGGGCACCAGCAGACGCGTGCCGATGCCGCGGCCGCGGGCCTGCGTCGAACGCACTGCGAACGGCCGTCCCAGCATCCAGCGGGCTCGCCGCACGTCTCCCGATGCGACCAGCGCGCGGATAGCGGAACTCGACACTTCAAGCCCGCGGACGTGCACGGGCGAATGGACGTGGACAGCGAAGCCGAAGCCCTCGCCGAACTCGCGAAGCTCCGCAACGCCCGCCTCGGCCTGGTGACCGAAGTGAAAGTTGCCTCCCTCATGCAAGCCGCGGATACCGAGAACATCCACTAGGATTCGCTGCACGAACTGCCGCGCGCTGAGGCCAGCGAGGGCCGCGTCAAAGGGCAGCACCACCACTGCGTCAATGCCGCTTGTGGCAAGCAACTTGACTCGCTCATCCATGGGCGTCAGCAGACGCGGCGCGCGCGCCGGGCGCAGAAAGCGCTCCGGGTGGGGGTCGAAGGTGATGACGGCCGAGCGAACGCCCAGGGCACTGGCTTCGGCGACGACAGCGGAGAGGATCTCCTGATGGCCCAGATGGACGCCGTCGAAGTTGCCGATGGCGGCCGCCGAGGGGCCAAAGCCGCCGGGAATCTCCGCGACGGAGCGGTAAACGGGAATCGTCAGCGCGTCGGTCTGGGGCCGGTTCGCTCTATTCATAGGGTCACGGGGACGGTGAGCCCGTCGTAGGCCAGCGCCACGCCGTCAGGAAGGGTTTGATTGGTGGCTTCGTGGCCCAGTTCGTGGGCGATGTGCGTAAGCCACGTGTGGCGCGCGCCAATGCGATCGGCCCAGCCCAGCGCCTGCTGCACCGTGGCGTGGCTGGGGTGGGGCTTGTAGCGCAGGGCGGAGAGCACCAGGTGGTCCAGGCCCTCCAGCAGCGCAAAGCTCGATTCAGGAATGTCGCTGACGTCGGTCAGATAAGCGGCGCTGCCGAAGCGGAAGCCGACGATCTCCATCTCTCCGTGGAGCACGGGAACGCGCAGGAAGTCAACGCCGTGGATGGGGTTGCGCTCGGCGATGGGCTCGAGGCGAACCCTGGCGCGGGTGGGGTAAGTGGCCTCCGGCGAAAAGGTGTAAGCGAAGATGTGTTCGAGAACTGTCGTCGTCTCCGGCGTGGCGTAGAGCGGGATGGGACCGCCCTGGCGGAAGGCAGTGAAGCTCAGGGGGCGCAGGTCGTCGAGGCCCAGAATGTGGTCGGCGTGGGAGTGGGTGTAGAACACCGCGTCCACCCGGGTCAGCCCGCTGCGCAGGGCCTGCTCGCGGAAGTCGGGGCCGGTGTCGATGAGAACAATGCGCTCAGGGTCGGCGGGTGCGCGGCCGGCGTCTGTTTCAGTCCAGCGGATCAGGGCCGAGGGGCGCAGGCGGCGATCGCGGGGATCGGGCGAGGTGCAGACCTGGCAGGCGCAGCCCAGCGTAGGAACCCCCATGGAGGTTCCGGTGCCAAGAAATGTGAGGCTGCCGTTCATGATCTCTCGTCGCAACCGATGTCCGGTTGCCGTTCCCTGATCCCTGTTCCCTGTTCCCTGCGTTTACCGTTTTCCCGGCGGCGGCGGTTGCGGAGGCTGCATCGCTTGCAGGTTGATCATGCTGGTCAGCTCCAGGAAGGCCATGCGCACTTCGAAGAGAACCGACTGCAGCGCGCGGTCTTCGGCATCGGTGAGGTTGCCGCGGGTCTTTTCCGCAAGAACGCCTAACAGATCGATCGTCGTGCGCGCACCGAGGATGTCCACCCTGGGGCGCTGGCCCTCCTGCGCTCCGGCTCCCATCTGGATCATGGCGGAAACATAGAACTGCTGCACCAGGTGCTCGAAGGTAATGGCGGGCTGTGCGCCGACCGCGGGGTTCTGGGCGCGAATGATCTCCTCAAGCCGCTGGGCCGAGGCATCGTAGGCGGCCTTCTGCTCGCGGCTCTCCTGGGCCGTGGGCGCATCGGGGAGTTCGCTCTCCGCTTCCGGTGCCGAGGCAAGAGCCGGCGCTTCGGCGGGAGCGGGCCCATTCCTCCCTTCGTTCACCACCAGGCGCGGCCCCGAGGAGGGCACAGAGGGCTCCGCGGGCGGGGACTGGGGCTCAGCCGCCGAGGCCGGTTTGTGGCTCTCTTGCAGCTCTTCTTCGGCAGCCTTGATCTTGCGCCGGTCGATCACCTCGAACTTGGGCGCTTCGAACTTGGGGGTATCGTTCATGGCTTCGGTTTTCCCATTCGTCTGGCAAGGTTTTTAGAGTCGTTGTCGGGTTGAATCGCTACTGCAAGCTCGGCGGCGCGGCCAGAACCCTGGCCGTGCCGGGGTCCGACCCCGCATGGTAGGTAAAGAGTTGGTTGTTCAGTTCGGCCTCGCCGCGAATCATGGCGAGCGCAAAGGTGCGCGGCCCTGAAGGCAACTGTAGCGTGGCCGCGCTGGTGATGTGCCCTATGGCAGTGCCGCCACCTTCCAAGGCAAGTTCTGTGCCGGTAGCCGGGACCGGTCCGGAAAGCTCAAGCGGACGCAGATGGCGGTGAACATTGCCACGGGAGCGGATGCGCTCGACAATCTCCTGGCCCAGGTAGCAGCCTTTGCTGAAGTGCAGGGCGCGGAGCTGTGCGGTCTCCTGGGGCAGATCGCGCTCCACCATGTCAACGCCGTATACCGGAATGCCTTCGGCGATGCGGAACGCGTCAAGCGAGATGCTGCCTACCGGCGTGGCCCCGGCGGTGCGCAGGAACTTCCACAGCCAGCCCAGGTGGGGCTGGGCCTCCGGCGCCCACAGGGTGTAGTGCGCGGCCAGTTGGCCGTATCCGCGGGCGATGCGAAGATCCATGCCGTTGAACTCGGCGCGCGTCGAGGTCATCTGTTCGGAGAGAACCGGCAGGCCGACGCGGGCCAGCAACTCGTCCGCGGCCGGGCCTGTCAGGCCAAGAGCCGTCTCGCCGCTAAGGGGAACCAGTTCCACGTCGTCCATGACGATGAATCGCTCCAGGTGGGCGAGCAGGCGCTCGTATTGGTCGGCGGCAATCTCAAGCTCCAGAGTCTCGCCTTCCCGCCAGACGGTCAGGTCGCCCTGGATGCGGCCCTGCGCGTTGAGTACCAGGTTCCACGCGCCGGCGTTGGTGCCCAAGCCTTCCACGGTGTTGGTGACCATGCCGCTCAACCACCGGAAACGGTCTTCGCCGCGGACGGCCACGCGGCGGAGCCAGCCCATATCGTGGCACGCGGCGCCTGCGGCCAGGGCCGCTATTTCCGCTTCAGGCGCGTCCAACTCCTGTGGGGTCAGGACGCCGCGGTAGTTGGCCAGTTGATGGGGTGCAGCCGCGGACTCGAGCAGCGCGGCAAACGGAGTGGCCTGGGGAGATGCGAGAAGATCGGCTTCGGTCATAGGGAAACTTTTCTGGGGTACCGCGCGATTTCCGGAGGAAATGCCGCGCAATACCGCATCCTGATTATAGCCTTGTAAGAAGATGGAGCCGCGCCGGGGACCAAACGGCAAGGGCATTGAGAAAAGGGAGAGCGAATGAGGGTTAAGCGCCCGGGGGCGGGTTGGGCAGCGGGGAAATGGACTCTGGCTGCATGTTTGTGCCTTTTGCCGGCCTGTAGCGGTGCCTTTGCGCAATCGGGAGCTGGCGCGGATTCGTCTAAAGCGCAGGCCGGCGCGAAGCCGGAAACGCACATCACTCCCGACCAGGCCAAACAACTGTTTGCGCTGGTCGATGAGCTGATGAAGTTCTCCTCCCAGGAGACCGGCCTCCCCATCAAGAGCAACGTCAAGCGCAAGATCACCAACCGCGCCGAGGTGGAGAGCTATCTGAAGCTGAAATTCGACGAGGACGAGGGCGCCAAGCGCATGCAGCGCGACGAGATCGTGCTCAAGAAGTTCGGCCTGCTGGACCGGGACTTCGCGCTCAAGCCCTTCCTGCTTGCCCTGCTGACCGAGCAGGTTGAGGCCTACTACGACTCCAAGACCGAGACCGTCAACATGCTGGACTGGATCGACATCGAGGAGCAGAAACCGGTGCTGGCTCACGAGCTGACCCATGCCCTGCAGGACCAGCGCGTCGATCTGGACAAGTGGAACGACCAGACGCCGGAAGACGTTTCGCTGAATGCCCCGGACGACGACGACCACCTGGTCAAAGACGAGCTCGACACCGCCCGGGACGCCGTGGTCGAGGGCCAGGCGACGGCGGTGATGATGG
Source organism: Occallatibacter sp. (assembly GCA_031296215.1). Classification (GTDB taxonomy): domain Bacteria; phylum Acidobacteriota; class Terriglobia; order Terriglobales; family Acidobacteriaceae; genus Telmatobacter. The sequence goes on from JARLGE010000277.1 coordinate 4,391, forward strand.
ACTACATTCTCAAGCCGGCGGGCAAGAGCCTGATCAAGGACCCGGAGGTGATGGACCTGATGAAGCAGCAGATGGCGGCCTCGGAAGACTCCCCGGTCCTTGCGCGCGCGCCGCTGCTCTTGTCGGAGTCGCTGATGTTTCCCTATCGCGAGGGGCTGAGCTTCGAGCAGGACGTGTGGATGGACCAGGGGCAGGCGGCGGCCTTTGCTGGCACGTTGGACCGGCCGCCCACCTCGAGCTGGGAGATCATGAACCCCCGCGAGTACGAACACAAGGGCTCCCCGGCCATCCCGCTGCTGCCCAATATTCATCCGCTGGTGGACAAGCTCTACAAGCCTTACGACATCGGCCAGGTGGGGCAGCTTGACCTGCACATCCTGACGGGGATCTTTGCCGGCGACGACGCCGCGCGCAACCTGACGCCGGCCTGGAACGGCGGCATCTACTGGGCCGGCCAGCGTCTGGACGCTTCCGCGGCGGACCAGAGCACCACCAAATCGCTGGCGCTGTTCTACCTCTCCGTCTGGAGGAACGCGGCCTCCGCCCAGGCCTTCACCCAGATGTACGCCAAGCAACTGGGGCGCAAGTACTCCGGGCTCAAGCCCGACCTCGCGGCGCAACAGGCGGGCGCTGCCAGCCTGCCCGCGGGCGAAGAAGAGCAGGTCTTCACCACCAGCGAAGGACCGGTGGTGATCAGCACGCGGGGCAAGTTGGCGTTTGTGGCCGAGAGCTTTCCGCTGGATGTGGCGCGCAAGCTCGCCGCCCTGATCCTGGACGCGCAGGGCACCCGCGACCTGAAGATGGCGGTCCAGAGGCCGACGGGCGAAGAGTTGCGCGCCAAAACGGCTGCGGGTGCCCCGGAGCCGGGGTCCCCACGGACAGGTCTTCGTCCGTGGGGTGGAGTGCCTGCCCCGAGGTTGTCGAAGGGCCTCGTTTCTGAGACCTGGGAACCGCTGACCGGAAGTCTGGTGCGGTTCCTGACGGATTGCGGCGTGATGAAGGCTGCCGTGGACGGGTCGATTCAGGCCGCAAATCTGCGGAAGTTCTAGCGCATCCCTCCCCATTCGGTTTTCCCCACGCTGAAACGTCGTGCCCGGACCTGATTGAAGAGTCCAAGCTGATCCGCAGACTCGCCCGCCGGAGGCGGCGCTCAGTCCGGGCTCTTCTTTACCAGGTACTCATCCACAAGCACGGCGACCAGCACCGCGGTGGGAACCGAGACCAGTGCGCCTGGAACGCCGCCCAGCGCGGAGCCCAGAAGCAGTGCCACCAGAATGGCCAGACCGGGCAGGCCCACGCTGTTCCTCATGATGCGCGGGGTGAGGTAGGAGTTTTCCACCTGGAGATAGATGACATAGAAGATGGCCACGCCCAGTACCCGGCCCCAGGAGTCGATGGCCGCCACCAGCAGCGCCAGCGCCACGCAGACAGCGGCGCCGAGCACGGGAATGATATTCAGCACGCCGGTCAGAACGCCCAACGCAACAGCATAGCGAACGTGCAGCGAGAGATAGACGATGGTGCTCAAGACTCCGAGGATGAGCATCAGGCTGCCCTGCCCGATCAGCCATTTGTCCATGCGGACTCGGGCCCGCCGCAGGGCCTTGTCGAGCCGGTCGCGGCCTTCGGTCGGGAAAAAGGAAAGAAACCAGGCATAGGCGTGGTCGCCTTCCAGGATGAAATAGACGGTTAGGACGAAGCCCATGGAGACATTCATCACCGTCCCCGCCCAGTTCCCGATCGAATGCAGCAGATAGGTGGCCGAATTGCTGGCAAAATCCTGGAGCCGGTTACTGATATCGTCCATGTTCAGGTTGTCCGCAAAGGGGATTTGCTTGAACCTCGCCAGCAGCGAGGGCAGCCGCGCGGGCATCTCCCGGGCAAACTCCTGCATGTCGCGAATGACCGGCGGCAGCGCCAGGAAGCCGAAGACCGTGAGCGCGAGGGCCATGGCCAGGATCAGAAAATAGACTGCCGTGCCTTTGAAGGGCCTCCAGCGGCCGATGCGCAGCCGCGCGGTGAACTGCACCACCGGCGTGAGCACCACCGCAAACAGCGCGCTCACATAGAGCACCATGAGCACTTCGCGGACCATCCACGCCAACGCGCAGGCCAGCACCAGCACGAAGACGAAGACGATGTCGCTGCGAAGAGTGCGGGCTTTACCCGAGAGCTGCGTCATGCGAGCGATTCCTGAAGGCTCTGCGAAGCAGGTACCACTGACCCCTGATCCCTGACCCCTGTCTCACTGGTCTCCGCCGAGAATGGAGCCGACGATGCCGCCCAGCAGCGCGCCGCCCGCCGCGGGCCCGGCCTGGCGCGACTCGCCGCGAGGCAGGTATTCGCCAATCTGGTGCGCCAGCCGCGAGATGGGCAGCGTCTGCAGCCACACCGTTCCCGGCCCTTGCAGCTGGGCGAGAAAGATGCCGTCTCCGCCGAAGATGGCATTCTTGATGCCCGGAACCGTGGTGATATTGAAGCCCACCGAGGCCTGGAATGCGCCCACGTGGCCGGGATGCACGCGCAGCACTTCGCCGGGCGCCAGGTTCTTCTGGATCAGTTCGCCGGAGAGTTCGAGCCACGCCGTTCCCTGGCCGGCGACCTTCTGTAGCAGAAAGCCATTGCCGCCAAAGATGCCCGCGCCCAGCGACTGCTGGAAGCCCACGCCGATGGTCACGCCGTCGGTGGCGCAGAGGAACCCATGACGGTGGAACATATACTCCTGGCCCGGCCCAACGGGAATGGGCACGATGTGCCCCGGTACCTTGGTGGCAAAGGAGACCTCGCCGGGGTATTGCATGGCGCGGTACTCGGTCATGAACAGGCTGCCGCCGCCGGCCACGCGCTTGAGCACGCCGAAGATGCCGCCGCCGCCGCCCATCTGCGTATGCGTGGTCATCTGGATGGAAGCGGTCATCCAGGAGAGCTCGCCGCTCTCGGAAAAAACGCTCTCGTTGGGGTCAAGCTGCACATCGAGCACCGGCATAACCGTGCCCTGAATTCGTGTCTGCATAAATGAAAGCCTCCCGATGCTGGACAGTGTACCTGCCGGGACCATGGATGCGTCGAGTTAGAATCGGTTTCTCAGTGAAGAAACCACGAATTCAGCGGGCGCCGGCTCCTATTCC
>JARLGE010000278.1 GCA_031296215.1 Occallatibacter sp.
GAAGAACCAGGCCGTCCGCTTCCTTGTCGAGGGCGACAAGGTCAAGGCCAGCCTGCGCTTCCGCGGCCGCCAGATGGCCCACCGCGAACTGGGCTACGCCATCATCAACCGCCTCATCCAGGACATTGGCGACAACGGCATTGTCGAGTTCATGCCGCGCATGGAAGGCACCATCCTGCACGCCATCCTGGCGCCGTCGAAAAAGCAGGAGCAGGTTGTCAAGCCCAAGCCGCCTGCGCCGGCTCAGGCCCCGACTCCGACAGCGCAGTAGCTCTCATCGATCGCAATCCAATCAAAAAGGCCGCCTTCAGGCCGCCTTTTGCATATCCGCGAGCCAATCAATGGCCCTGAACTCTCTAGGAATGGGCCACTTCTCCGTCTCCCGTCCTTGCAATTTCATCGCGGCCGGACGGTCCACCTCTCTCGCCGTTTCGCCTCATTCGCAACAGCAGAACGGCCGATGTGATCCCAAGTCCCAGCACATGTCCGTTTGTCCAAACAAGGAGACGGACCGCTGATTCGATTTGGGGCCGATTGAAGCCGCGCGCCACGACGAGTCCGTTGAGTCCGATGAACAAAATGCCAGAGGCCCACAAAGTCCAACTTGGTGAGTTAGGCCACACCATCCGAAGGACAAAGGGAAGAAGGGCTCCCCAGACGAAAGCCCTAGCGAATCCGAAGGGCCAGACTACGAGCGGCGGTGCAAGAATGCCGGCATAGGCGGAGCTGAGTAAATCGAGCGCGACGCAAAAGAGCACGCCGAGTCCAACCATTGCCGTTGAGCCTCGAACCTGCGATTTGGGCCCCAAGTTGAAGGTTCGGGAAGGGAATAGAAGGAGGATTCCTCCTATCAGCGGAATAATGAGTTGCATCTTTTTGATCTTGCTCAGGGCAGGCCAGCTTCGCCCCAGCATTTGCTTCGCATACGGGTAGCCCTGATCGGCTGCCTTGGCAACCCACTTTCGGGCCTCCACGCGGTCCTTCGTGACTCCACGGCCATTGGCATACATCCAGCCGAGGTTGTACTGTGCAGCGGCATAGCCTTGATCGGCGGAAAGGCGATACCAACGTACGGCCTCGCTGTAATCGGCCGTCACTCCATTGCCCACCGCGTACGCAATGCCGATTTGGTCCTCAGCCCTAGGATCCTTTTGGTCCGCGGCAAGGCGGAACCAGCGAAGCGCCTCCTTGAAGTCCCCATCCGTGCCATATCCGTAGTAATACGAATAGCCGACGGAGTATTGCGCCTTTTCAAGGTTCTGGTTGGCGGCCGCGCGATACCACTGGAGCGCCTCTGCGTAGCTTTGCGGGACTCCCCGCCCTCTGGAGTACATGCGGGCCAGATCGTACTGGGCCTCCGCCTCACCCTGTTCGGCGCGCACTCGATAAGCTTGCGCCTCCTGCGCCAGCCTCTGCTGCTCCAGGTGGTGCCGATGCACCAGCACAAATGCGATCGCGCCGCCAATCAGGGCCGCGCAACTGACAGGAATTCCAATCTTCCAAAAGAGCCGCACCGCGCACCTCGGCCTAAGATTAAGTGCCCCGATTGTAGCCCCAAGGACGGGCCTGGAACCAGCTCCCCTATACGAGGCCACTTGTTTGTTACCCGACTCGCAGCGCCCGGAACCCTTCGATCTCCTCTTGAATCCACCGAGTCACTCCGCCCGCTTGCCGTGTATCCTGTCGGCATGCGCATCGCTTCCATTCGAATTCTGCTCGGCGGCATCGCCGGTGCCGCCTTCGCCATCGCCGCCCCTGCTGGCTACGGTCAGGCAGTCAGTCCTTCGACCGAACCCAAACCGACCGCGCCCACAACCCCGGCGGCCGCGGAGCCGCACTTCCCCACCAGCGAAGACCTGCGCCACCTGAAGGCCATCTCCGCGCCCCAGCTCTCGCCGGACGGCAAACAGGTGCTCTTCACTGTGACTGAATCGACCGCCGATGGCGCAAAAGCTCATCTGTGGCTCGCGGCGATCGGGAGCAGCGCCGACAAGGCGCGGCAAATCACTTTCTCTCCGCCTGCGGACAAGCGCGGCGAGCGCGGGCCGCAATGGGCTCCGGACGGGTCGGCCATCTATTTCTTGGCCAAACGCGACGAGCACACCCAGCTCTACCGGCTCGACCTGCGCGGCGGCGAGGCCGCGCCCTACGACTTGAAGGTTCTCCCCGTCGTCGACGAGTCGAAAATCCCCGGCGCCATTCCTCCTCCAGCGGCCTCGGCTGCGACTTCCACCGAGAAGGGCGCCGACAAAACCTCCGACAAGAAACCGGACGACCAAAAGACAGACAAAAAGCCTGACGCCGCGCCCGAACCGCTCGCGCTCGACGTAAGCGGCTACTCGCCTTCGCCCGATTGCAAGTGGCTGGCCGTCTGGGCACGCGACCCCGAGACTCCCGGCGAGAAGAAGCAAAAGGACGCCAAGGCCGACGCATCCTGGGTTAACCACGATCTGCACGGCACGCGCCTCTACCTGGCCGCGCTCAAGCCCGATGGTTCTGTGGACGGCGCATTGAAGTCCGTCGCCATTGCACCCGACGTGCGCTCGGCGCTCTGGTCGCCGGCTGCAAATTCGGCCCGGCTGCTGGTCCTCACCGAAAAGCCCAACGACGCCTCTGACCTGGGCCCCGCGGGTGCGGGCTGGCTGGCCGACGCCACCACCCCTGAGAAGGCGACAAAGCTCGACGGCATTCCCGCCACCATCGGCCGCGGCGCGGCTTGGAGCCAGGACGGAACCCAGATCGCCTTTACCGCGCAAACCCCGGAGGACGCTCCCCCCGCCTACGACGAGTTGTTTGCGCTGATCGTCGATGCGTCCGGGTCCGGCTCAGCCCACAGCCTGTCTGCCGGCTTCGCTGGACAGTTGAACGCGGGCTCGCTCTACTTTGCCGCCGACGGCTCCCTGATCACCCTGGCCGCCGTCGCAACCCACTCGACCCCGGTGCGCATCGCCGCCGATGGCAAGACCGCGCCGGCCCCAGTCGATCTGGGCGCTGCCGTCGTCGCCGGCCTGAACACCAACCGCAACCGAACTGGCTGGGTCTGGCTGGCAAACGGCGGAGGGGAATCGGAGAAACTCTGCTTTGCGCCCAAGCTGGGCGACCCTTGCCAGACCGTGCCCGCCCCGGAGTTGGAGCCGGCCAATCTTCGCCGCGTAAAGCCCCAACTGGTCCAGTGGAAGAGCGACGGGCTGACCATCGAAGGATTGCTCTATCTGCCGCCGGCGGCCGGTTCGGGCAAGGTTCCCCTCGTCGTCGACGTTCACGGCGGGCCCTTCGGCGCCTTTCAAGACCGCAACGATCCCTTTGTCGCCTTCCTCGTCGGCCACGGCTGGGCAATTCTCCGGCCCAATCCCCGTGGCTCGTCGAATTACGGTGTCAAGTTTGCCGCCGCCAACAAGAACGACCTGGGCGGCGGCGACTACCGGGACGTGATGGCCGGCGTTGACGCCGTGCTGCAGAAATATCCCCTCGACCCAAACCGCATGGCCCTCATTGGCTACAGCTACGGCGGTGAGATGGCCGGGTTCGTGGAAGGCAAGACGGACCGCTTCAAGGCCATCGTCAGCGGCGCGCCCGTCATCGACCAGTTCAGCGAATACGGCACAGAGGGTGGTTCGTGGTACGACCGATGGTACTTCGGCAAGCCTTGGGAGCACATGGCCGACGCCTGGAAACAAAGCCCGCTCGGGGGCGCGGCGCACGCCAAAACGCCCTTCCTGCTCATCCAGGGCGACAGCGACTCGACCGACCCGCTGGGCCAGTCTGAAGAGATGTATCGCGCCCTGCGCCAGGAAGGAGTGCCGGTGGAGATGGTGACCTACCCGCGGGAAGACCACGGACCGCTCGCCCAGGGCATCTTCGGCTATCCCTCGCCGGAGCCCTGGCACGGCTTTGACGGCCGCAAGCGCATCGTGGAGTTCATTGAAAAAGGATTTGCAACCGCGACCGCCAAGCCCTGAATCGCCGCAGGCCCCTGAATCGCGGCAGGGTCAGTCCAGCCAGCGAATGCTGTTCAGCCAGTCCGTCTTCGCGCTCTTGGCCGGCGCCACCGGCAGCACGATGAAGCCCTCGCGCCAGTGCCCGTCCTCGCGCCGCGGCGGGTCGCCCACAATGCGCGCTCCGGCCGTGTTGCGCTCTTCCAGGGCCAGCCCCGCGAGCCCGCCGACAATCGCCTGCAACTGGTCGTGGTTGGGTGGCCGGCTGGTGGAGATCGGAATCAGTTGCCGCAGAGCCCCGTAGGCCTCGGCCAGGTCGCTGACGTGCGCCCGGCGTTTCGAGGGCAGCGGCTTGATCCCCAGCGACTTCCAAGCGGCATGAGGATAGCTCTCCGCCACCACCCGTTCGGGCGGCGTTCCCGGCTGCGTCAGGGTTGCCAGGCGCCGCCAGCCGCGCCGGCCGAGCGCCTCGTAAACATCCAGGCAGAACTCGGCGAAGGGCCGGTAGGTCACCGGCTTCACCATGCCGGGCAGGCCCGTCTTGGCCGCGGTGTTCAGTTGCCGTTCGCTCACCCGCGAGTACTCCAGACCGTTCGATCGTGACTTCCACGCCTGCGGACCGTCCAGCATCATCACCTGGATGCCGCGCACATTGCACAGGTGGCTCAGCCGCCCGGCCAGGATATTGGCGTCCACGGGGCCCAGATCGTCCCCTGGGTTCGAGGAGGGAATCATCTCGCAGCAGATCGTGCCTTCGGCCGGCGGTGCCTCATCCGGTCCGGCAAACAGCGGCGGAATCTGCAGCCCGGACCCC
>JARLGE010000057.1 GCA_031296215.1 Occallatibacter sp.
CCGCGGGCGCCGCGGCCTTTACGCTGACTGTCAACGGATCGGGATTCGTCGCAAACTCGACGGTCTACTGGGGCGCCACCGCGCTCACCACAACGTTCGGAAGCGCGACCGAACTGACGGCGCAAGTTTCGGCGGCTGACATTGCCACTGGGGGAACCGCCGTGGCCATCACGGTGGTCACGCCGGCTCCGGGCGGGGGAACTTCCAAAGCCTTCCAATTCGAGGTGGATTCGGCCTCTGGATCGGCGACGGCGCCGAAATTCAGCTCAACCACGGCGACTGTGACCGCAGGTTCCCCGGCCAGCTATACGGTAACCCTGCCTTCCACCGTGGAGAGTGCAACGGTGGCCTGCCTGAACCTTCCAACGGGCGCGACGTGCAGCTATTCGGCGACGACCAACACGGTGACGATTACAACCTCCTCGTCAACTCCCAAGGGAACTTATCAGGTGACAGTGGTCTTTACGGAAACCGTCTCCGGCGCGGGGACTTCGTGGATTCTGCTGCCGATTCTTCTGCTTCCGTTGGTGTTTCTGAGGAGGAAACTTGCGGCGCGGGGCGTTTGGGTTTCCGCTTGCTTGGGGTTGGTTCTGCTGGCCGGCACGGCGATTGCCTGTGTCGGATGCGGAGGAGGGTCCAGCTCCACACCACCACCCCCTCAGACTCATGTGGTGGTGAGTTCGGGCACTGTCACGCTCATTGTCCAGTAGGAGACGGTTCAGGAAATCCGGCTTGGGCAAGATGGCTGCAAGAAATAAGGGACGGAAGGGCGAGTTCGCCGATCCGTCCCCATTGTCTTTTACGGCGAAAGGATCAGGCGCTGACTGGCTCGCTGGCGTTGACCTTGACCGGAGTGAGCCAGCCGAAGCGGTCGGGTTTGAGGCCGTTGGCGATCGAGAAGAACTCGTCGGCAATCTTCTTGGTGATTTCGCCGACCTTGCCGTCGCCAACCACAATCCTGTCGATGGTGCGGATAGGAGAGACTTCGGCGGCGGTGCCGGAGAAGAAGACTTCGTCGGCGATGTAGAGCATCTCGCGCGGGAAGGCCTGCTCGATGACGGTGAGGCCGAGGTGGCGGGCCAGAGTGAGGACGCTGTCGCGGGTGATGCCGGAGAGGGCGGAGTTGGCCAGCGGCGGGGTATAAATGACACCGTTGCGGACCACAAAGACATTCTCGCCGGAGCCCTCGCTGACCAGGCCGTTGACGTCGAGGGCGATGCCCTCCTGGTAGCCGTTGATCTCGGCTTCCATGCGAATCAACTGGGAGTTCATGTAGTTGGCGCCAGCCTTGGCCAGGGCGGGCATGGTGTTGGGAGCCAGGCGGTTCCAACTGGAGACGCAGACATCCGCGCCGCCATGGCCGGCGATGTATTTGCCCCATGGGAAGTTGGCGATGTAAACCTCGATGGGCGAGCCCTTGGGGCTGACGCCGATTTCGCCGTAACCGCGCAGCGCGATGGGGCGGATATAGCAGGGGGCAACGCCGTTGGCTTCGATCACGTCGACGACTGCCGCGCAGAGCTCGTCGAGGGTGAAGGGAAGCTCCATGCGGTAGATTTTGGCCGAGTCGAGCAGCCGCTGCATGTGCTCGGGCAGGCGAAAGACGGCTGAGCCGACCGGCTGTCCGTAGCAGCGAATGCCCTCGAAGACGCTGGAGCCGTAGTGGATGACGTGGCTCATGACGTGAATGTTGGCGTGTTCCCAGGGGATGAGGTTGCCGTTGTGCCAGATTTTGGAGGTCGACTGAATAGGCATGGGGGGTGAAAAGCTCCTTCGGCCGCGCGGGGCGCGGGTACATCTCAGGGTAGCGCGAATGCGTGCAGACTGTCACGGCGGCGGGTGGGCAAGCCGGTGCATGGGGGTAGCTGGATTGACACTCTTGGGAACGGAATTGCCCGGTAGGAAGGCTGGGGAGGGATTCGATGGGGATTTTCGTCTCCGTGTCGTCGGAGATGATCATTCTGGACTGACTTGATCGCGAAAATGGTGCGGAGCGCGATGTATGATTGCGAGCGGGGTTGGAATCTTGCGGATGGAAGCCCGGCGCAGGTGCGTTGACCCCACCCCGAATCCTGTGTGCCCGTTTCGGCCGCAAGGGACGATCGATTTTGAGGAGAGGCACTCTTATGACGCAACGCTGGTTCCGCTCAGCCCTGATTCTTCCTTTTGTCTGCGCAACTCTTTTGCTCCCTCCGGCCAGTTTTGCCCAGGAGCAGAGCTCGCTCGACCTGATGCCGCAGCCCGCGCACCTGACGCAGGGTGAAGGGCGGTTCCTCATTGACGGCAGTTTTACCGTGGAGTTGAGCGGCTACAAGGATGCGCGCGTGGAACAGGGCAGGCAGCGCTTCCTGGCTACGCTGGGACGCGAGACAGGCATCCCCTTTGCGGCTGTCTCGGCCGCGGGCAAGGCCAGCTTCCTCATCACGACCGCCGGGCCCGGCGAAGCGGTGCAACGGCTGGGCGAGGACGAGTCGTATCGCCTGGTCATCACCACGAGTAAGGTCGAACTGTCGGCGGCCAATCCGCTAGGTGTACTGCATGGATTGCAGACCTTTCTGCAACTTGTTCGGATTACGCCGCAGGGGTTCGCAGTTCCTGTCGTTTCGATCGACGACCAGCCGCGATTTCCCTGGCGCGGCCTGATGATCGACGTGGGGCGGCACTTCATGCCCATTCCCGTGATCGAGCGCAACCTGGACGGGATGGAAGCGACCAAGCTGAACGTGCTGCACTGGCACTTGTCGGACGACCAGGGCTTTCGCGTGGAGAGCAAACAGGCTCCGCTGTTGCAGGAGAAGGGCTCGGCCGGAAACTACTACACGCAGGCGCAGATTCGCGGGGTGATCGAGTACGCGCGGGCACGCGGCATCCGCGTGGTTCCGGAGTTCGACATGCCGTGCCACACGTCGTCGTGGCTGGTGGGCTATCCGCAACTGGGGAGCGGGCCGGGGCCGTATGAGCTGCCGACCAAGTGGGGGGTGCTGGATGCGGCGATGGACCCGACGCGGGAGACGACCTATGAGTTTCTCGACAAGTTTCTGGGCGAGATGACGGCGCTGTTCCCGGACGCCTATTTCCACGTCGGCGGGGATGAGTGCGACGGCAAGGAGTGGGACGCGAACCCGCGCATCCAGGCGTTTATGAAGGCGCACAGCATGAAGGACGATGCGGCGCTGCAATCGTACTTCTCGGGCCGGGTGCAGAAACTGGTTGCCGGGCACCACAAGATCATGATGGGCTGGGACGAGGTGCTACAGCCGGACACGCCGCGCGACGTGGTGATCCACTCCTGGCGCGGGCCGACGGCGCTGGCGGCGGCAGCCAGGCAGGGCAATCGCGTGCTGCTGTCCAACGGTTATTACATCGACCTGAATCAGCCTGCGTCGGATCATTATCTGGTTGACCCGCTGGGCGGGGACGGCGCCAGCCTGAGCGCGGAAGAAAAGGCGCGCGTGCTGGGCGGCGAGGCAACCATGTGGAGCGAGTTGGTGACTCCGGAGAACATCGACAGCCGCATCTGGCCGCGCACTGCGGCCATCGCCGAGCGGCTCTGGTCCGCGCAGGATGTACGCGATGTGGACTCGATGTACCGGCGGCTTGCGGTTGTATCGCAAAAGCTGGAGCACTACGGCCTGGAGCACAATTCGTCTACGGTGCCGATGCTGCGGCGGATGAGCGGGGAACTCGACCCGAGGGGCCTGGAGGTTCTGGCGACTGCGGTTCAACCCCCCGAGGGGTACGAGCGCGAGGGCCTGCACGACTACACCACGCTTTCGCCGTTGAACCGGCTGGTGGACGCAGTGCCTCCGGAGAGCGAGCTGGCGCGCCAGTTCAGCCTGCTTGCCGGCCTGATTGCGGCGGGGAAGGCAACGCCCGAGGAGTGGCAGAAGGCGCAAGACTGGCTCCAGCGCTGGCGCGACAACGACGCCAAGTTGCAGCCCAGGCTGGCCGGCTCGCAGTTGACCGCCGAGTTGATTCCTCTGTCGCACAGCTTGGCGCAGGTGGCCGACCTCGGATTGCAGGCGCTGGACGATCTGAAGAACCATCGCACGGTGAGCGCGGAGGCGCGGGAGAAGAATCTTGAACTGTTGAAAGCTGCCGCCAAGCCCCAGGCCGTGCTGGTGGACAAGCTGGTTGCGCCGGTAGAGCTGTTGGTCCGGGCAAGCGGGACCCCATAGATTGGCGCTCCTTCAGGGCGGCGGCGCTAAACAGACGCCGCGGGGGCTTTGACGGTCACTTGCAGAGTCTGCTTGACCCCCGACGGACAGGAGAGCGTCACAGTATCGCCCGCAGCCGCGGTGAGGCTGGGTATGGTCACCGTGTAGGTGGTCTCGTTGACGGTGGGAGTTGCGGTGATTTCCGTCGGGGTTGCAACGCCCGTCGGATTGTATTGAACTGCCAGGGTGCTGTCGAAGCTCTTGCCGGAGATGGTGAGCCTGGTTTCCGGAGGGGTCTTGGTCGTGTCGGTTTGGGCCTCGGCGGAAGTCCCGATGAAGACCTCATAAGGCACCGTGGCCTTCTGGGCGTCGGGGTTGGTGATGGTGAAGGTGTGCCCCTTGCCGAACCATGCGCTGGGGGGCTTGGCAATGGAGAAGGCGAGCACGCGTGCAAAATCCTGGTCGCCGGCGGTGGAATCGGTTTGCAGAATCTCCGGAGGCCCTTTCTGCTCGTCCTTGCCGAGGACGATGTCGGGAAAGATGGTCTGGTCGTCGATGGCGAAGATGGCGGAGCGGGACAGGCCGCTGCCGGTGATCTGGAATCGGAGGGCGCTGGAATCGGTGCTGCTCAAAGCCAGCGCGGAGATGGTGGGCCCGGCCTTGCGCGCGACTTTTCCGGCGATGTAACCGGCGGAGCTGATGCCCATCAACTGCAGGAAGCCGGCAGGGATGGCGGGCAGATCGTTGATGTTTCTGGGGTCGCTCTGGAAGACGATGGCAAGAAATGTTCCGATGCCGACGATGGTCCAGATGGCGAACTGGAGCCGGTCCGCGGCAACCACCCCGCCGGTGGCGATGAAGTCGGATAGATTGGGTCCCTGGTTCCCCGCGCCCTTGTCTCCTTTTGCGCTGGAAATCCCGCTGGAGAGGACAACGGTTCCGACGCTGGCGACGAGTATGCCTGGAAGGCCGGGGGGAATATCGGGGAAAATAGCGCTGCCCTGGACAAAGCTTTTGGAGACGGCGAGAAATAGATAGCCGATGACGGCGGCGGCGGTCCAGGCATAGAACTGGCACTTGGAAAGAGAATAGCTATTGGTTTGCACGTCAAAAAACAACGTGCTGAGCCAGTAGGTCTTGCCGCCCATCGTCTGCTTTGTCGCATGCTCGCCGCTGCGCAGGAGGAAATAGATGAGGAGCAAGATGAGGGTGAAACCGACCACGGCAACGGTGATGGGGGTGCTCTGGGTGGTGTTGATCAGGGTGAGCGTGGCGGGATCGGTGTCGACGCCATCGACGGAGACGACGAAGTTCATCTTGCCCTTGTAATAGCTGGAATCGAGCTTGTGAAAGGTGAGCGTGATCTGCCTGTCGCTGTCAACTTTCAGCTCATAACATCCCTTGCCAACGCATCTGTTTGGGGTTCCGATTGCGTTGAAGCGGAGTTGAACGCGCTTGTCGTCCGGATCAATCCCGACGTGTGCCGGCTTGATTTCGCTTTTTCCATACCAGAAGCCCGTGCCAAGAATAATGACGATGTTGTCGCCATTCTTCTCGGCGAAAGCAGCCGCCGGAGAGACCGCTGTGATGGTTGGTCTTTGGACGACGATCTGGCTTGGACTGAATTCGCTGTAATCCGGCTTGTCCGCCGGGCAGGGCTTGACGCAAAGGCTGTAGCGGCCGTCCGGGGCATCCTGGGGGATTGTGACAAGCAGTGTCTTCCCATCCCATTTTGCATCCGACGATACGGGCGCGTCGGTGGTGTTTGACGGCCTGAGGGTGACAGCCACGGTCTTGGCCAAGGCAGGCCCGGCGGCCGCGACACGGACCGATTCTCCAGGAAGGCAGGCGGCGGCATTCCGGCAGGTGGCTGCCGTGTTGGAAATTCCGTCGTCCGAGTCCGGCGGTTTTGGCGCGGGCGGAGCTTGCTTCTGCTCTGGAGCGGCGCCCGGCGCGGGGGGTTGCCCAGCCGAGGGTGTTTGCGCCAAAGCCGGGAGCACAACGATCAATGCGCCTGAGACGAGAGCCAGCAGGATGTGTCGCTTCATGGTCGATCTCCAAAGGGGAGTGCGAGGCGGTAGGAACACAGGAGGGCGAGGAATACCCACATGAGCCAAAGATGGGACGCGGCGTAGGGTGGGCCAGCGTAATAGAGGACCAGCGAAGCCAGCCCGAGTGCCGTGCCAGAGGCTACCGGCAGCGACCATCGAGCCGGGCGACGGGCAACTTTTCTTTTGGCCTTCCAGGCGTTCTTTGCATCCTCTCCGGATTTTCCTTCGGGCTCCTCAACGAGTTTCAGGATGGTCTCTTTTCGGGCGTGCAGGAAGCGGGTCAAGAGGCCGAAAAGGGCGCCAACCGCGAGCGCCCACAGCGCAGCGCGGGGGCTGATTTGACTCTCGTCGCATTTGGGTAAGAAACGAAAGCAGACGACCAGGATGACCACGGCCAGCACGATGCCTGCGGACGAGCCGCTGCGGGCGGCTTTTCGCTCGCCTTCGGGGTGCTCCTTGTTGAGGCCGAGGAAGAGCCAATGAAGGGCAAACCAGAGCATAACGAGCGGCGCAATGAACCACTCGGCAATATAATCGAGGTCCTGCGGCAGATCGGGAAACGCGATCATAACCATCTCTCCTCGAGGGGAAAAGCGGGAGAAGCGAATTATAGCTCGGTTTGCGAGACGCGCCTCACTTCTTTGAAGGTTTGTTTTCGTCGTCAGGCGCCTTGTCGATTTCCAGACGCGGGCGTTTCTGGGGACCTTGCAAACACAGCGGGAGCATCGAATCTGTGCTAAGGTTCAAGCCGTGAAAGCTGAAATCAACCAAAGAGACAAAGGGCCAGCGAAGAAGGCGCGCCGATCGTTGCCGGGGCTCTCCGTCAAGGACGGCTTCACGCAGCACCCGTTCGATGCCGAGTACGGGGTGCGCACCAGCGGGCTGATTGCGGGCAGGCATCTGAAGAGCGGTCATCGCCACGACCGGCACGCGACGGCCTACTACGGCGTTGCGCCTTCGGTGTTTCATGCGCTTGTCCGCCGTTGGCAGAAGAGCGGACCGGCGGCGGCGCTGAGCCAGACGACGTTTGTGGACTTGGGAGCGGGGATGGGCCGGGCCGTGCTGCTGGCATCGGAACTTGGGTTCAAGCAAGTGGTGGGCGTGGAGCTGCATCCGGTTCTTGCGGAGATGGCGCGAAAGAATGTGATCCTGTGGCGGCGGATGGGTCGCGAGTGCGGACCGATGCGCATGGTGGAATGCGATGCGGTTGAGTTCGCTTTGCCGGAGGGGCCGCTGCTGGTGTTTCTGTTCAACCCCTTTGGGGCCGCGATGCTGCGCAGGCTGCTGAAGGGCTGGCGCAAGGCGCAGGCCGGTCGAGGAGGCGAGCTGGACTTGCTGTATGTGAACAACGAACAGGAGGTGGTGCTGGAGAGTGAGCGAGGATGGACGCGGCTCTACCTGGGCAAAGTGAGGCGATCGAAAGTGGACGCGATTGCGGATCACAGGATCATGGCCAACCAGCCGGAAGGGGAGTATGCAGCGGGAAACTATGAGGACTGTTCGATGTGGAGGTGGACACAAGAATGAATTTGACGAGATCGGGTTCGAGGGGGAAAGCTGTTAGCTGGGCAGCAGATGGAGCACGACCTTGAAAGAACCGCATCTGATTTTGGGATTGGGCGAGTTATTGTGGGATGTTTTGCCGGAGGGGCCGCGGTTGGGTGGCGCGCCCGCGAACTTTTCGGCGATGGCCGGGCGGCTGGGCAACCACGCCGTGCTGCTGAGCCGGATCGGCCGCGACGACCTGGGCCGCAGGGCGATCGAGCAACTGGACCCGCTGCCGGTGGACGCGAGTTTTGTCGAGACCGACGCAGTGCACGAAACCGGCCGGGTGACTGTTCGCTTTGAGGGCGGGCAGCCGCACTACATCATTCACCAGCCGGCTGCGTGGGATTTTCTGGAGCTTTCCGATGAGTGGGTGAGGCTGGCGGAGCGGGCAGACGCTCTCTGTTTTGGCTCGCTGGCGCAGCGCAGCCTGGAGTCGCGGCAAACCATCCAGACGCTGGCGGCGCAGACTTCATCGAAATGCGTGCGCGTCTTCGATGTGAACCTGCGCGCGCCTTTCTATTCCGGCGAGGTGATTCAGGAGTCGCTGGAACTGGCCACGGTGATGAAGATGAACGACGGGGAGGTTCCGCAGGTGTTGGCGTTGCTGGGTCTGCCGTGCGGGGACCCGCCAGGGTCGGCCGAGACGGGGCTGGATGCGCTGCGCCTGGGTGCGGAGCGGCTGCTGAGCGAGTTTCCCACGCTGCAGATGGTGGCGGTTACGCGCGGTGGCGAGGGCAGCCTGCTGGTGACGCGGGATGAGTGGAATGAGCATCCCGGGCTGCCGGTCAAGGTGGCCGACACCATTGGCGCGGGAGATGCGTTTACAGCGGCGTTGACGCACTACCTGCTGCGCGGCGCAGATCTGCCTACGCTGAATGAGGCGGGCAACCGCTGGGGCGGCTGGGTGGCTTCGCAGTCGGGAGCCATGCCTCCGCTGCCCGATCATGTGCGCGCGGAGATTGAGGCGGCCATCGAAGCGTGAGAA
>JARLGE010000279.1 GCA_031296215.1 Occallatibacter sp.
AGCCAGAATCCTCAGCCTCTCCGCCCTTCTCCTCCTCGCCAGCGCGTCCTCGCCACTGCTCTCCGCCGCCGCCCAGCAGCCCGCCCTCCTCGATGCCGACCAGGACGGCCTCAGCGACGCCCTTGAGCAATCTCTCCTCGTGCAGTTCGCCCCCACCTTTATGGTCGATCCGCACGACTGCTCCAAACTCCCCGCCGAGTTCGCCCAGAACGCGCAAATCCCCACCGCCAAAGCCCAGAACGGAACCATCTACGGCCAGGTCTTCCCCGCAAAGTCCCCAGCCGGCAGTCCGTCTCCATCCGGTCTCGTTGCGGAGATTCACTACTACCATCTATGGCAGAGCGACTGCGGCCCGCACGGCCATCCTCTCGACGCCGAGCACGTCGCCGTCCTCGTCACCGCCTCCACCCCCGACATCGCCTCCGCGCAATGGAAGGCCCTCTATTGGTACGCCGCCGCCCACGAGGACACCGTCTGCGACGTCAGCCAGATCGCTCGCGCCGCAACGCTCCACGCCGAGCAGAAGGGCCCCACGGTCTTTGTCTCCCCCGGCAAACACGCTTCTTACTTCAATGAAACCGTCTGTCATGCCGGGTGCGGCGCGGATAAATGCGTTAATCTGGTGCCGCTTCCCTCCGCCGCCATCGTCAACCTCGGCGAGGCCGCCCACCCCATGAACGGCTCCGTCTTCATCGCCTCCACCGCCTGGCCGCTGCTCGGCAAGATGACCGCCACCAACTTCCCCCCGGAGCCCATCGCCCGCCTCAACCAACTCCCTGAGACTGAAATCGGGTGGTTTAACCCCGGCAGGCATCCCGCGCAGGGAATTATCGCCAACAGCAGTTCTACCGAGCGCGCGCTTGCAACCAGCGCCAGCAATACAACCTCGTCGCTCGGCTTGGCCGGATCCTCCACCGGCGCAGCCCTTTCCACCGCCCAAGACAACACCGGAAACGCGCTCCAGAAGGCCACCAGGAGCACTCTGCATGCGCTCGGTTCCACCGCAAGGCATGTAGGCAAAGCTCTCCACCCACAACCAAAAACTGCCAAGCCAGAGTAAGAGAGCCTGCCTGCCCCAGCGCACCAATGCTCAAAACACACTAGTGTCCTATTTCTAAAGTTCGCATCACAATTGCACTGTCATCTTGGGCAGCCCGACTCGCCGCGACGAGTTACGCCCAGAGAGGAACGGGCTGCATTGCATCCCGGAGGGATGACTGAAAATAGCCCAGGACAAGGCCGCCATAGCGGACGCAGTCCTGGGTTGTGGCCCAAAATATTGCCTACGCCCCGGAGGGGCGTTGCGAATACTACTCGAATAGGCCGTTCATCAGGAGCGTAGTTTGGCCGGCCTTTTGGCCAAACGGAGTCGAAAGATCTGCGGTTCCGGTGTCTGATTTATGTCAAGAATTTCAGAGACAGGACACTAGGGCATTTTGCATTCGCTTTAGATCGGTTTTGATAGGGCACGGCTTCACGCGCTGCGGAAAAACTCTGGTTGAGCTGCTGTCTTGAAAGGGCACGGCTTCAGCCGTGCCATAAACGCAATCAAATCAACGAGGACTTTAGCCCCTGAGGGATGCTTCTCGGGCCTTTCATCCAGAATCAGGCCTTTTTCCGCAGCCTGTTTAGCCCCTGCGGGAATGCCTATCGGTCTACACAATTTCCGAACCTGCACTGAGCCCGCCGTCGCAATTGCAACAGCGGGCCCAGCGCGTTGTACTCAGTAGCCGATTGAGAATCGTCCCCGTTCATGCGCTGGCTTCTCAAGTTCATCCACTAGCGCAATGGCATAGTCCTCCATCGATATGCGGCTTTCCCCTTTCTCATCGGCGACAAGGTTGCTTGTGCCCAGGCGAAACTTTCCGGTTCGCTCGCCGGGCTCAAAAAAGCCTGCCGGACTGAAATACGTCCAATTGATCTCCGAGGCCTCCAGCAGCTTCAGCGCCTTGTCATGCGAGGTAGCAATCGGCACCCACGCCGCCGGAAGATGCCCAGACGCCAGCAGCGAAACTCCAGGAGCAACCTCCAGCGATCCCGCGCCGCCAACCACAATCAGGCGGATCTTTCCGGCTTTCTTCACGGCCGCAATCTCGCGCTCGGTCACGCCAATCAACTGATCCGTATCGTCCTGCGGAGGACCATACGCGCTCACCACCACGTCGGCTCCCGCAATGACCACCGCAATCTTGTCCACATCGCTCAAATCGCCCTGCTTGCTGTTGACGCCTGCAGGCAGCTTGGCCGTGTCGCGCGCCACTGCTGTCACCTTGTGTCCGCGCGCCGTCAGTTCCTTTAAGATTCTGCTTCCAGCTCTGCCCGTAGCGCCATAAAGTACTACATTCATCGCAATCTCCTCCTGGTATTTTTTGCTGCTTCTTCTTGTCAGATGCCGCAAAAACATAAAGCGACACAAAAATTGTTACGCTATTCTGCAGACCACCCAACGATACAATCGCAGTGTGCATCGGTCACTGGTCTCCGCGCATCTCCTTAGCCATGAACTCCAGATTCTCCACTGCGGTCCACATCCTCACCCTGCTTGCTTCCATGCCGGGCGAACGCCTGACCTCGGAGTTCATCGCCGTCAGCGTCGGAACCAATCCTGTGGTGATACGCCGCCAGTTGGCCCTCCTTCGCAACGCCGCGCTCGTTGATTCCAAAGGAGCAAGGGGTGGCGGCTGGGTTCTTGCCCGGGCACCCGGCCAGATTGCGCTCAGCCAGGTGCGCGTTGCGCTCGGCAGCGAGGCCCAGTTTCGCATGCACCGCAACGAGCCCCATCCCAACTGCGTCGTTGGCCAAAACGTTCGTCAGGCGCTCAGCCATGTTTATGCTGATGCTGAGGAGGCTGTCAACACAAGCCTCAAAGGCTGGACCATCGAAGATCTGCTCAACGAAGTGCAGAGCGCAGCGCGGCGTAAAAGGAACCGGGCTAAAGCACAACCCGCCTCAAAATCCGGTAAGTAGCGCCAACTCCCCAGCCGGCACTCCCGGTCAGTCCCCAGGGTCAGCTACCATACTGTCAGTTGGTTTCCCGCCTACGCCCCGGTCGGCTGCTACGCGCAAAAAGGAGGTTCGATGCGGATTCTTACTCTGTGTGCCGGCCTCGTTTGCCTGTTCGTCGTGCTCATCGATGCCTTCCAGACCATCATTCTTCCCCGTCGCGCCAGCGGCCGCTTCCGCCTAACAAGCCTCTTCTACGCCGTTACCTGGCGCCCCTGGGCGTTCTTCGCAAAACGTCTGCATAACCCACGCAAGCAAGAGACCTGCTACAGCTACTACGGCCCCATGTCCCTCATTTTTCTGCTCGCTCTGTGGGCCAGTGTCATGGTGTTCGGCTTTGCGCTCATCTTCCATTCCCTGGGCAGTCCCTTCATCGATAACGCACAAGGCCCCGGCTTTTTCTCCGACCTCTACGTCAGCGGAACCACCATCTTCACCCTCGGCCTCGGCGACGTCACCCCCACCAGCCCCACAGTCCGCGCCCTCATGATCCTCGAGGCCGGCACCGGACTCGCCTTTCTCGCCATGGTCATGGGTTATTTCCCCGTTCTCTATAGCGCCTTCTCCCGCCGCGAAGTCAGCATCTCGCTCCTCGACGCCCGCGCCGGCTCTCCGCCCACCGCCGCCGAACTCATGCGCCGCCACGCCTACCAGTCCGGCGAAACCGACCTCACCCTCCTCCTGGTCGAGTGGGAACGCTGGTCCGCCGAGCTGCTTGAGAGCCACATCTCCTACCCCCTCCTCTGCTACTTCCGTTCCCAGCACAACAACCAAAGCTGGATCAGCGCCCTCACCGCCATCCTTGATGCCTCCGCCCTTCTCATCGCCGGCGTGCAGGGCCGCGAGGCGCGCCAGGCCCAACTCACCTTCGCCATGGCCCGCCACGCCGTAGTCGATCTCGTCCAGATCTTCTCGCTCGATCCGGTGTCGACCGCCCCCGACCGCCTTCCCCCCGAGCGCTA
>JARLGE010000280.1 GCA_031296215.1 Occallatibacter sp.
GACCACGCCCATAATCCGAAACTCAAAGGGCGAGTGCGGATCGGTCTGCACCTGCAACCTGACCCGTTCCGGGCGCATGCCTCCGCACCAGTTCTGTGCATGGGCGAGGAAGAACTGTTGCGTGGGCGTGAAGCCGCTCGCGTCCTTGGCGTTCAGGTCGATGCCCTTGCGCTTCGCATCGGCCTCCAGGGCCATCAACGCCAGCCGCAATCCGCCGTTATCCGCCGTGTTTTCGCCCAGGGTCAGCTTGCCGTTCACCTTCACATCGTCCACGGCCGTAAAGCCGCCGTACTCCTTCACTTCGCAATCCGTCATGGCCTCGAAGTTCTTGGCGTCCACCGCCGTCCACCAGTCGGAGAGATTGCCGTTGCCGTCGAACTGCCGTCCCTCGTCGTCGAAGCCGTGCGTCAACTCGTGGCCCACGATCCCCCCGATATGCCCATAGATCTCCGCGTCCGTCGCGTTGGGATCGAAAAACGGAGACTGCAGAATGCCCGCCGGGAAGTTGATGTCGTTCATGCTGGGGTTGTAGTACGCGTTGATGGTGGGCGGGGACATGCCCCACTCGCCGCGATCGACCGGCTTGCCGATCTTCGCGATCTGCCGCTTGTTCTCAAACTCGACGGCCCGTATGGCGTTCCCCAACTCATCGCCGCGCACCACCTTCAGCGCCGAGTAATCCCTCCAGTGGTCGGGATAAGCGATCTTGTTCGCGACCATGTGCAGTTTTGCCTTGGCTTTTGCCTTAGTATCGGCGCTCATCCAGGTCAGCGTGTCGATGTTCCTGTCCATCGCGTCTTCGATGTCGTGCACCATTGCGACTGTCTTCTGTTTGCTCTCGGGTGGGAAGTATGCCTTCACATACACTTCGCCCAGCGCCTCTCCCAGCGCGCCATCCGTCGCCTGCACGCAGCGTTTCCAGCGTGGCTGCTGCTGCGGCTGTCCGCTCAGTTCATGGCCGTAGAAGTTGAAGTGCTCCTCGTCCTCGGCAGCCGGAAGCGCCAGGGCCGGCATGCCGTTGATAAGCTGCCAGCGCAAATACGCCTTAATGGTGCCGAGATCAGTCGATTCGATCAGCGCGTTCATTCCCTTGAAGAAGTCCGGGTTCACCACATTCAATTCACTGACCGAAGGCGTTCCGGTCTGCTCGAAGAAGCTGGCCCAGGATATCTGCGGCGCCAGCGCAGCCAGCGCGGTCGCCGTCATCGGATGATAGATGCTCATGGGATCGCGTCGCGAAGTCACATCCATCGACACCTTGGCCAGCGCCGTCTCCAGCGCCATGATCTTGCCGGCATCGCTGGCCGCGGCCTCGTCCGGCTCGCCCAGCAGCTTCAACATTTTTGTCACATGCTGCACATACTGCTGCCGTGTCTTTTCCGCTGGGTCGCCGGTGCGCAGATAGTAGTCGCGCTCAGGCAGTCCCAACCCGCCCTGGTCCACGGCGGCGATCTGCTTGCGCGCGTCCTTGAAGTCCTGCTGCTCGCCATAACCGAAGAACGCATTCACATTGATCAACTGATCGTGCGCCAGCAGGGCGGTCAATTCGCTCTTGCTCTTGAGGGCCGCGATGCGATCCAGTTCCGCCTTGAGCGGCTTCAGCCCGGCCGCCTCGATTGCGTCCTTGTTCATACAGGTTGCGTAGTAGTCGCCGATCTTCTGTTCGTTCGCCGTCCGCGCCGGGCTGTCGGCCTCAACTTTCCCCAGCAGCGCGTGCAGCGCATCCTCGGTGTGATCCATGACGATGTAAATGGGTCCATAACCTGACTTGTCCGCCGGGATCGGATACAGCTTGGAAAAACTCCCGCACGCGTACTGCGCAAAGTTCACGCACGGATCGGCCGTGGTGTCCATGAATTTCTTTTCCAGCGCCGGCGGCAGTTGGTTGCTCTTCTCCGCATCGGTTGTGGGCTTCTGCTGCCCGCGCGCTGCCGGTGTGCCGATTGCGAATGCAGTTCCAAGCAATGCGCAGACTGCAATGAATCCCGCTTTCGTCGTCATCATCGTATTGACCCCTCAGTTCGTTCCCGATCGTTTGATCATCCGCCTCTCTGACGAG
Organism: Occallatibacter sp.; assembly: GCA_031296215.1. Classification (GTDB taxonomy): domain Bacteria; phylum Acidobacteriota; class Terriglobia; order Terriglobales; family Acidobacteriaceae; genus Telmatobacter. The sequence continues at coordinate 2,060 of JARLGE010000280.1, forward strand.
CGGCCCTAATCCCTATTCCCTATTCCCTATTCCCTATTCCCTATTCCCTGTTCCCTATTCCCTATTCCCTGTTCCCTGTTCCCTGCTTCTACGGTATCTGCGCCATGGGCAGCTCGATCACCGGCGTCTGCTTGCCGTCCCTGACCGCGACCGCCCAAAGCCCATGAAAGTTGGCGCGCAATCCAGGCTGCGCCTTCAGCAGCGCGCTCAGCACCGCGGTCGATTCAGTCCGGATCGCCGCCGGGTCGGTCACGCCCGTCGAATCGTAGACAACAGCCAGGTCGGCCTGGCGCAAACTCGCATCCAGCCGCACTCCGTCGATCTTCCAGGTGCGGTCGCCGTCCCGCAGCGAGTAGGGGAACGCGTCCAGCGGAGAATTCTTGATCTGCGCCTGCTCCTGGCCCAGTTTCTCCATGTTCGGCGAGGAGAGAAAGTCCACCGGGACCAGCAGGTAGCGAGCCGCCTCGTAGCTGAACCAGGCCGGCCAGTTGTTGGTTGCAGGCTGGGCTTCGCCGGTCTGTTCCTGCCGGAGCAAGTCCCGCGCCCGCGACCAGAACCAGACGCCGTCGTGCCCGTCGAAGCTCCCCTGCCGCACCGTCAGCCCGGCCAGCTTCCAGGCCGCCGGCGCACCGGTCGAATCCCAGGCCAGCACCAGCCCGATCTGCCCGCCGAGCGGAGCTCCGCCAGCGTCGGCCAGCACCACCGCATAGCGGCCCGGCGGCAGCGAACGCATGTTCATGGTCACGGTCAACGAACCGCTCGCATTCGAGCAGAAGAACTGCGTGTCGGCAGGCGCGGCCAGCGTGCTGGCGTCCAGCAGGTAGAGGTTGCGCAACTGCAACTGGCCCCCCTTCACCAGTGGCGCGCCCAGCTCCACTGCCTCGCGAATCCCAACCCACTCCGCCGTCTCGGCCGGCAGCAGCGCCGCCTGCAGCGTTGTGTAGTCCTGGCCCAGGATGGCCATGCCCAGCCGCCCGCCCATCGCCGTGAGCGCATTGCGGTCCTGCGCCGCCATCTCCGCCTGGGTGGTGCAACTGGCCGCATGGCTCAGCGGCGGCAAAGCCAGCAGGCCGATCGCGAGCACCGAGAAAACCCTCCCGCACAGGCGCATTGGATTCAACATCCTCTCTGGCGCGCGAATCTCTTTTCGAGCGTCCGCGAGCCACTGTTAGTCTAGTACAGTAGGACGGAAACGATGCGCGGCTGGACTGCCCCCGCGGGTAATTCAGCCGCCGCGCCGGGGAAGGAGAGACAAGCGCCATGCGAATCACCATCCCGCGGACCCACTTCTCCGGCCCCGTCCCTCAAGCCCCCATCGCCCCAGCGCGGGCCGCGGCCGTGCTCGCCCTGCACCGCTCGGTTTGCTCTCTTCCCCGGTTGGCCGGAGTTGCGGCGCTGCTGCTGGCGGCAGCGCTGTTGCCAACGCAAACGGCCCAGGCCCAAACTTCCCCTGCAACCGCCGCGACGCCCAAGCCCGTGCACCATCACAAGCGCCCCAGCCCGGCCCATCCCGCCGCCGAGCCCGCTCCGGCAGTTCCCTTGCCTGTAACTCCGCCGGAGCCGCCCAAGCCCGCCTGGCCCGCCTTCGACAAGCCCGCGGAGGCTTCCGTGGTCTGGGACAGCCAGGGCCTGCGCATCGACGCCGCCAACTCCAGCCTGGAGCAGATTCTCAAAGACATCTCCGCCGCCACCGGCGCAAAGATCGACGGCTTCGGCGCCGATCAGCGTGTCTTCGGCCAATACGGGCCCGGCCTGGCGCGCGATGTCCTCTCCCAGCTTTTGCAGGGTTCCGGCTACAACGTGATCATGATCGGCGACCAGGGACAGGGCGCCCCGCGCCAGGTTCTGCTCAGCGCCCGCCAGGCCGGGGGCGCACAACCACTGGCCAGGCCCGCCAACACTGCAAACAACGAGGAAGACGATGTCGAGGAGCCGCCGGCCAACCTGGAACCGAATCCCGCCCGCCCCGGCTTCCCTCCCGGCTCTGCGCCCCGCACCCCGCAGCAGATCATGCAGGAGATGCAGCAGCGCCAACAGCAAGGCCAGCCCGCTCCGGGCCAGCCCCAGCCCATGCCGAACAACCCGCAGAACTGAGAAGCAGGGGTCAGGGGTCAGGGGTCAGTTCGCGCGCACCAAGGCTCCCGTGGCTCGCAGCCACGTGAGTTCCGCTTCCCGCGGAAATGCAAGACTGGCAGATTGAAATCCCTTGAAAACATGGACGGAGTGCCTTGCAGAAGCTTCCTATCTATCTCTACCTAAAGACCTCGGCTGGCGAGTCCTGACCACAAAGAGCCTGGATTGAAGTTGTGAAAGCGAATCCCGGCAGATCAAAACTGACCCTGACCCCTGATCCCTGACCCCTGACCCCTGATCCCTGATCCCTGTTCCCTGCCCTTCTCACACCCGCGCCACGCGCGTACGCGCCTTCAACACCACGTCCTGCCGCTGCGGCCGCATCAGCGCGAACCCGGTGCGCAGCACGGCATACGCCGCCAGCACGCCGAACGCCAGCGAGCCCGCCGACGCTGCGGCCAACATGACCGAATTCACTAGATCCGTCATCGCTGCTGCTTCACCTTACTCGTCCGGGAACCCTTCGCTTTGCGCGTCCCCGCTTGCCCTTGACGCGAAATTTGTAGCCCCTTGACAGAATTTGCTCTCCCGATTCTCGCAGAACCCGAATCAATTCAGACGGGCTCACTATTGACGAAGACGATACCTCTGGCTGAATTGAGCCGGCCTTGCTCCGCGTGTCCTGTTTTGGAACAATCCTGTCCCCCACAGCGAATCCAGCCCTCAAGTTTTCTCTTCCCTCATCGAGGCGAGCCCGAGGTCGCGCCCCAGTCTCCGTTCCGCCCCCCGCCGCTGTCTTCGGCGATAATCAATGCAGCAACTGACCAGGAGAAACACATGTCCGAAGCCAAGATCGCGCAAAAAGGTCCTTATCCGGTCCAATTGGAAGCCGGCAAAAGCTATTCCTGGTGCGCCTGCGGCCTCAGCGCCAACCAGCCCTTCTGCGACGGCAGCCATCGGGCCACCGACCTGACCCCGGTCCGGTTCGAGGCTACCGAATCCAAAACCGCCTATCTGTGCGGCTGCAAGCACACCGCCAGTCCCGTCTTCTGCGACGGCAGCCACGCCAAACTGTAGAGCGCGGCCGTTGCTTCACGCTGAGCGGGATTTCTCCCTTTCGCGCCTTCGCCCGCATCGGTCTCACCAGGGCCGGCCGCTTGCTGGGGCGCACCCCAGCCCCAGCGGAGAGAATCCCCGCGCGCCTCTTCTTTCCACGGCGCCGCCCTAGTATCATGGTTGTACGTTTGTCTCTAGGGAACCTCTGAACAAGCTGGTGTTTTGAAAGGGCACGACTTCAGTCGTGCCGCAAACGGTCCAAAATCAACTCGGGCTTTAGCCCCTGAGGGACTCCCGGTCCGGATAAGGACTCAATCAAAGGTTCCCTAATGCTCTCTTGTGCCTTCGATTCCTCATCCTTAACCTGTTGCAACCTGCTCTTTGAGCCGCTCGATGCCCATTACACACATCTCGGTGCGCGGGGCGCGCCAGCACAACCTGCGTGACATCAATGTGCGCATCCCGCGTAACACGCTCACCGTGGTCACCGGCCTGTCCGGCTCAGGGAAGAGCTCGCTTGCCTTCGACACCATCTACGCCGAGGGCCAGCGCCGCTACGTCGAGACCCTCTCCGCCTACGCCCGCCAGTTCCTCGACCAGATCGAGCGGCCCGACGTCGATTCCATCGAGGGCCTCTCGCCGGCCATCTCCATCGAGCAGAAGACCACCAGCCGCAGCCCCCGCTCCACCGTCGGCACCATCACCGAGATCTACGA
>JARLGE010000281.1 GCA_031296215.1 Occallatibacter sp.
AACAGGCCCGCCTGTTCAAGCTCATTCAGCCGCTTCAGCTTCTTCGCCGGCATCTGCGCCTTCTCCCGCTGGAGCACCTCGTTCATCTGCTGCGTGGACGGGAAGGTCGAGTTCAGGATCAGGTGGCTCAGGTTCTGCTGGTATTTCAGCGCGTAGGCCTGGGCCAGCACGCCGCCGTAGCTGTGGCCGAGCAGCGAAATCTTGCCCAGGTTCAGCGCCTGGCGCACGTCCTCCACGTCCTCAACCATGTTCTCGACGGTATAGAGGCTGGTGTCCTGCAACCGTTGCGATCTGCCCGAGCCGCGCTCGTCGATGAAGATCAGCCGGTGCGTCCGCGCCAGCGGCAACAGGTAGGGCAAAAAGTAGGTGTGATCCGCGCCCGGTCCACCATGCACTACCATCAGCGGCGCGCCATGGCCTATGGAGACGTAATAGATCAGTACGCCGTGCGCGTCGACGAAGCCGTCCTCCTGGTGATAGACCGCGGGGGTGGGCTGGGCGGACGCACTCGGGCCGAGGAGGAGCGCCGCGACAGAAAGAACAAGCGAAGCAGCAAAGACCAGTCTCTTCATGCGCTCCATCCTACGACAGAACTCCGGTTGAGGGCACCTCCCTCGATTGGCCTCAGCCCTCAGACGGTCGCCGTAGCGTCCGCGTCCGCTCCATGCAATGGTTTATCCTGCTCTCTACGCATGATGAACGAAGAAATTCCCAATCTGACGGCATTTGACCAGGCCGCGCTCGACCAGGCGTTTGCCGCGGTGGAGCACCAGGCCCGCAACGACGCAGCCGCTCTCGATAACGTCGAGGCCCTCGAAGCCTTTCGCCTGCGCTGGTTGGGCCGCAAGCAGGGCCTGCTCAACGAGATCTCCAGCCGCTGGCTCAAGGCCGCGCCGTCCGAGGCCAAGAAGCCCGTCGGCGAGCGCTTCAAGATCCTCAAGGAGTTGGTGGAGCGTCTGCTGGACGAGTCCTCCGGCACGGGCCCCAGCGATGCCGCCCTGGCCGCCGAGGCCATCGACATCACCCTCCCCGGCACGCGACGCCTCACCGGAGCCGAGCATCCCATCACGCGCACGCTGAACGAAATCACCAGCGTCTTCGCCGCGCTCGGCTACTCGGTCGGCGTCGGCCCCGAGGTCGAGACCGACTTCTACAACTTCGAGAGCATGAACTTCCCCCCCGGCCATCCCGCGCGCGACACGCAGGATACGCTTGTCATTTCCAATCAGGACCGCCGCCCGCTGCGCGATCGCCTGCTCTTGCGCACGCACACCTCACCCGTCCAGATGCGGACCATGGAAACCCAGCCGCCGCCGGTCAGGATCATCATTCCCGGCAAAGTGCACCGCAACGACGCGCAGGACGCCACCCACTCGCCAATTTTTCATCAAGTGGAAGGCCTCTGCGTCGATACGAACATCACCTTCAGCGACCTGAAGGGCACTCTGGACCACGCCATGAAAGCGCTGTTCGGCTCGGCCGTCAAGACGCGCTTCTTTCCCTCGTTCTTTCCGTTCACAGAGCCCTCGGCCGACGTGCAGATCAGTTGCATCTTCTGCGGCGGAAAGGGCTGCCGCAAATGCAAAGACTCGGGCTGGATCGAGCTGCTCGGCTGCGGCATGGTGGACCCGGCAGTCTTCAGATTCGCCGCCGAAAAACAGCCCGCCTACGATCCCAAGAAGATCTCCGGCTTCGCCTTCGGCATGGGCGTCGAGCGCATCGCCATGATGAAGTACGGCATCAGCGAGATTGGCCAGTTTTATGCAGGCGACATGCGCTTCCTCAGTCAATTCTCTTAGCGAGCCAGCGCGCTTCGCGCAAGCAAGTCAGCGAGTCAGCGACATGAGCAGAACGCGGCACTATCGTGATTTGATCGCATGGCAGAAAGCCATGGATTTGGCCAGATTGGCCTATGAACAGACAGAGGGATTTCCGAATTCGGAGACTTTCGGACTGCGCATGCAGCTTCGCAGATCGGCAGTGAACATAGCAAGTCACATTGCAGAGGCGCATGGCAGACTGAACGATGCTGAGATGCGCAAAGGGCTCGGCTCTGCCCGCGCTGCACTCAACGAATTCGAGACGCAGGCCGAACTCGCAAGCAGTCTGGGATTCTTCCAAGTTGGAACCGCTGAGAACCTGCTTGATCTTGCATCGGAAGTCGGGAAGTTGATCAATGGACTAATCGGCGTTCTGGAGCCGAATTCGCGCTGACTTGCTGACTTGCTGTCGCGTCCGCCGCGGCGGACGGCTGACTTGCTAAGAGAGAGAACCCGAAATGAAGATACTCACCAAATGGCTTCGATCTTACCTGCCTGCCCTGCCCGTCGATGACGCCAAGCTCGCGGAAGACCTTACCCTGCGCGGCATCGCCGTTGAAGGCATCTACGCGCTCGGCGAAGGCAACGGCTCGCTATACGAGATGGACATCACCACCAATCGCGTCGACGCCATGAACCACTACGGCATCGCCCGCGAGGCCGCCGCGATTTACGGACTGGACTTGCCTGCCCTTGCCTATGCGCTACCCGAAGCCCGCCCGTCCGGCAAGGACTTTCCAGTCCGCATCGAAGCCGACGACGCCTGCGGCCGCTTCACCGCCCGCGTGCTGCGCGGCATCGCCATTGTCGACTCGCGGGACTGGTTCGAAGGCGCGGAGGTGTCGACCTACTTCGCACTCCTTGACCAGAAAAAAATCTCCAACGCCGTTGACGCCTCGAATTTCGCCTGGCTCGCGATGGGCCAGCCCACGCATGCCTTCGATCTCGACAAGATCGAGGGAGGCATTGTTGTCCGCCGCGCGCGCAAAGGCGAACGCCTCAAAACGCTGGACGGCGTGGAGCGCGTACTCGATCCTGAAGACCTGATCGTGGCCGACCATGCGAAGCCCCTTGCCCTCGCAGGCGTCATGGGCGGCTGGGACACGATGATCACCCCGCAGACCACCAACGTGCTGGTCGAAGCAGCCTGGTTCGAGCCCATGGCCGTGCGCCGCACCGCCCGCCGCCACGGCCTGCACACCGACGCCAGCCATCGCTTCGAGCGCGGAGCGGACTTCCATGCCGGTCCGGTTGCGTCCGCTCTCGTCAGCAGCATCCTGCTCGCCAGCGGCGGCTTCGTCGAAGGCGACCTGGTCGACGTGCGTGTGGCCGATTTTGAGAAGCGCACCGCCGATCGCAAGCCGGTCGCGCTCGCGCTTAGCGAAGTGCAACGCATTCTCGGCGCCACCATCGACGCGGAGGGCATCACCGCAGCGACGGTCGAGGGCGTGCTCACCGCGCTGGGCTGCGGGCTCGCGCCCAAAAACGACGCCGCCTGGTTCGTCACCCTGCCCAGTTGGCGCCTCGACCTGGAGCGCGAAATCGACCTCATCGAAGAGGTCGCCCGCGTCTACGGCTACAACCGCTTCGCCAACACGTTGCCCGAGTTCGGCGAGGGCGTGCTTGCGCTGCCCTGGGCCGAAAGCGAGGCCGCGGTGCGCCGCACATTCCTTGCAGCCGGCTTCCACGACGCCATAGGCAGCACATTTTGTTCGGCGGCAGAGGCTGCGCTGACCGCGCCGCAGCCCGGTCTAACCGTCCCGCTCGGCAATCCGTTGAGCGAAGAGGCCGGTGTGCTTCGTCCGTCTCTTGTGCCCGGCATGCTCGCCATGGTTGCTGGCAACCTGCACCGCGACGTGAGAGACGTGCGCCTCTTCGAGCTCGGCACCGTCTTCAGCGGCACCACGGAAAAGGTCGAGGAGCGCCCCGCCGTGGCCTTTGGCGCGGTGGGCGGTCTGCCCGATCAGGGAGCGCTGCACGCTCCGCGCGACCTCGATTTCCACGACCTGAAGGGCGTGGTCGAGCAGGTGCTGACGCGCTTCCAGGCGCGCGCCGTCTACTTCGACCGCTTCCCGGCCGAGGCCGGGCTCACGCCCGAGTGGCTCCATCCTTATCGCTCCGCGCGGGTCGCGGTCGACGGCGCAACCGTGGGCTGGTTCGGCCAGCTCCATCCCCGCGAGGCCGCCGCGCGCAAGCTCAAGGAGCCGGTGCTGGTGGGCGAACTCTATCTCGACCGCCTCTACAAGCTGCCTCTGCGCAAACCCGCCGCCAGGGAAATCTCCCGCTTCCAGCCTGTGCGCCGCGATTTTTCTCTCGTGTTGGATGAAAGCATCGGGTGGGAACGCATCGACCAGGCGCTTCAGGCCCTGCAAATTCCCGAGCTGGTCGAATGGCGCGTGCGCGAGGTCTTTCGCGATGCGCGCATGGGCGCGCGCGAGTACTCGTTATTGCTGGGCGCGACCTTCCAGGCCCCGGACCGCACCCTGCGCGACGAAGAGCTGCAGAGTTTCCAGGCACGCTTGGTGGATGCTGTTGGCAAAGCGGGCGCACGCCTGCGCAGTTAGAAAGAGAAACCAGCCGGATCGGCGCTATACTTGCACCGGCGATCAGTGAAAGCGCGGAGGTGTTTCGATGTCGGAATTTGCGTGGGAAGGCGAGGTTGCCCCAACGTCCCAGTCCGAACCCCAGTCTGGACATGAGTCCGGCCCGGACTCTCATCCGAAGCCCGCTGCCCGGCAGGCGGGTCTGACCCTGAGCGCCGACGATTTCTCAGCGCTCGAACAGCGCATTCTGCGCGCGGTGGAAGTGGTGCGCCGCGAGCGCGAGAACCGCGCCGCTGCCGAGGAGCGAGCTGCCCGGGCCGAGGCGGAACTGCGCGAGCAGGCCCCGCTCAAGGAGCAGTTGGAAAAAGAACTGCACGCACTGCGCGCCGAGCGCGACCAGGTGCGCCAGCGCGTGGAGCGCCTGCTGGGACAACTGGATGCGCTGGCGCTTTAGAGCTTCGCGAACAAATACTGCAAGAGGAGTTGCAGCATGGCTGACCAACCACACGGCAATCCAAGCGGCTACGTAACCGTCGAGATCTACGACCAGGTCTATCATCTTTCCGGCCAGGACCCCGACCACATTCGGGCGCTGGCCGCGCGCGTCGACGCCAAGATGCGCGCCGTCTCCGCGCATGGGCGTACCGTTGACTCGCTGCGCTTGGCCGTGCTGGCCGCATTGAACATGGCCGATGAGCTCTCCCAGGCCGGCATCGCCGATGCGCAGCCCGGCCATGCCCGCGCCGCCAGCCTGCGCGGCCTGCTCGACGAAGTGCTCGAAGAAGATCTCAAGACCGGATCGTAGCCGGGGATTCGCGCCGCGAAGATAAGACCTTTCCGTCTGGGCGGTTCGATCGAGCGCCGGGAGGAATCGCATGATGCGCCTTGGTGGTTTGCGGGCAAACAGGCCCAAATGTTTTGCCATTTTTCTGCTCGCGTTTGGGCTCGCGCTTCCCGCACGCGCAGCCCTGCAAAGCGACGCGGGCGTGGTCGACATCGTGAAGCCTGACCCGGTCAAGCCCGACCCGCCGCCGTCGCCGGCGCCGCAGGCCGACGCACCCAAGACAGAAGCGGGCGCCGCTCAGGCCAGGCCCGGCGAGCCCACCGACCCCAAGGCGCGCAAGACCTATACAGGCGCCATTGACTGGGAGAAGCACAAGTTCTATAACGATGCGCTGGAGGGCTTTCGCAAGGCCAACAAGCAGGACGGCGGCCGTTGCTTTGACTGCCTGAGCCGCGCCTTCGCTCTGGCGGTCAAACTCGGCGCATACAAGGACGCCCTGGAGATTGCCCGCGAAATGCTCCCCTTGGCCGACACCGATGTTGACAGAGGCGCCGTACATTTCATGCTGGCGAGATCCCTGCAGGAGCAGGGCATCAAGGAGAAGCGGGATCAGTGCTTCTAAGAGAGCAGCGACGAGTTCAAAACTGTGCTCGCACTTGATCCAAAGATGACCGGGGCGCGCTATCACTGGGGCGTGACGCTGGCGCATCTTCACCAGGACGACGCGGCGCGTGCGCAATTCGCAGCGTTCCTTGACGGAGACCGCAAGAATCCTGCGCTGCATGAGCGCGCCGAGCGCTTTCTCGATCGCATCGACCTGGCCCGCGCCGTCATGGCGCCGCCCTTCATGGCCACCACGCTCGACGGCCAGCACATCTCCATGGACAGCCTCGCGGGCAAGGTGGTGCTCATCGATTTCTGGGCCACCTGGTGCGGCCCTTGCCGCGAAGCGCTGCCGCACATGCAAAGAATTGCCCGCAAGTTCGACGGCCAGCCGCTGGTGGTGCTCAGCATCAGCCTGGACTCGGACGAAACCAAGTGGAAGAGCTTTGTCGAGAAGAATGGAATGACCTGGCTGCAGGTGCGCGACGGCGGCTTCAACGGCGCGGTCGCCAAGAAGTTTGGTGTGAATGCAATCCCCGCCACATTCTCCATCGATGCCGACGGCGTGCTCGAAGATCAGCATGTGGGCGATGCGGATATCGAAGGCAAGCTGAAGAAGATGATCGCGCGCGCGGTCCAGGAGTCTACCGGCAGGCCGGCCGTGGCAGCAGGTGCAACAGTAGAGAACTTATATTAACGTCGTGCACATTCCATTTTGGGCCGGCCCTCGCTCGAATCAGGGCAAAAGAAAATAGCACACCCCGCCCATCTCGCACAAGACTTGTAATTTTTTGCGCGGACCCATACTATCCGCAATAGAAACCGGCCTGCAAAGCAGGTGAAGCGGTCAACGCTGGTTGAACCAACATTCAATGAACAGGGGCTCGACTCGACAATCGGTTCCGTGTGCCGTGTCCGCCAGTCCGGAATGCCTAACGAACCGCGGAGAGCTCCACCGTC
>JARLGE010000282.1 GCA_031296215.1 Occallatibacter sp.
AACCCGGATTCCACGCGGCGCGAAAAATGGGCTGCAAATGAGAACGTTTCTTGGTTACACTCTGTCATAAGAAAGGCCGCCCTTCCTCGGCCATAACCACGTCTCGATAACGCAGTTATGCCATGAAAAGACGGCCTTTCCTAGCCTTTTCCTATCTACCCTCACCGCAATCAGCAATGCACCCGTGAGAAATGCGGGCTAACCCCATCGGAATTGTGGGCCCACTCGAATGGCTCCGGCGCAGGTTCCCTGATTCCGGCCCGCGCTGAACCCTCCAAACCCCTTCCAGAAAAAGATCGGAAGCCCGTGTCAATCCCCCAGCCCCTCGATCTCCGGCTGCTGCGCTTCGTCGCCGGGTAGGTGATCGTGCAGAACCACGTTCAGCAGAGACTTGTGCACCCGGATGCGCCCGCTGTACTCGATAAACCCCAGCTTGCGGAAGCGGTTCATGAAGAAGCTCACCCGCGACCGCGTCGTCCCGATCATCTCTGCCAGCGTCTCCTGCGAGATCCTGGGCAAATACTGCGCTTGCTCGCCCCCGTTCCCCGCCGCCTGGCTTTCGCCGCTGGGGTGGCCCGCCGGCTTGCCAAACTCCGACATCAGCAGCAGAATCCGCGCCAGCCGCTTTTCGCTCGAGTTGAACAGCTGATCCACCAGGTCGGCCTGCACCCGCATGCTCCGCTCCAGAAGAAACTTCAGGAACATGTCGGAGAAATCGTGCTCCTCGTGCATCACGCGGATCATCTCTTCGCGCCCGATCTTCATCGCCATGCAGGCGGTAATCGCAGTCGCCGTCGACAATCGCAGCCCGAAAACGGCCGCCAACGCTCCCTCGCCCACAAACTCGCCCGCCGTCACCAGCGTGATGGTCGCTTCCTTGCCCGCCGGCGAAACCACCGTGACCCTGGCCCGCCCCTTTTGCAGATAGAAGACGGAATCCGCGACATCCCCCTGCGAAAAGAAAGCCTGCCGCGGTGCCAGTTGCACAATTCTCCGGCCCAGCCCCGCGCTCGTAAGGAAGGCCGCGACGTTGAATGTCGGCTTGTGAAGCTCACTCATGGGAATGGTCCTTCCACTTGCAAAGCGCGCCTTGCGCATCGCCTCCGTGCGCGATCGCGCCTTCATCGGTGGAATGCAGAAACTCCCTGCCCTGCTTGCAAAGAAGAACCACCAGAATCGCCGCCCGCGCATGCTGCTGGCTCCGCCGGAATCCCATCCCGCATTCGAATACAAGCTCCGGCGCTCGCGCACTTCTGCGCACACTCTGCGGCACTATAGCCGAGATTGCCACCCATTGAAAGGTGCAATCTGTTCAATTTTGCTCACTTTTGGGGGATTATTTCAAGTCCTAAGAGAGGACCGCCAGCGCTTCACTGCTCCGGCAAAGCCCCGCCGCTTCCTTCCGCCGCGCTTCCGCAAGCCCCTGATCAGCTGCTCCAGTTGCTCATGCTTCCGCGGGCTCACATCCAGAAACCGGATCCCGGCCGTCTGCTGGTTTTCAGCCGCCTTGATCGCACCGGCCAGCCGGAACCTCAGTCCATCCAGATAAAACTCCGCCTCCACGCGCGTGTGGACGGCCAAATGGCAACGCTCGTCGCGGCGGATGCCTCCACCTCATGCCGCGCCTGCGCGCCGCTCGCGCCCCCTCGGATTGCCTGCCGGCTTGGTCACGGCGCTCTCCACTCCAATTCAATGGCCCCCGGCCAGCTCCCACGGCCGTGCCGGCCCCGGCTCCGCTGCCTCGCGCCCCCGCAGCCGGTCATACTCGTAAAGGTCGCTCGTCGTCCCCAATCCCTCGTTGTACAGGCTCGTCGCCCCCGTCAGTTGGCTCAGTTCCTCGCTGAACAGGTGAATCGCCTCCAGTTGCGCCGCCGTCGCCGGAAACTCATACTTCGAGGTCTTCAGGAACTTCTGGTAGCCGCGGTCCACCAGCCGCGCCACCTCAGAGCCAAACACCGCTCCCGGCCGCTCCAGCAAGACCACCGCCGCGCCCTCGCCCGGAGCCAGCACCGCTCCCGCCCCGTGCTTGGTCGCCAGCACCACTCCCGGCGCTCCAGCAAAGGGTACAACCTCAAAAGAATGGGCGCGCAGCACCTCCAGCGTATTTTCGAAGCTCGGATTGCGGGATTTTTTTCCCATCGTCGTCATCCTGTCTGCGAGGATAGTTTTAAGAGGAATCGGCGTCGTCGCCCGCCGGCTTCAGTCTCGCTTCCCCAAATCTCGCACACTCAGAGCACCCGCCGCAATTTTCCCCTTCTTCTCCATGGAAATCAGCCCCAAACCCGGCTCCTCCCTCCCCGAGCGCATCGGCTCTACCCCGCTGGTCCGCCTAGAGCAGATTTGCGCCCTCCCAGGCATTACTCTCCTCGCCAAGGCCGAGTGGGCCAATCCCGGCGGCAGCGTCAAAGACCGTGCCGCCGCATCCATGGTCGCCGACGCCCGCGACCGCGGCCTGCTCACCCCCGCCAAGACCCTCCTCGACGCCACCAGCGGCAACACCGGAATCGCCTTCGCCATGCTCGGCGCCGCCCTCGGATTCCCCGTCCACCTCGCCATGCCCGCCAACGTCTCCCCAGAGCGCAAGCGCATCCTCCGCGCCTATGGCGCCCAGGTCGACTGGACCCTCCCCGATCTCGGCTCCGACGGCGCCATCCGCCGCGCCCGCGAACTGGCCGGCAACTCGCCCGGCCGCTTCTGCTACGTGGACCAATACTCCAACGACGCCAACTGGCTCGCCCACTACCGCACCACTGGCCCCGAAATCTGGCAGCAGACCGCGGGCCGGATCACCCACTTCATCGCCGGCCTGGGCACCAGCGGCACCTTCGTGGGCACAACCCGCCGCCTCAAGGAGTTCAACCCCGCCATCCAGGCCGTCAGCTTCCAGCCCGACTCGCCCTTCCACGGCCTCGAAGGCCTCAAGCACATGGCCACCTCCCTCGTCCCGGCCATCTACAACCCTCACCTCGCCAACCGCGCCCTCGAGGTCGAAACCGAAGCCGCCTATCGGATGGCCCGACGCCTGGCCCGCGAAGAGGGCTTGCTCGTCGGCATTTCCGCCGCCGCCGCCATCGTCGCCAGCCTTAAAATTGCCGCTGAGGAAAGCGCCGCCGGCCGCCAGGCCCTCATCGTCACCGTGCTGCCCGACGCCGCCGACAAGTACATGTCCGATCGCTTCTGGGAGGAGGATGGATGGGCATACTCCATTTGACCCGCGCCGTTTACCTGGCCCTCCGCGCCCACGGCCAGCAGACTTACCCCAACGAGTGCTGCGGCGTCCTGCTTGGCCGCTCCACCGCGGCCGGCTGGAAGGTCGAAGCCGTCGTCCCCGCCGGCAACACCCGAACCGACTCCGCTCATAACCGCTACCAGATCTCCCCGCTTGAGCTGGTCAAAATCGAGCGCGACGCCCGCCGCCAGGGTCTGGGCATCGCCGGGTTTTACCACTCCCACCCCGACCACCCAGCGCGATGGTCCACGACCGACCTGGCTGAAGCCCATTGGCTCGGCTGCTCTTACGTCATCACCGCAGTCGCAAAGGGCCAGGCCACTGTAACCAACTCCTTCCTCCTCGCCGGCGTCAACGAGGAAGACAAGCGCTTCGAGCCCGAAACCATCCTCGTCGACGGCGAGCAAGCAAAGGACCTGTCATCCTGAGCGAAGCGCACTTCAGCGGAGCCGAAGGACCTGCTTTTTTGGTTGCTTTTGGTCTTCCCGCATCGAATCCACCCTCAACCGAATCCAATCCAATACAGGCAAGGAAGCCTGCACATGACCATCTTCATCCCCACTCCCCTGCGCCCTTACGCCGCCGGCCATGACGCCATCGACGTGGACGCTGCCACCGTCGCCCAGGCTCTTGAAGCCCTCACAGGCTCCCACCCTGACCTGCGCAAGCATCTCTTTACCCCCGAGGGCAAGGTCCGCGCTTTTGTTAACCTGTATTTGAACGACGAAGACGTCCGCTACCTCCCCGCCAAGGAGGCCACCGCCGTCTCCACCGCCGACACGCTCTCCATCATCCCTTCCATCGCCGGCGGGGACTAGCCGTCCAGGCGTACGCGCCTTCGGCGCCTCAAATCCAATCCGTCCACTGCGAACTGTGAACCGACAACTGACAACTGAGAGAACCCATGCCGACCACCACCGAACCCGCCCTGCCCGAGCTCACCACCGACGATCTCTCCCGCTACTCGCGCCATCTCATCCTGCCCGAAGTCGGCATGGAGGGCCAGCGCCGCATCAAGGCCGCGCGCGTGCTCTGCGTCGGCACCGGCGGACTCGGCTCGCCCTTGGCCTTCTACCTGGCCGCGGCCGGCGTCGGCACCCTCGGCCTGGTTGATTTCGACGTCGTCGACGCCAGCAACCTCCAGCGCCAGATCATCCATTCCACCAAGGACATCGGCCGCAAGAAGCTCGACTCCGCCGAAGAGAAGCTCACCGCCCTCAACCCGGCCATCAAGATCGTCAAGCACGAGACCATGCTTACCAGCGCCAACGCCCTGGAGATCATGAAGGACTACGACATCGTCGCCGACGGCACCGACAACTTCCCCACCCGTTACCTGGTCAACGACGCCTGCGTCCTGCTGGGCAAGCCCAACGTGTACGGTTCAATTTTCCGCTTCGAAGGCCAGGCCAGCGTCTTCGCCACCGAAGCTGGCCCCTGCTACCGCTGCCTCTATCCCGAGCCCCCGCCGCCCGGCCTGGTCCCCAGTTGCGCCGAGGGCGGCGTCCTCGGCATCCTGCCCGGCCTGGTCGGCGTCATCCAGGCCACTGAGGTCATCAAGCTCATCCTCGGCAAGGGCGAGTCCCTCGTCGGCCGCCTGCTCCTGGTCGACGCCCTCAACATGCGCTTCCGCGAGCTCAAGCTGCGCAAGAATCCCAAGTGCCCGGTCTGCGGCGTCAACCCCACCGTTACCGCGCTCATCGACTACCAGCACTTCTGCGGCATAATCTCCGAAACCCCACAGGAAAAAAACATGAAGAATGGCATCCCCCAGCTCACTGTCAAGGAACTCAAGGCCCGCCGCGACGCCGGCGACGATGTGTTCCTCCTCGACGTCCGCGAACCCTACGAATTCCAGATCGCCCAGATCGGCGGCACGCTCATCCCCCAGAACGATGTCCCCAACCGCCTCGCCGAAATCCCCCGCGACCGCGAGATCGTCGTCCAGTGCCGCTCGGGCGCACGCTCCCAGCGTATCGCAGAATTCTTGAAGCAATCCGGCTACACCCAGGTCTCCAACCTCGCCGGCGGCATCCTCGCCTGGTCCGACGAAATCGACCCCAAGGTGCAGAAGTACTGAGAGGTTAGGTGAGATTTGACAGTTCATCCCAAAAGTGGGATAAACAATGACAAGGGAACTCGCACCAGGTGAAAAGCCGCTCTAGTGGATCGGGTCATCGATCAAGGACATCGCTCGGTTCCCGTCCGAGGTGCAACGCACATTCGGCTTTGCCCTCAGCGCCGCGCAGTATGGCGGCAAACACCCCTCCGCGAAGCCTTGGAAGGGCCAGGGTCCGGGAATCGTGGAAGTCGTGAAAGATTACGACGGGGACACGTACAGGGCCATCTACACAGTTCGCTTTACCCTCGCAGTCTATGTGCTGCACGCGTTTCAAAAGAAGTCGCCGCATGGAATTGCGCTCCGGCAATCCGACATCGCTTTGGTCAAGGAGCGCATCAAGGTTGCACGGCGGGATTACGAAGAGAAACATGGCTAAAGTCGCAACCGGCCAGGTGATCCGAAGCAGCGGCAACGTCTTTGCCGACCTGGGCCTGCCCGACGCGGTGGAACTGCACACCAAGGCCCGGCTCTGCGCCGCACTCTGCGGGATTGTCGAACGCCAGCAGTTGACCCAGGCAGCGGTCGCCATCGCGCTTGGCATCAACCAGCCAAAGGTCTCAGCCCTTCTCCATTACAAGCTGGAAGGCTTCTCTGTCGAGCGCCTCATGCGCTATCTCGTAGCGCTTGGCCACGACGTGGATATCCTCGTGAAAGCCAAACCCAACTCCCGCTCCGCCCGCATCGCTGTCAAAGCCGCCTGATCCCAAGAGTGCCACGAAACCTGCATTCAATCAGAGCGCAAATGGCCAGCCGCACGCTCAAGCCTGATGGCGCGCAAGCGCCATCTGCCCCACCGCAGGTGGTTAGTGCGCCATCTCCACCGGGCCGGGCCTGCCCGTCTCGTCCAGCTTGCCGAAGATCATCTTCCCGCTGGCCGTCTGCAGCACGCTGGTTACCGAGATCTCTACCGCCTTGCCGATCAGCTTGCGCGCGTGATCCACCACCACCATGGTCCCGTCGTCCAGGTAGCCAACCCCCTGGTTGAACTCCTTGCCCTCTTTCAGGATCAGCACGTTCATCTTCTCGCCCGGCAGCACCACCGGCTTCAACGCATTTGCCAGGTCGTTGATGTTCAGCACTTCCACGTGATGCAGGTGGGCCACCTTGTTCAGGTTGAAGTCGTTGGTCACCACTTTGGCCTCCCACTTCTTGGCCAGCTCCAGCAGCTTCAGGTCCACCTCCCGGATGGAGGGAAAGTCGTCCGGCACAATCTGCACCTGGATATTGGTACTGGACTGCATCCGCTGCAGCATGTCCAGGCCCCGCCGCCCGCGCTGCCGCTTCGACCCGTCGGTCGAGTCGGCCACCACCTGCAGCTCCCGCAGCACAAACTCCGGCACCACCATCATGCCATCGATGAAGCCGGCCTCGGCGATGTCCGCGATCCGCCCGTCGATGATCACGCTGGTGTCCAGCACCTTGGCGCTCCGGCGCGTCGGCTTCTCGCCGGAGAAGATCGTACCCAGCGCCGCCGGATTCAGCAGGTCGCCCTTGCTCGCTCCCACCAGCAGCCCCACATAGGTCATCAGCAGCAGCACAAAGATCTGCAGCGCAGCCGAGTTGGCCCCGTTCAGCGGCGCCGACTTCAGCACCAGGCAGAACAGGAACGCGCCGAAGATGCCCAGCACGCTCCCCGCCACGGCGCCTATCAGCCGCCGCAGCGTCAGCGCCCGCACCCGCAGCTCAAAGACAATGACCGCCAGGGCCGCCCCGGCGCCCACGCCCGCGCTCACCCACCCATCCAGACCAAAGGGGTGAAGGAAAAAACAGACCCCCGCCAGAAGGGCCACAAAAAGAATACGAAGCAGAATAAGGTCCATAAAATGCAATCTCCCGCTTGCGCTGGAGGAAAAACGCGCCAGCCAGGGTACAAGTGGCGAGTATGCCCATTTCCCGCAGAGTCGTCAAGAGCAGATTGGACATAGCCCTGGAATCCTGTCCCCGCCCGGCCCCTTGAAAGCGTTATCAGATCGACCCGGTGAGGCATATCCAACCCGCCGCCCCGAGCCATCTGCGACACAACCCCCTACTGCTTGTTCACGTCCACGTAGTAAAGTTCCGTCGCCACCTGGAACTCATCTTTCGTCAGCACCGTCTCCATACCCTGCCACTTCGTCGTCGGATGAATCGTCTGCCAGTGCCCCGCATTGCCCACCTTCACCGGCATCGCAAACCCATCCACGTCCGCGTCCCACTTGTACGTCACCATCCCCGGCTTCTCGCCAAACAGCAGCTCTAGCCGCGGTATCGCCCTATGCCGCAGGTACTGGTCGAAGATCGGCGTCAGGTTCATGCCCGTCTGCTGGTTCCACCACGCCACCACGTCTTCGGTCATGATGTTCTGGTACTTGAAGTGCTGGTAGAAGTCGTGCAGCAGCGCGAACCACTTCGCGTCGTCGTTCACCACGCTGCGCAGGGTGTTGATCATCAGCGCCCCTTTGAAGTACTGGTCCTGCGTCGGCTCCGCATTCACGCCCCGCTCGGCGACGATCGGCCGCATCCCCACCACCTTCGGCTTCAGCCCGCCCAGGTACTTCAGCGCATCGTCCTTGCCCCAGCGGTATTCCACATAAAGCGCCTCCAGGTAGGTCGTCCATCCCTCGTGAATCCACATGTCCGCGGGGTCCGCCGCTGTAATGCTGTTGCCGAACCACTCATGCCCGCTCTCGTGGATGATGATGAAGTCGAATCGCAGGCTGATCCCCACCCCCGTCCAGTCCCGGCCCAGGTAGCCGTTCTTGAACAGGTTCCCGTAGGTCACCGCGGACTGGTGTTCCATGCCCGAGTAGGGCGCCTCCACCAGCTTGTACCCGTCCTTCACAAACGGATATTCCCCGAAGTAATGTTGGTAAGCCTCCAGCATCCCCTTGGCCTGCGCAAACTGCGCCTTCGCCTTGTCCAGATCCTCCGGCAGCACATAAAAATCCATCGGCACATCGCCCAGATGGTCGGAAAAATGAACGTAGTTCCCGATGTTCAGCGACACATCGTAGTTGTTGATCGGGTAACTCACATGCCAGTCCCAGCGCGTATAACCGTCGCCCAGGTCGGTCTTCCCCACAAACTTTCCGTTCGACACGTCGACCAGCCCATTCGGAATCGCCACGCTAATGTCCATCGACTCCACTTCGTCCTTCCACTGGTCCTTGTCCGGCCACCAAATGCTCGCGCCCGTTCCCTCGCAGGCGGTGTTGATCCACACGTGCCCGCTCAGATCTTTCTTGAACGTCATCCCGCCGAACCGCCCCGTCTCCTCCGGACGCCCCGAAAAATAAAAGTCGATCGAGTAAACCTGCCCCGCATGCAGCGTTTGCGGAAAGTCCACAAACACCGCCCCAGTATCCCGCACGTATTTCAGCGCCGTCCCGCCCAGCAGAATCTTGTCGATGCTCAGCGTGTCGCCCAAATCGAGTTGAATCCGCGTCCCGTCCTTGAGCATCCTGAAGCGGATCGTGTTCTTGCCGCTGACCCATTGCTTGTCCGGCTCCACGCGAATATCCAGGTGGTAATACAGCAGATCGTTGTTCGCCCGGTACGGCCCATACGCTCCGCGCAGCATGTCGTACCGCGTAGGAATCGGCGCCCCCGCATCGTTCGGCGCAATGCGCTTCTTCTGCTGACCCGCCGCAGACGCATCCACCTTGGTTGTCCCCTGTTGAGCCGTTTGCGCCGAGGCCGCCGGCGCTTGAGCGCCATCGACTTCGGGCTTCGCTGCTGCCTGCTGCACCGCATACGCTGGAAACGCAAGCGCCGCCCCAGCGCAAAGAATCGGAAAACTTCCTGCATGAATTCGCATGCCGGCAAATCGCATGGCGCTATCCTAACCGCCAGCCCCAACTCCGGCATAGAAATCCACGCAATCCGCCATGGCACAATGGTTCATCCGGGACTTTCTCGGGGGGGCGGAACGAGCATGGCAAACATGCAGGGAAGAACACGCGCGGTGTCCCGTTTGATTGGCGGATTGTCCGCAATTGTGCTCTTGTTCGGTGCAGCATTCGCTACCGCCCAGCAGCAAGCCCTCACCATCGAGCAGGCCCTCAGCGCTCCATTCACCTCCGGCCTCAGCGCTGCTCCTGCCAAGGGCCGCCTCGCGTGGACCGCCAACAGCGACGGCCGCCGCAACCTCTGGGTCGCCGAGCCCGCCTCCGACTGCAAGAGCTACCTCTCCCGCCAAGTCACCCACTACACCGAAGACGACGGCCAGGAGCTCAGCACGCCCCAGTGGACCCCCGATGCCGCCGCCATCGTCTACGTGCGCGGCGACGCCCTCCAGGGCGAAACCCATCCCGTCCCCAACCCCGCCTGGTTCCCCATGGGCGCCGAGCAGCAACTCTGGATCGTCAGCGCGTCAGGCGGCCAGCCCCGCCTGCTCGGCCCGGGCCACGCGCCCGCCGTCGCGCCAGACGGCAAGATCCTGGCCTATGTTCTCAAGGGCCAGCTCTGGTCCATCCATCTCGACAACCCGGCCGCCAAGCCCCAGCAGCTCCTGCAAACCCGCGGCTCCGTCGAAACCCTCCGCTGGTCCCCCGACGGCGCCCATCTGGCCTTCGTCAGCGATCGCGACGACCACAGCTTCATCGCCGTATACACCGTCGCCTCCGGCGCGGTCGCTTACCTCGACCCCTCCACCGACCTTGACTCGAACCCCGTCTGGTCGCCCGACTCCACGCGCATCGCCTTCCTGCGCATCGCGCCCGACAAGGACGCCCTGCTCTTCGTCGCCCATCGCGCCGCGCTGCCCTGGTCCATCCGCATTGTAGACGTGACCACCGGCAAAGCTCACGAGGTCTGGAGGGCAGAAGAAGGTGTCGGCAGCGCCTACCGCGAGACCGATTCCGAAGACCAGCTTCACTGGACCCTCGGCGACCGCATCGTCTTCCCTTGGGAGATGGATGGCTGGCTGCATCTCTGGTCGGCCCCGGCCAAAGGCGGAGCGGCCAAAGAGCTCTCGCCCGGCAGCAGCTTTGAGGTCGAGCACGTCTCTCTCGGCGCCGACCGCAAGACGCTGGTCTTCGACTCCAATCAGAACGACATTGACCGCCGCCACGTCTGGCGCGTCTCGCTCGATGCCGACGGTCTCGGCAAAGCCGCTCAGATCACTTCAGGCGAAGGCATCGAGACCCAGCCCGCAGTCGCCAGCGACGGCGTCATCGCTGTTCTCCGCTCCGATGCCCGCATCCCCATGCGCGCCGCGGTGGTGCGCGACAACAGCCTCGTCGACCTCGCCCCGCAAGCCATCCCCGCCGACTTTCCCGGCGCAAGATTCGTAGCCCCGCAGCAGGTCATCTTCCCCGCCGCCGACGGCCTGGAGATTCACGGCCAGCTCTTCCTGCCCTCGGGCATTGCCCCCGGCGAGCGCCGCCCCGCCCTGGCCTTCTTCCACGGCGGCTCCCAGCGCCAGATGCTGCTCGGCTGGCACTATATGGAGTACTACTCCAACTCTTACGCCATGAATCAGTACCTCTGCTCGCTCGGTTACGTCGTGCTCAGCGTCAACTACCGCAGCGGCATCGGCTACGGTCTCAACTTCCGCGAAGCCCTCAACTACGGCGCATCCGGCGCAAGCGAATTCAACGATGTCATGGGTGCGGGACTCTACCTGAAAGGCCGGACCGATGTCGATGGAAGCCGCATCGGCTCCTGGGGCGGAAGCTACGGCGGCTATCTCACCGCTCTTGCTCTCGGCCGCGCGTCCTCACTCTTCGCCGCCGGCGTCGACATGCACGGCGTCCACGACTGGAACACGGAACTGCCCACCTTCTCGCCCAACTACGACCCGCGCCAGCACGCCGAAACCGCCCGCCTGGCCTTCGAGTCCTCGCCCATCGCCTCGGTCTCCACCTGGCGCTCGCCCGTGCTGCTCATCCACGGCGACGACGACCGTAACGTCCCCTTTGCCGAGACCGAGCTGCTCGTTGAAGCCCTGCGCCGCCAGAAGGTCGAATTCGAGGAACTCATCTTCCCCGACGAGACTCACGACTTCCTGATCCGCCGCGACTGGGTCCGCGCCTACACCGCCAGCGCCGGCTTCTTCAATCGCAAGCTGCGCGCGGTCCCCGGCCCCTGATCTCTGATCCCTGAACCCTGAACCCTGTTACGACGCCGCCGCCAGCTCCGTCACCGGCTGCACCCGCACCGAACCCTTGCGCGGCCCGCGCTTGCGCGCGCTCATCACCTTGATCCGCTCCAGCAGTTCCTGCGACGAGCAGTTCTTCTTCGCCAGCAGCGCGTCCGCCGCGTGGATGTCGTTCATCATCTTCTGCGGATCGCCCAGCAAAATCATAGGAACATGCGACGCAATCTGCTTCAGACGGCCCACCAGTTGGCTGCCGTTCATCTGCGGCATGGCAAAGTCCGCCAAGACCAGGTCCACGGCTGTCTCGGCAAACAGTCCGATCGCCTCCTGGCCGCTCGATGCCGATACCACCCGGTATCCGTTGGTTGCCAGCATGAACTTGAGCACCGATAGCTCCTGCTCGTTGTCGTCTACACAGAGAATTACTTTCTTGGGTCGCATGTCCTGGGAAAAGCTCCTCGCCTTCAATTTCTGCTCTTGTGCCGGCCGGCAACACTTCGCCTTCGCCCGCTCTCGTGGCAGGCTGGCGAACATGGATTGCCCGGTCCGGCGACCGCAGGAAAGGCTCGCGCCTTCTGGTTGATCTTGCAGCCAAATCGCCTTGCGCGGCGAACCGGCAGCCTTTGGGGGGCGCTCGGTCCGCGCATCGCGGCATTCGGCTTTCGACGCACAGAAGGCCAGTCTTTGCTTGCGATCGGTTTGTAAGTGAAGCCTGGGACAAAGCCGGCGTTGGAGCCGGTTAAATTCCTGCAATGAATGCCAACAGTACGAGCCTTTTTCGTCCCTGAAAAGAGGGAAGAGCAGGCGAATTCCGCCATGAAAATCATCCTGTAACAATGGGAAATTCGTTAGGGTGAGTTCCTGCCGTCACTTGCCTTGAGGAATCCCTGTTGAAAGCATGTGCATCCCGGCTGGAAAAGCCGCCCGTTTGCAACAGGAACGGTGCTGCCTCATCCCCGCACTTCGCCCAAGTTCGACCTTGAGCTCTGTGCGGAAGAAAGACACCGCTCGCTCCGCTGTTCGCCGATGTGGCAATGCGCGAGTGTCCTTTTTTGAATTCGGCAGCCGCTGCCTACTCGCCGCGCAGCGCCTGCATGGGGTTGATGGAGGCGGCGCGCAGGGCGGGCAGTGCGGATGCGGCCAGAGCCAGCGTCAGCACGCCAACCGCGGCCAGTGTCAGCACCAGGGGATCGAATGGGCTGACGCCAAACAGCATGGAGCGCAGCAGGGTTGACGCCGCGGCCGCTCCGCCCAGTCCCAGCAAACATCCGATGCCGGCCAGCTTGGCCCCGGACTCGAGCACCAGCCGGACGATGGCGGCGCGCTGCGAGCCGAGCGCCATGCGGATGGCCATCTCCTGCACCCGCGCGGCCACGGAGAAAGCGATCACGCTGTAAATGCCCAGCACGGCCAGCAACACGGCAGCGAAGGCAAAGCTGGTGATGAGCACGGTGTTGAACCGCCTTGGAGCTTCGCTTGAAGAAACGGCCTGCTCCATGGTCTGCACCTGCGTCAGCGGCAGTTGCGGATCGATCGCCCGCACCGTCGAGCGCAGCACGTTCTCCATCTGCTCCGGCGGCAAGGCCGAACGCAGAACAATGTAGCCGCCATTGCCGTTGAGGTCGGTGGCCGAACCGAGAGAGCCGTAATCGTCTTCCGCCTGGTCCACGGGGCTGTAATACTCTTCCTTCGTGGGGTCGTCCGGCGAACTCAGTTTCACGTCCGCCACCTCACCCACAACGGTCAGCCACGGGGTCTGCATCTCCGCCGTTCCAATGCGCAGCCGTTTGCCGATGGGGTCCTGATTGGGCCAATAGTGCTGTGCCAGTTTCCGGCTCACAATCATCACCATGGGCGCACCGGCCTTGTCCGCATCGGTAAAGGTGCGGCCGCGCAGCAGCGGAATGCCCATGGCGCCGAAGTAGTCGCCGATGACCTGGGCAGGCGTGGCGAGATTCATAGGGGCGCCCTTCGGAGAAACGTAGCCCTCGACCACAAAGGTCTGGTTGCTGTTGCCGCCGGAAGCCGGGAGAAAGCTGGTGAGACTCACGGCCTCAACTCCGGGAAGTCGTTTCAACCGGCGCAGCAAGTCGTCGTTGAAGGCATTCACGGATGCCTGCGTCGAGTATTGCTTCTGCGGGAGCCCATAGGAGGCGACGGCGACGCGCTCGGGGCGGAAGCCGAGATCGACCGAGCGCATCTTCTCAAAGCTGCGCAGCAGCAGCCCCGAGGCGGCCAGCAGGACCAGGGCGATGGAGATCTCGGCGACAACCAGCGCCGAGCGGAGGCGCGCATGGCCTCCGCCGGTGGCGCCGCTGCGGCCGCCCTCCTTGAGGGTGCTGTTGACGTTGGTGCGCAGCGCGGCGAAGGCCGGCGCCAGGCCGCAGAGCAACCCCGTCACCACCCCCAGCAGCAGCGCGAAGCCCGCCACCTGCCAATTGAGCGTAATCTCGTTGATGCGCGGAAGGCTCTCGGGCAGCAGGCTGCGGCCCAGCCGCAAGGCCAGTCCGGCGGCGCCGAGGCCGAGCAGGCCCCCGCTCACGCTCAGAACCAGGCTCTCAAGGACCGCTTGACGCAGCAGAGCCAGCGCGCGCGCGCCCAGTGCCAGGCGCACGGCCACCTCGCGCTGCCTGCGAATCGCCCGCACCAGCATCAGCCCCGCGAGATTGACGCAGGCAATCAGTAACACAACGGCAACAGCGAGGAAAAGCGTGCGCAACAGCGGACGGGTCTGCTCGACGGTCTCCTCTTGCAGCGGGCGCACCACGGAGCTGATGTGCAGGGTAGCCATCATGGGCGGATAGTTGCGCATGATCTCCTGGGCGACGCGCTCCGCATCGCTCTCGGCCTGGGCGGCGGAGAGGCCGGGCTTCAGCCGGCCCACCATGCTGTAGCCCCAGTTGGCTCCGGACTGGGGCAACAGCTCCTGGGGCGTAAAGCTCATGGGAACCCATAATTCGCAGCGGTTGAGCTGACCGGAATTGAGCGGAAATTCAAAGCCGCGCGGCATGACGCCGATGACGATATAGGGCTTGCGATCGAGCAGGATTTTCGAGCCCAGGATCTGCGGGTTTCCGTTGAAGCGGCTCTTCCACGTGGCATAGCTCAGCACCGCCACCTGCTGGCTGTGCTCGTCTTCATCGGCGGTGAAGAAGCGGCCCAGCTGCGGCTGAACCGCGAGGGCGGAGAAGACCCCCGCGGTGAGGCGCGCGGCGTTCACCTGGGCTGGCTCGTCGACTCCGGAGAGCTCATAGCCCGCGCCCGTATAGCCGCCCAGAGCAGTGAAGGACTTCGTATCGCGCGAGTAGGCGCGAATGTCGGGCACGGTGACGCCCACCTCGCCGTTGCCACCTATGTCGACCCCTGCCAGGCGATCGGCCAGGACCATCAACCGGCCGGAATCCGGAAACGGCAGCGGCCGCAGCAGCACGCCCTCCACGATGGAGAAGATGGCGGTGGTGGCGCCGATGCCGAAGGCCAGCATCAGCACCGCGGTGACCGTGAATCCGGGGGACTTGCGCAGTTGGCGAACGACGAATCTGAGGTCGAAAAGAAAATTCTGCATGGAGTTCCTCAACCGGGCCGTGGGAATGGAAAGCAGCACTTCAACTGCCAAACTGTTCTGCCACTAACCTACGCAGATTCAATCCCAAGGGCTCCGAATCTGCGCATCGGCCTGTCCCGGAGAGTTCGAAAGTGAAAAATCCTGTCCGCAAATGAACACGAGCCCACGCACGCTTCGATAAGGCTTTCATTCCGGACACGACCTCACAGCTTGCTGAAGAACTTGCTCTGAGCACATATCCAGAAAGGTCTTGTGTCAGGGCACAACTTCACAGCTTGGTGAAAAGCTCGGTCAAAGGTCCGTTTTTGAAGGTTTTGTAACACGGGCATGACTTCAGTCACGCCAATAAATCCAATCAATTCATCGTTGGGCTTTAGCCCCTGCCAAATGCTCATCGGGCCAATCTCGCCACGAAGGGGCCTTCTCACCAAGCTGTTGAGTCGTGCCGAAAACGCCATGAAAGCGGCCTGGGCTTAAGCCTCTGCGGTCAGCTTTCCAGCCATCTCATCCGCAAGCCGGCTATCTTTCGCACCCAGCAAAACCAAACTCATTTGAGCCCCTGGACAAGCCCTTAATATTCCTCGTCGTCGCCAATCGGCATCCCCGGCGGGGCCTCGACCGGCGGAGCGGGAACGAACTTCGCCGGGTCGCGCTCGAACTCCTGAATGCGTTCAATCATCGCGGCACGGTGAATGGCCTCGGCCGTGTCTTCGAGCGGAGGCGCCGACGTCAGCCCCTTGAGCACGTCCCCGATGTGCCAGCGCGCAATGGCTCGGGCCTGGCTGGATGCCTCCGGGTTGAGTGCCAGCGCCAGCATCGCTTCCAGGGCCCGGAACTCCACCGCGCGGCCAACCTCGGAAGACAGGGTGTGCCCGCCCTCCGGCCTCCGCGCGACAGTCGCGGAGACCGCTTCCAGAACCCCGCGCAGCGAGAGCGACTCCGGCTCCCGCATGTGGTACTCGATCAGCCGGCTTGCGCGCGCCGGGTCGAGAAGCACGGTCAACGTCAGGTCGGCTGCTGATTCGGCCGCCGCCACCGGGTCGAAGGTCAGCCCTGTGTGCGCCGGAAACGACTCCGCGGTCCGCGGGTAGCCGGGAGGCACGGGCGGCAGCAGTCGCAGCAGGGATTCCGGCAACGTCAGCGTCTCCGCAGACAGCGTCTTCAGCACCACTGCCAGGGCCTTCTGCTGCTCGGCGCCGCTCACAATGGCCGGCTTGGGAAGCCCGTCGCCGCGCAGGTTGTAGCGGTAGTCCAGGCCGCCGATCTCCTTGATGGTGGCTTCTGTCTGGTAGCGATGGAAAAGATAGAGCGGCACAAGCGTCTGTTCCAGTTGCGCCATAGGCGCGCCCGGTCGGATGGCCTCTTCGCCAAAGTTCCTCAACGCAGCCGCGCGCACCGCCAGAACCCGGTCGAGCTCCGCCACGGGATCGGCCCCGTTGTCCCACAGGTGCGCGTGCGGGTGCGCCGAGCCGAAGGGCCGCGCGTCTTCGTCCGTAATGTACACCTGGCCGGCGCGGTCGGCGTCGGCGAGAATCTTGCTCAGCGCCGCCTCCTCCGCCTCCGCCGTCAGGTTGGGCGCGAACTGCCGGTAGCCGTAGTCGATCGCCACCTTATCCCAGCCGCCGATGCCGATTGCGTAGGCGTGCGACAGATCGATCTGCCCGCTCGCGTTAACCGTCACGTTGGGGTGCGCGTAGTCCATCACGCTGTCCCCCTGCCGCACGCTCGACGCGGCAAAGTTGTGCGCCAGCCCCAGCGTGTGCCCGGTTTCGTGCGCAGCCAGTTGACGGATGCGGGCCAGCACCATCGCCAGCATCGGGTCCGAGCCCGCCATCGTCGACGCGTTCTTGTAAGGAGACAGCAGCGCCTCGGCGATCAGGTAGTCCTGCCGTCCCCGCAGCGAGCCCAGCGTCACATTCCCTTTGATAATCTCGCCTGTGCGCGGGTCGGCTACCGCTTCGCCGTAGCTCCAGCCGCGCGTGTAGCGATGCACCCACTGGATGATGTTGTAGCGCGCATCCATGGGGTCGGCGCCGGCCGGCAGCAGGTCCACGCGGAACGTCCCCTTAGCCCACCCCGCGCCCTGGAACGCCTCGTCCCACCACCGCGCCCCTTCCACCAGCGCCGTGCGAATCGGTTCCGGCGCGCCCCGGTCCACGTAGTACTGGATGGGCGCGACGGCTTCACAATCGCTCCGGCAGCCGGGGTTCTTCTTCACCAGCCGATGGCGCAGGATGAACAGTTGGTCGAGCGGCGCGCCCAGCGGGGCCGTGTAGTCGCGATAGCCGCTGGGAAAGTAGCCGGCGCGCGGGTTGAAGCGCCGCGGCGTAAAGCCCGGTGGCGGCAATTCAAAAAACGAACTCCGCTCCCGGATCGTCATCGCGTGCGCATCCGGCGTCACATCGCGGACAAAGCCGCCTAGCCCCGGACCCTCCGCTGTAAACGTCAGCTCGGCCTCCACTTCGGTGTTCTTCGGGAAGCCTTTGGTGTCGTCCAGAGCGATCGTGGAGCGGCTGGCGTCCACCTTGTAGGCGCCCTGCTTCAGCCGCGCCAGGGTCTCGGCCACGCCGTGCCCGTCGTGCAGAAAGAAATCGGTCGCGTCCACCAGCACCGCCCCGTCCGCCCCCTCGGTAGCCACGGTAAAGCCCCACAGCACAGACTCGGGGAAGGATTGCGTCACCGCCAGTTGCTCGTCCGGGTCGCTGCTCGATGCGCGGAAGGCCAGGTTCGGTTCCACCAGCAGCACCTTGGGCCCGCTGCGCTCGAAGCGGACAATCCGCCCGCCTGCCACCTGCCCACGGTCCAGGCCCAGGTCGTTCGAGCCCGTCCCGTAGGGCAGCGAGTTGGTGTAGAGAAGCTCCTGGCTGCGCCCATCGGGCCCCAGCCGCGGGATCTCCACATACAGCTTCCCGCCTTGAGCGTCCCAGTCCAGCGCCAGCAACCCCTCGAAGTGCTTCATGCCGGCAGTCTTCGCGCTGAGGTCCGGCGGGACGGAGGGCGCCTGCGGGTTCGCGCCTTGCGCGGCGCTGAGGATGGGCGTGAGCAGCAGTGCCAGTAAGGGAAGTTTGCGCATGTCCCCTTCTATCACGGACCACACAGATTGCGGAAAGACTCGGTGCGGCGGCAAGGCGCGGGGGGCCTTGTATCAGGGCACGACTTCAGTCGTGCCGTAAAGGTCGCAAAATTGACGTGAGCTTTAGCCCCTGCAAATTCATCTTGGTTATCCCCTTGAACGCAGCCTTTTTCCGCAGGCTCTTTAGCCCTGAGGGGCCGGCCCATCCACCTGCCCGCACCGCCCATGGCCCCGCCGGAAATCACTCCGCACGCCCGCTGATCGGTTGCCTTTCCCCCGCCTCCGCGTCCACCTGAATAGCCCCTGCGCGAACCTCGGCTCCCTCAGCCCGCCGCTGGAGTATCCTTTTGAGAGAGGACTTTAACGTGTCACGCATCCATTGCATGGCCGGACTGCTGGCGCTTTGCCTGGCCGCCGGCTGCAAGGCCCAGACAGCCACTCCACCTCCCGGCGCGCTCGACGCTGCCCTCGTCAACCGCCGCATCGAAGTGCTGGTGCGCTCGCAGTTCAACGTCCCCCAGGACTACAACGTCGCGGTCGGCGTGCGCGCCGCCAGCCAGATTGCCGGCTACGACGCGCTGCCCATTACGCTCTCCCGTAACGGCAAGAACCAGGTGGTCAACTTCCTCATCTCCGCCGACGGAAAGACCCTGGCCAAACTCGAAACCTTCGACCTCGCCAAAGACCCCGTCTTCTCCATCGACGTAGCCGGCCGCCCCATCCGCGGCAACCCCGCCGCCAAGGTCACCGTCATCAACTTCGACGACCTAGAATGCCCCTACTGCTCGCGCATGCACCAGTCGCTGTTTCCCGATACCATCGCCCGCTACAAGGACCAGGTCCGCTTCATCTACAAGGACAACCCTCTGCCCCCGGAGATGCACCCCTGGGCCATGCACGCCGCCGTTGACGCCAACTGCCTGGCCGCGCAGAGCGGCGATGTCTACTGGCGGTACGTCGATTACCTGCACGGCCACGCCCAGGAGGTAACCGGCCCGGACCGCAACCTGCCCAAGAGCTTTGACGCGCTCGACCGCATCGCCCGCCAGGAGGCCACCGTCGCCAAGCTCGACGCGAACAAGGTCGATGCCTGCCTCGCCAGACAGGACGAGACTGAGGTGCACGCCTCGCTCAAGGAAGCCGATGCCCTCAAGGTCGAGTCGGCCCCGGCCCTCTTCATCGACGGCGAGCGCGTGGACGGGGCCATTCCCGAGGAGCAGCTATGGTTGGTCATCGACCGCGCCTTGCGCGCGGCCGGCGAACAGCCCCCTGCCGCCCCGCTGCCGCCGGCCCCGCCGCCACCGCCCGCAACGCCCGGCAGCGGAAAATAGCCCCATGCGCCGCTTTCGTTTGCCTGCCTTGGGGATTTATCCTTAAAGGCCGGTGATGTGTTGGGAATGCAAGGGGCCGTCATGTGCCCCATAGGAGACATCAGGTTGCAAGTTGAATCGTTTTTCCCGGCCTGTGCGCGTTCGGCTGGCCCGGCTCTGTGGAGCGCCGCTCTGTTGAGCACCCTCCTCCTTGCTGGCCTGGCCGCCTGCCACCGCTCCCCCGCGCCCGACGTGATGGCTACCGTCAACGGCAAGGAAATTCTTCGCTCCGATCTGGATCGCAAGTACCAGGCCTGGAAGATCAGCCAGGGAGAGACTCCCCAGGAGCCGTCGCCGGAGCAGGCCAGCCTGGCCCGCCTTGCCATCCTGCGCCAGATGATCGACGAGGAAATTCTCCAGCAGCGCGCCGCCAAGCTCAATGTCACCGCCTCCGACGAAGACGTCAACGCCAAGCTCACCGAGGTCAAGGCGCCCTACACCCAGGAGGAGTTCGACAAGCAGCTCAAACAGCGCAATGAAACCCTCGACACCCTGAAGAGCGAAATGCGCCATCAGCTCACCGAGAACAAGCTGCTCAATAAGGAGATCGACTCCAAGATCAATATCACCGATGCCGAGATCACCGGCTACTACGAGGCCCACAAGGCCGACTTCGACTTCATTGAGCCGAAATACAACCTGGCCCGCATTGTGGTGACCAACGCGCCTTCACAAAAAACGACCAACCTGCAGAACAACAAGGCTTCCGGCGATGCGGACGCGAAGAACAAGATCCAGGCGCTGCGCCAGAAGCTTGAAAACGGCGAGGATTTCGGCGTATTGGCCGCGAATTTTTCCGAGGACAACTTCGCATCGAATGGCGGCGACATGGGCCTTGTGACCGAGTCCCAGTTGCACGACGGCGCCAGCCCCGAAGTGTACGAGGCCATCACCAGGCTCAAGCCGGGTCAGTATACCGAGGCCCTTCCCTCCAACGCCGCTGGGAGCCTCCCCAACCGCAAGACGGTCAGTTACGCCATCTACAAGCTGATCTCGAAGGAAGCCGCCGGACAGCGGACGCTGAACGACGTGCGCGTGCAGGCCGCCATTCGCCAAAGCCTCCGCGACGGTCACGCGCAACTGCTCAAGGAGGCTTACTTCGAGGTCCTGCGCGACGATGCCAAGGTCCACAACTACCTGGCCGACCAGATTCTCCGCGAAGGCGCCGGCGCCAGGTAGCCCGCGCCTTCCCCTCCTCTTTCCCATCCTCGCCAGAGTCTTTGCCCCCTCCGCTTTGAATCGCCGTGTCCACCGCCGAGCGCCTGCCTGAAGGCTCACTCTTATCTTTTGGAGGTCGGAATTGGGGCTGGGACGGGTAGTAGGTCTCGGCTTTACACGCATCGAGAAGCGTACACGGTCTGCGGCTCTTGAATGTCTTGGATCAGTCCCCCACCGGCTGCGCCGATCCGCGAAGGCATGAAGCCTGAGCCCGCCAATGCCCCCGCTAACTTGCTGACTTTCATTCCCAAAAATCCAAGCCGCTTTGTCATCACGATGGCGCGGCTTCCGACCCACTGCAAACTCTGTTTCTTCCCAGTCCCCCACCGGCGTTGCCGACCCGCGGTTGGATGAAACAGCCAGCGTCCACTCTCCCAGAGGGAGAGAGTGAAAACAGCCCAGGACAAGCGCAGCGCGGTCCTGGGCTAGGGTTGAACAAAAGACCTTCCGTCCCGTAGGGACGGATCGAAATCCACCCCAAACAGTCTTCTTGCGGAACCAATAACTTGCACCCTCCGCGCAGACTGGCTTCTTTTGAGGGCAGGAACTCAGTCGCGCCGCACAATCGGGATAGGGGGGAGCGGTTGCCCGCTCTCCCCTCCCACACCACCCGGCATGCGGGTCCGCACCGGGCAGTTCGAGAAGTTGAGGTTTACCCCGTGCTCCTTGTGTGAGGGCGCGGGCGTCGGTCTTCATCACTGCCCGGAACAGACTTGGCTTCACCTCGCCACTTCCGGACCGTTCCGCCAATGCGGACATCTGATGCCATTTCCAACACATCGCCTTCCAAGAATCACT
>JARLGE010000283.1 GCA_031296215.1 Occallatibacter sp.
GCCGGCGCCAACGGGGTGGTAGCCCTGCTCACGGACCTGGTGTTTACACCCTACAGCGCCATCGTGCTCACGCTGCTCTACTATGATCAGCGCATACGCAAGGAAGGGTTTGACATCGAGCGCATGATGGACGCAGCCGGATTGAACGCGACGGTAACCCCGCCAAACGGCGGCGAGCCGACGGGGAACACAACGCCCGAGGAGGGTCAGGCGTGAGCAGACGGACGGGATGGTCGGCTGTTGCCGTGGCTGCCGCGCTGGCCGTTGCGCCGCTGCGCGCCGAAGCGCAGGTCGTCGTGGCTCCCTCGGTTCCGCAGTCGATCCAGCCGCGCGACGCATCGCTCGACGACTACCGCGCTCACCTGCGCGTCCTGGCCGCATTGGTTGACGCCTGCGCCAAGGGGCGGGACGTGCAGACCTGCGACCCCTCGCAGGTGGGGCCGGACGACCAGGTCCCGCTTCCGCCAGGGCAAAGTTCCGAACGCCGCCTGGTGCGCTACGGCTGGCTGCGCGTGCTGCTCTCGAAGGCCCAGGACAAGGACGCCGCCGCGCCTGCCTCAAAACCCCTGCCCTCTCCCAAACCCGCTCCCGCCGCCCCGGAAGCGAACCAGTGGGAGAACGTGCGCCCCCTGCCGCCCGCCACCACCGAGCTGCTGAAGAGCGCCGCGACGCGCCTCTCCAACGACCTGGCGCAGGCCGACGCCGCGGCCCTGCCTGCCGCCGATCACAGCGCCGATCACAGTCAGGAACGCGCCGTAATGAAGCAGGTGCTTGCGGGCCGCGAGTATCGCGACCTGGAAGAGATCACGCCCCGGGACTCGGCTCTCGAGAAAGTGGGCAACTGGCTCAACCACGTGCTAGAAAGCATCGTCAGCGCCAGCGCCCGTGCGCCCTGGCTGGGCCGCGTGCTGGTGTGGGGATTCATTCTGGCCGTTTGCGTCGGCCTGGTGTGGGGCCTGCTGCAACTGGAGCGCCGCTGGCGCGTGCGGCTGGTTCCGGAGGAGCGTGGCCCGGCCCCCGGCTCGGCCTCCGCCATCCCCTGGCAACTGTGGCTGGAAGACGCGCGCCGCGCCGCCCAGGCGGGCCTGTGGCGCGAGGCCATTCACTTCCTCTACTGGGCGGCCATCTCGCGCCTCGAGTCCAAGCGCCTGTGGCCCGCCGACCGCGCCCGCACCCCGCGCGAGTATCTGGCCCTTGTAGCCCCTGAAGACCCCCGCCGCCCCGGCCTCGCCCTCCTCACCGGCAGCTTTGAGCGCGTCTGGTACGGCGGCCGTGCCGCCGCCGAGAGCGACTACCAACGGGCCGAGCAGATCGCCTCCGCGCTGATCGATGGCGGAACAGCGGCCAGAAGAGGCGCGCCGCAATGACTTCTGTTTCGTGGTTGGCTAGCAAGTGGTTCCGTGTGGTTCGCTGGCTCCTTTGGTTGGCCGGAGCGGTGGGTTGGTTGATGCTCGGATTTGGCACGAGTCACTTCTCGCGCAAATTGGGATGGGCGATGGGCATGATTTGGTCCTCCTCAGGTCTTCTTTTCGAACTCCGCCGCAGAGCAGATCGATTGCGAGCACAAAAGGAAGGCTCTGGCACAATGGCCTCCCCTCCCGGACCCAGAAGAGGCGCGCCGCAATGAAGTTCTTCTCCTCGCTCGACCCCAAGGACCGTCGCCTGCTGCTCTGGTGCGTCGCCATCGGCCTCGCGCTTTCCATAGCCGTTGGCTTTCTGCTGCCCGGCGCCAACAATAACAACAACCCGCTGCCCTCCACCTATCTCTCCGGTCAGCACGGCGCGCGCGCGGCCTATGAAACGCTGCTCCGCTCCAATTATCCGATTGAACGCTGGGAGCGCCCGCTCGCCGAGCTTGCCGCCACCGCCGGGCCAGACACCGTTGTAATCTTTGCCGAACCCATGACCCGCGAGCCGGCCAACCTGAAGGCGGTGCGCCAGATTCTGGAGCGCGGGGGCCGCGTCCTCGCGACCGGCTTCTGGGGCGCGTTCCTGCTGCCGGGCGAGGCCGGCGCAACCCCCGACACCTTCAACTTCGCCGCCTGCAAGCTGGAGCCCGAAGGCCTCGATCCACTCGCCTCGACGGGCGAGGTGTGGATGGTTCCCGAGGCGCAGTGGAAGCCGGGCAACCCCGCCCACCGCGTCAACTACAGCTGCGCCGGCCAGCCCGCGGTTGTCGAGTACGACTGGGGCAAGGGCCACGCCGTCTGGTGGGCCAGTTCCACGCCTCTCGAAAACGGGTCACTTGCCAGGGCCAACGATCTTGACCTGCTGCTCAACTCGCTGGGGCCACGCGCGGGCCACCACTTCTATTGGGACGAGTCGCTGCACGGGGAGATTCGCACCGCCTGGAGCTACGCCTCCGGCCCCTCATGGACCCTGCTCTGGAGCGGCCTGGCCGCGCTGGCGCTGCTTGTGGTGCTCAGCTTCAGCCGCCGCTCGGGCCCCGTGCGCGAATTTCCCGCCGCCGCGCGCGCCACGCCCATCGAGTTCCTTGACGCGCTGGGCTCGCTCTACCGCAACGCCGGCGCAGCCTCGACCGCCGTGGCCATCGCGCTCGAGCGCTTCCGCCGCCACGTTTTGCGCCTCTCGGGCCTGCGCGGCAAACAGATGAACGCCTCCGAGCTGGCCGCCTTGCTACGCCGCCGCTTCCCGCAAATAGACGAAACTCTGGAAGAGGACTTGAAGGCCTGCGAAGAGGCCGCCTGGGGCGAGACCGTGACCGCGCGCGAGGCGCTCAAGCTCATCCAGAAGCTGCATGGCCATCAGGAGCGGTTAAACGCCGCCGCCCAACCCGGCGCCGGACCGATAGCATCGAAGGAATTGCACTCCAACAAGCAGGAAAGGGCTTCATGAGCGAGGAAATCAATCCAAACGTGCCCACCACCCAGAACCCGAACCAGAACCCGACCCAGAACCCGACCCAGGACCCGACCCAGAACCCGGTTGATTCGGCGACACAGGAGCCGCAGCAAGACGGATCGCGGCTTACCGCCACCAACCAGCTCATCGCTCACGCCCGCCAGGAGCTGGGCCGCGTGATCGCCGGCCAGTCGGAAGT
Organism: Occallatibacter sp.; assembly: GCA_031296215.1. Taxonomy (GTDB): domain Bacteria; phylum Acidobacteriota; class Terriglobia; order Terriglobales; family Acidobacteriaceae; genus Telmatobacter. The sequence continues at coordinate 3,062 of JARLGE010000283.1, forward strand.
GGTGGAGGAAGTGCTGATCGCCGTGCTCTGCCAGGGCCATGCGCTGCTCGAAGGCGTGCCCGGCATCGCCAAGACGCTGATCGTCAAGGCGCTCGGCCGTCTACTCGGCATCGGCTTCCAGCGCGTGCAGGCCACGCCCGACCTCATGCCCGCCGACATCCTTGGCACCACCATCCTGCGCCCCGGCTCGGACACCTTTACCTTCCACGCCGGCCCCGTCTTCACGGACCTGCTTCTGGTCGACGAGATCAACCGCATGCCTCCGCGCACCCAGGCCGCGCTGCTCGAGTGCATGGAAGAGCGCCAGGTCACCTCCGACGGCGTGCGCCGGCCCTTGCCCGCCTGGTTCACCGTCTTCGCCACCCAGAACCCGGTCGACTTCGAGGGCACCTATCCTCTGCCCGAAGCCCAGCTCGACCGCTTCCTGCTGAAGATTCGCGTCGCCTATCCAAGCGAACAAGACGAGCTCAAAATCCTGGAGCGCCACCACGCCGGCTCTGGCGCGGGCCTGCTCGAAGACGCACAGCTCACGCCCATTCCGGCAGGCCTTCTCGCCCGCGCCACCGCCGAGGTCCGCTCCATCCGCATCGAGCCCGAGCTTTACACCTACATCCTCGCGCTCACCCGCCGCACCCGCGAGTGGCCCACGCTGCTGCTCGGCGCCAGCCCCCGCGCCGCCCTCAGCCTCATGCTTGTAGCCCAGGCCGCCGCCGCCTTCGACGGCCGCGACTACCTGGTCCCCGACGACGTCAAGCGCGCCGTGCTCCCAGTCCTGCGTCATCGCGTGATGCTCAAACCCGAAGCCGAGCTGGAAGGCTTCGACGCCGACCGCGTCCTCACCGACGTCATCGCCGCCGTGCCGGTTCCGCGCAAATGAAACAAAATCAGCCACCCGACGCTCCTGCCTCTGGTAGTCCGGTCGGCAGGACATGCAGCTGTTCTGACTGGGAGCCTTGTGGATGCGCTCATCAACCCCCCTATCACTGCATGGGTTGTTGCCTTGAGCTCACTGAAGAACAACTCGCAATAGCGATTCAGGCCGGTCATTACCCGAAACTATCGGGAAATTCAGCGAACCCGAATGCGGCGGATTGACTCGAATAGGATTTGGGACTCGAAAGGTGGTATAAAGGTGGTATGAATCGGAGTATTACCAAGGCGAAGACCTCGATCACTCTCTCCATTCCTCTGCTTGTCCAAATTGACAAGCTGATCGGCGAGCACGCCTCCCGCTCGGCCTATATTGAAAAAGTGCTGAGCGACCACCTCCGGGACGAAGCCCGCCAGGCCATTTACGAGCGCGACCTTCAAATCCTGAATGATAGCGCCGACTACTTCAATCGCGAGATGGAAGACGTGCTCCGCTATCAGGCACCCATCGACTATTCTGGGACCGAGTGAGGCTGTATGCGTCGAGGCGATCTCTATCGTGTGCATCAGCCGCCGGGAGATCCGAAGAAGTTCCGCTCGTTCGCCGTCGCAGGCCGCCAATCCGTGATCGACTCGGGGTTTTCAACCGTGATCTGCGCGCCTATATTCACCAACGGACAGGGCGCTTCAACGCAAGTGAGCATCGGAATTGACCAGGGCATGAAGCATGATTGCTGGATTTGGTGCGATGGCCTGACGAGCATTCCAAAATCGGCGCTGACGCAATATGTCGGGTCTCTCTCCGGGGCCAAGCTGACCGAATTCAATCGCGCTTTGGCATTCGCCCTCGATCTTGGCCCTGAGCCCCAATGATCTCCCCC
>JARLGE010000284.1 GCA_031296215.1 Occallatibacter sp.
GCAGTGATGAAGACCGACGCCCGCGCCCTCACACAAGGAGCACGGGGTAAACCTCAACTTCTCGAACCGCCCGGTGCGGACCCGCATGCCGGGTGGTGTGGGAGGGGAGAGCGGGCAACCGCTCCCCCTATCCCGATTGTGGCCGGCTCCCTTCGGGTCGGCGGTCTTCGCCAATGCGCTGGCACCCCAATCTGCTCAGTGCGTTTCGCCTTCAGTCCGGATGTCATTGCCCTCAAAGGCCTCGCCGAGGTCCGCATCGACGCGGTCGCGCGTGCGATGGCGCAGACGTTGAAAGAACCACACCAACGGAATGCAGAGCAGCATGAGAAATGCCATGAAGCGGAAGTTATCCGCATAAGCCAGCAACGACGCTTGCTGTAGCACGCTACGGTAAAGCGCGCCGAGAGACTCGAGCCAGGCTGTGTGCTGGCTGGCTCCGGCGATTTGCAACTTTGCCCGCAGTCCCTCCAGAACTCGAGCCGTGCTGGCATTTGTGGCTGTGAGGTTGGCAGCCAGGTAACTCTGGTGGGTCTGGGAGCCGCGCACCAGCATGGTGGTGACGCAGGCGATGCCGATGCTCCCGCCGATGTTGCGCATTAGGTTGTAAATGCCGGCGGCGTTTCCCATCTGCTCCTTGCGCAGGCGGCTCATGGTCATGGTGGTGAGGGGCACAAAGACGAAGCCGCCGGCAAACCCGTTCATCACGTTGGGCCAGACCACGGAGCTCATTCCGATATCGAGATTGATCCGGCTCAGCAGGAAAGTGGAATAGCTGAGCAACAGAAAGCCGCCGCCAAGCAGGATGCGGCCATCGACGCGATTGATCAGTGCTCCCACCACCAGCATGGAGACGATCGAGCCGATGCCGCGCGGGCTGACGGCCAGGCCGCTGTCCAGGGCTGAATACCCCATCACGGTTTGCAGGAACAACGGCAGCAGAGCCGTGACGCCATAAAGCGCGAAGCCGAATATGCCGGTGATCAACGTTCCCACGGCAAAATTGCGGTCGGCGAGCACGCGCAGTTGCACAATCGGATCGCGGCTCAGGAACTCGCGCAGGACAAAGCCGATCAGCGCAATCACGGAAGCGGCAGCCGTCCAGCGGATCCAATCGGCCGCGAACCAGTCCGACTCCTGTCCCTTGTCCAGCACCAGTTGCAGCGTGCCCAGCCAGACCGCCATGAAGCTGAAGCCGAGGTAGTCGATCTTCCCGTGAAATGCCTTGCGCAGGTAGGGAGGGTCTTCAAGGAAGAGGTTGGCCATAAACAGAGCGAGCAGGCCGACGGGAAGATTGATGTAGAAGATCCAGCGCCACGAGTAGCTGTCGGTAATCCACCCGCCCAGCGTGGGTCCTATCACCGGCGCAACCACGATTCCCATGCCGTACACGGCCATGGCCGTGCCGTGCTTTTCGGGAGGAAAGCTCTCCAGCAGGATGGACTGCGCCAGGGGCTGCATGCCGCCGCCGCCCACGCCTTGAAGCACGCGCGCCACAATCAGCATGGGCATGCTCAGCGCCATGCCACAGAGCAGGGAAGCGAGGGTGAACAGAACGATGGAGAGCATCAACAGGCGCTTGCGCCCGATGCGCCGCGCAATCCACCCCGAGGCGGGCAGCATGATGGCGTTGGAGACCAGATAGCTGGTGAGAACCCAGGTTGACTCGTCGGTGGAAGCGGAGAGATTCCCGGCGATGTGCGGCAAGGCAACGTTGGCTACCGAAGAGTCGAGCACCACCATGAACGTAGCCAGCATCACCGATGCGGCGATCGTCCATGGGTTTGCCGAAGGCCGCCAATCGCGCGAATCGATCTCCGTTTTTTGCACTGCGCCGTTGTTGTTCATCGAGGGATCGTGGGTAGCGGTCGAATGCATTTTCTCACCCGGACACACTCCACCGCAGTGTCCCGGCGCATTCCAACGCACCAGGGCGCTCTAGCACACTTGGACAAGATCGAGCCCCATCAGCTGCGCCAGCTTGCGCAGCTTCCCCGCAATATGGCCGACTCCGATAGCGCAGTGGTGTGCCGGTCCTTGCGCATTCCAGGCTTCGACAAAGCCGCGCGCGCCGAGCGGAAAGCGATAGTGGCTGTTGGTGTTGCCGATGGCCAGCACCGGACCAGGGACGCTTTCGCCTTCAGCGGCCAGCAGCTTGAATCCATGCGTCGCGTCTTCGGCCACGGCCAGCAGGGTCACCGGACCGTGCTGGACGCTCATCTCCACGGAGAGCCCCCGGCCCACCTTGCCGTGGTAGACCTCGAGCGGCCGCACCTTGGCCCGGCCCTCGGCAATGGCCACGTGGCCCGGCCCGTCGTGGCCCATCAGCACGTGATCGGCCTTCAGGTCCAGGGCATAGTACTCGGTGAACGAACCGCCCGCACCCAAAGAGTCCATGATCTTCATGGCCAGCGCGTTCTTCACTTCGTACTCGCCCGCCACCGGAACCCCGCGCGCCGTCAACAGCGACGTGCCCAGAATCATCGAGCTCAGGGTGTCTTCGTTCTCCTCGACGCCGCTGCCCATGGCGTAGTAGGCCAGCGAGCTGAGTTGATGGCGGTCGACGAGCCGGTCCAGAGCCACCGAGGTCCGCGCCGCGCGCGCCAATTCTTCCCCTGCGCAATCGGGCTGCACCTCGAAGATGGAATGGAACTCGGCAACCCGCCGGCCAATCTCGGCATCGCTCACCGCACCGCGCAGCGCGCTCAACTCGTCCACCTCGAGCTGTTCCATGTGGCTGCCGAAGGTGATCGCCACCTGGGTCAGATCGGTGGCGATGTCGAGCATCCCGTTGTAGTAGTGACCCAGCAATCCCAGACGGTTGTCGGCCAGCGCCTTCTTCACCCGCGCCGCCTCGATCCACTCGTCGATCTCGGCCCACGTGGCCGCATCGCCCAGCACGCCGGTCACCTGGTGGAAGGGAAGGCCGGCGCGCAGCAGCACGTTGGCGATCTCTGGCGCCGAACAAGCCGAGCAGTAAGCCAGCCATTCGCCGGTCATGGCGGTGCGATTGGGCAGGCGATTGAAAGCCTCGTAGTCGATGGCCGCTGTGGGCTGCAGATTCAGCACCAGCGCCGGCACTCCGGCGCGCTGCACCATCGGCAACACAGAGCTGGAGAGGGCGTAGGTGGTCAGGTAAATGACCAGCAGATCGGCGTCGGCGCGCCGGCAGCGATGGCCCGCGTCCCGGCCTGCCTCGGGCGTGTCCACCAGGCCCAGGCGCTCCACCGCCGCGCCGGACTTCTCCAGCCGCTCGCCCACCTGGCGCACATAGCCTTCCAGCCGCGCCCTCAGACCCGGAAACTGCGGCCAGTATGCATCCAGGCCAATGCCGCACAGGCCTACGCGCAAATTGTTCTCCGCCATACCACCCCGCCTCTCCGCGTTGCAGGAGTCTTCCCCTCCCGCATCACTCGGCAGAAACAGCATACAGGCGCACCGGCCCCTTCAGGCGGAAAGAAGGCAACTTCCAATCCGCCTGGTGAGGTTGCGCCATCGTAAAAGGATGGCCCCCTCATCAACGACGGGCAGGTTGAGCATCGACGCAGGACTCCGCCGGCGGACCCGGCTCCGGGCTGCTGCAAGCGGCGCGATCGACTCCCGGAAGAGTAAAGAAAAGGGTCGTGCTTGCACCTGGCGTGGATTCGCACCAGATGGCGCCGCCGTGGCGCTCGATGATCTTCTTGCAGGTGGCCAGGCCCAGACCCGTTCCCTCGCGCTTCCTGGCGGTACTGGCGCGCACAAAGGGTTCGAACACCGTCTTCTGCTCCGCCTTGGGGATGCCGATACCGTTGTCCGTCACCGAAATCAGCCAGGTGTTTTCATCCTTTTCCGATGCCTCGACCTGGATACGGGCCACCGGATCGTCGCAGTATTTGATGCCGTTGCCAATCAGGTTCTGCAAAAGCTGGATCAGCAGGGGCGCGTTGCCGAACACGGTCGGCAAGGTCTTCGAGGTCACCACCGAGCCTTGTGCCTGAATCAGGTTCTGCAGGTTGGCCTGCGCTTCGTTGAGGGCCTGGTTCAGGTCCACGGCGTCGAAGGTGACCTGGGCGTCGGCCTGGGTGTATTGGTGCAGGGTGCCGATCAGCCTGCTCATGCGCTCGGCCGTCTGGATCACATAGTCGGCGTACTGCAAGGCCTTTTCCGGGCTCCCCTCCTGGAGCCTTTCGGCAATCCGGCGCGCGAAGGTCTGGACGGAGGCCGCGGGCGATATCAGGTCGTGAGCCAGCACCCGCGCAAAGTTCTCCAGCTCATTCTGCTGCTCCCAGACCTTGCGCTGCAAGATCGACTTCTCCAGGGCTCTGGTAATGGCGATGCGGATGGATACCGCATTGACCAGCGCCTTGGAGATGTAATCCGCCGCGCCGCGCCTCATCGCCTCGACGGCAACAATCTCATCGCCATGCCCGGTGGACATGATGATGGCCACGAAGGGGAGCTTCTGCTGCAGGGCGGTGATGCCCTCCAGCCCGTCCTCTCCCGGCAGCCAGTAGTCGACGATGGCGCAATCGAACTCGCATCGCTCGCAGGCCGAGAGCGCCTCCTTGATGCTGCAGGTCTCCACGCATGCGGCCTTCATCCCGGATTGCCGGATGGCGCGCCGGATCTGCTTGCGATCGCCCTCATCGTCGTCGATGATCAGAATCTGCGCCGCCTGGCCGTCCATCTTCCGATTCGAAATGGATGCTCCGTTCATGGCATCTCCACGATGCGCCAGTAGCAATCGACGAGGTTGAAAAGCTGAAGAAAATCTTCCGCCACGTTCTCCTTGAGGATGAACCCGGCTACGTTCAACAAGTGGGCAGCCTCTTTGTCCTCGACCCGGTTCGATGTGGTAAGGATGAAGATTATCGCATCGCGCAATTCGGGGTCCTCACGGATTGCGGTGGCCAGTGGAATGCCACCCATGCGCGGCATGTTCAGGTCGATCAGCAGCATATAAGGCTTTTCCAGGCGCGGCCGCCGCTCGCTCCCGCGCAGGATTTCCAGCGCCTCGATGCCGTCCAGAGCCCGCACGATGGGGTTGGCGATGCGGGCCTTGAGGAAGGCGCGCTGCACCGCCTTGGCCTCGCCGTCATCGTCTTCGACCAGCAGAATGCGGATGGGTTGGTGAGCCGGTTGCAGTGGCCAGCTCATGCGGTTCCTCCCTTGCGCTTCAATTGCGCCTTCGAGTGCTGTGTGAGGAACTCCCCCTTGGGCCATGTGAAGCTGAAGTTGCTGCCCTGGCCCACCGCCGACTCGAGCTTGATGGCCCCGCCCAGCGATTCCACGTGCTTGCGCACGATAGCCAGGCCCAGCCCGCTGCCTTCCACTTGGTCGCGAGGCCTCAGCGTCTGGAACATCTTGAAGATCTGCTCGTGGAATTGCGGCGAGATGCCGGGCCCGTCGTCCTTGACGCTGAAGCGGAGCCTCGTGCCCAGATCTTCGACGGAAACCTCGATGCGGCCGGTCTTCTTGTCGTGGTGCTTGATGGCGTTCGAGATCAGGTTCACCAGAACCTGGTGCAGCGGCATGCGGTAAGCCTTGATGGCCGCGACGGATGGATCCACGGCCACGGTAAAGCCTTCCGGAGGCGCAACCAGACCGATGATGTCGGCCATCAGAGCGGCCCCGGAGATGGCTTCGGGCGGGCGTGTTTCCAGATCCCTGCCGATGCGCGAGTACTCCAGCAGGTCTTCCAGCAGCCGCTCCATGCGCCGCACCCGGCTGCGCAGCAACTGCATGTTCTCCAGGCTGTCCGGGGTCAGGTGCTGCGCCAGATCCTCTTCCAGCCACAGGGAGGTATTGCGGATCACCCTCAGCGGTGCTTTCAGGTCGTGCGAAGCCGCGTAGGCAAAGGCGTCAAGTTCCTGGTTGCTGCGCTCCAGTGCTTTTGTATGCCGAAGCAATTCCGCCTCCGCCTTCTTGCGCTCGGTCACATCTTCTGAAAAGATGAGGATGCCTCCGATCCCTCCTTCATCGTCGTGCCAGGGACGCAGCTCGGAGCGTACAAACTGCTCTGTGCCGTCGGCCCCCCGGAATAGTTCGGCTTCGTTTCTGACCACCTCACCGGCCAGCGCGCGGCGATGCGACTCCTTCCATTTGTCGGGCAGGTCGGGAAGCACATCGTAAAGCCACAGGCCGCGCAGATCCCGGTCGCCGAGGCCATAGTCGGTCATCCAGCGGCGGCTTACGTGAAGGGTGCGCAGCCCTTTGTCGAACATGGCCAGTGCGGCCGGTGAATGTTCCACAAACAGCCGCAACTGCTCCTGCGTTTCTCTCAGCGCCTTCTGTTCCTGCCGGCGCTCGGTGATGTCCTGCACAATTCCCGCCATCCGGGATGCCGCGCCTCTACTGTCCAGCTGATGCCCGCCGGAGATGCGTATCCAGCGCGTCTCGCCATCGGCGCGGCGAATGCGGCACTGGAAATTCCACTCCGTCTGCTCCGCAATACTCGCTTTGAACAGCCGGTCCACCTCGGCGCGATCCTCCGGGATCACGTGCTCCAGGAAGATCTGGTAGGTCCACCTGGGCAGCGGCGACTGGTAGCCGAAGATGCGGTCTTGCTCCAGGGTTCGATTTACGGTCAGATCGATCAGGTCCAGATCCCAGATGCCCACGTGGGCCGACTCCATGGCGGACTCGTAGAACTGCTCGCTCCGCCTCACCCTGGCCTCGGACAATCTCGCTGTCTCTTTCGCCTTCCATCTCCGCCCGGCAGTGTGCGGACGGGACGGGGAGCTGACGGATGGTGGGCTCATGCGGTTCCTCCATGGCGCGTGATCTGTGTTCTCGATTCCTGCATGTTCAGCTTCCCTTTGCGTCCATTGGTGCGGGAGGTGTCGCTCCGGCTGGTGGGGAATCAACAGGGAAATGCGCCGCGCCAAGAGCCGAAAACGGAGCGGAGATTCGAGTCGATGGGGAGAATTCAAAAGTCTTCCCCCCCCCCGCAAAGCTGCCTTGCCTTTGTGGTCGGCAAAAGCCGGAGATTTGTTTCCTCGGAGTTCTTCCCCTGGCGTATCTGCACGGCCGGAAAAAAGCCAAACCGCCGCACCCAGGCCCGCTGCCAGGCGGCGCCGCGGCCCTTCGCGGTGGTCCCTGAACCACCCCTCAAGATGCCTTGATTAGCGGAAATTATAGGCTCAGGATCGGTCGCCGAACACGAAACCATCGCCCTGGCCGATCAGCGGTTCCATTCCGGGATCAGCCTGGGCCTGCGCCTCCCGAAGCCGGCGTTGCCTGCGTCCTGATCGAGTACAGCATAAGTGCGCCAATCAGAGCAGCAATTCAATGAAGAATCACGAATGACTCGAATTCTCCCGCGCACAAGGTCCGCACGTCTCTGTCTTGCGCAGTCAAAAGCTTGGCGCGCTGGAGTCTGTCCCGAAACGAAACGCTCAGACTCCACCATGGCGAACGCACGGCCGGCTCAGGGCTCGCAGCCGCCGTCTGCGTCTTCGTCATCCACTGTGCCAGGGTCGCAGGGGCCGTTGTGCATCGCGGCCTGGACTTGGGAGAAGGGCTTCATAGCGTACTCGGCCGGCGGAACGCCGCCGGCAAGATAGCGCACGAAGTAGTCCCAGCGGCGGCGGGTCATGTATTGCGAGGCCGGGCCGTAGCCATGGGCAACGCCGGGAATGAGCAGCAGGTCGAAGTCCTTGTTGGCCTTGATCAGCGCATCCACCACCAGCAGCGTCTGGCTGGGCGGAACGTTGTCGTCCATGGTGCCGTGCGCCAGCAGCAGGTGCCCCTTCAGGTTGCCGGCGTAGTTCTGATTTGCCTGCGAATCGTAGTTGCTGGTGCCGTCCGGGTTCTTCACTTCAATGCCGGCCCACTTCTCGGCCCAGTCGTCTTCGTAGTCGCGCTCGTCGTGGTTGCCGCTTTCGGCGATGCCCACCTTGAAGAAGTCGGGATAGTGGAACAAGGCCGCGGCGGTTGCATTGCCGCCGCCGGAGTGCCCGTACATGCCGGCCCGATCCAGATCGATGAACGGATACTGCGCGGCCAAATCTTTCATGCCGCTCACCTGGTCGGGAATGGTGTTGTCGCCAAGATTGCCGTAGTAGGCCTCGTGAAAGGTTTTTGAGCGCCAGGGCGTGCCCATGCCGTCGATGCACACCACCACGAATCCCAGCTCCGCAAGCGCCTGCAAGTCCCCATGGGCGGCCTTGAACTCGCGGCTTCCGCAGGAGCCGGTCTGCGGCCCTGGGTACACAGAGTTGACGATGGGGTACTTCTTTGCGGCGTCGAAGTGGGAAGGCTTGAACATCAGCCCGTAGAGGTCCGTCTTGCCGTCGCGCGCCCTCACCTTGATGGGCGTGGGAGCCACCCAGCCGGCTGCCAGCAGCTTCGCAATATCCTGCCTGGCCACCTCCATCACCGCTTTGCCGTCGCTGGCGCGCACAACGGTGACCTGCGGCTCGGTGGGCGTCGAATACGAATCGACAAAAAAACGGCCGTCGGGCGAGACCTTGATGCTGTGGTCGGCGTTCTCCGGGGTCAGCAGCTTCAGGCCCGTGCCGTCGAAATGCACGCTGTAGAAATGCTGGAAGTAAGGATCGCGCTCCGCCTCCTTGCCCACGCCCACGAAGTAGATGGTGCGCGTCTTCTCGTCCACGGAAAGTACCTGGGTCACATTCCCGGGCCCATGCGTGATCTGGTTTTTGAGCTGGCCGGTCCCCAGGTCGTAGAGATACAGATTGCCCCAGTCGTCGCGCTCGCTGAACCACAGAATCTCGTTCGACGCGGGCAGAGAATGCCAGTTGACCTTGCCGTTGCCGCTCTCGAAAAACTTCGCCGCCGTCTCGCTCATCACCTCGCGCACCTCGCCCGTCGCCGTGTCGGCAACCCGCAGCCACTCCTGTTTGTGGTCGCGCGAGGTGGAAACGAAGGCCAGGTGCGCATCGTCCGGGCTCCATTCAACGTCGCTCCAGTCGCTGCCGTGGCAGGCCACGTCGTCGCAAATCGTCGATCGGTGCTGATCGGGCCCCATCTTCAGCCGCACCAACTTGCGCGAAGCCACGTCGATGACGACGCGCTCGATCATGGTCACATCCTTGTCGCCCACTAGCGGATACCTCCAGGCCTGCAGCTTGGGATGTGTGTTCGTCACCGGAACCAGGTACATCTCGCCCGTCTTGCGCTGGTCCTGCTGGAAAGTGGCGATCCTGGTCGAGTCCGGCGACCACAGCAGGATGGCCCGATCGGAGTGTTGCCAGCCGGCGTTGTCGGTCGCGTAGCCGTAGTCCTTGACTCCATCGGTGGTCAATTGCGTCTCCGCGGCGGTCGACAAATCCCTCACCCACAGGTTCCAGTCGCGGATGAATGCGCCGAGCTTGCGATTCGGCGAAAGCGTGAGCGGCGGCCGCTTGTCGGCGTGGTCCGGCCCATGCGAAGCGTCGCTGGTGGAGAAGAGCCGCTTGCACGATTCGGGCTGCGCGCCGACTTCGCAGCGGTAGGCGGCGCCGGAGGAGGTCAGCGTCAGCACGCGATCGCCGTCCGACAGCGCGAGATTGCTAACTTGCAGGTGCCGTGCGTCGTCCTTGAATGTGCCGCCCGAGGCTTCTTTGAGCGCCGCGGCCAGCTTTGCCTGATCGAAGGCCGGCGTGCGCATGCCCTTGACCGGATCGACCAGAACGTAGGTCACGCCGCTCGCGTCCGCGTCGCGGTACCAGAACCGCCCGTCATCCATCCATTGCGCCTTGACGATTCCCTGGTTGGCGAGGGGGTTGATGTTGTAGCCCATGAACCGCTCGGCCGCGGCGTAGTCCTCGACGGTGTATTGCCTGGGCTGCTGCGCTTGAGCGGTTGCGCAGCAGACGCTGAAAACGGCGCAGGTGACGGCAGCCGCTCTGAATTCTGGAAACCTGCCTTTCAACATGCGCGGTGTTCCTTTCGCCCCTAGCATTACGGTTGAAGATGGCGCTTGCGGAGGGAGCAGGGGGTTTTAACCCCCTGAAAATGGGCCCGAATATTGGGGCCTTTAGGCCCGGGTCGTTGCACCTTTCATCCGCCTGAAAGCAAATACAACTGCAATTCTAGGAGGCGCTGGGGTGGGGACGACGGAAACGACGCGCTCTGCGCCCTCGTTCCTCCGATGTGGCTCAATTTTATAACGACGCGTGCGACTCCCGCAGATCGAGTAGAGAGCGTCGGAAAAATCCACCTCGTGTCAGGGCACGACCGGGGCACCCTCTGGGTCGCGTGCCGAAAAGGGCTCAAAAACGTTGGCCTTTATTGAGGACTGCATAAGTGCTGTCCTCACATACGCGCCGGAGACGCACAGTTGGTTAGCCCCGCGCTTCAGCGTGGGGAAAAGGGATTCCACAAGCTCGTTACGGAGTCCCGTAGGAACGGCGCCAGAACATTATCAATGCAGGAACCAATAGCCCCTGCGCGGTCACAATCAACAGTTGCCGAGACATTTTCGAAATTCTCTCCAAGTGAAGCCCGCCATCGACCGTTGAGAGAAAGACCGCCCCGGTAACGTGTGCCCGGACCGGTTTCTGTTTGCGGTGGTATAGTTCCGAAGAGAATTGTGCGCGGGCCGGGCGCAGGAGAAGCGAGATGCACGAAGGCTGGGGAGTTTTGGAGCGAGGCAAAAGAACGAGTCGATGCAGATTCATTGCAAGTTGCGTGCTGGCCTTGTGGCTCTCCGCTGCGGCAGCCAACGCGCAGCAGACCCGCGTGGTTCTGGATGGAGCGAGCGC
>JARLGE010000285.1 GCA_031296215.1 Occallatibacter sp.
GCAGCCCCAGAGGCGAAATCGCCGTCCACACCGAGCAGCCGCTCAATCCAAGCAATCCGCACTTCCTGCGCGTGCGCGACTATGACCCCGGCTTCGGGCTCACCAACGCTGGGTTCCGCGGCATGGGCGTCAGAGAGGGCGCGGAGTACCGCTTCTCAGCCTGGGCGCGGAGTAGCGGCCCCAAGTCAATTCGCGCCTCTATCACCGACGCTGCCGGCAAAGAAATAGGCAGCGGAAAACTGGAAGGCTTCGATGAGCACTGGAGGCGCTACGAGATCGCGATCCGCGTCAGCGCCACAGCCGCCCACGCGCAGTTGACCCTGTTCTTTGACGAGCCGGGAACGCTCGATCTGGACATGGTCTCGCTGTTCCCCGTCGACACCTGGAACCATCGCCCCAACGGGCTGCGCACTGATCTGGTCCAGTTGCTCGCGGATCTGCATCCCGGCTTCCTGCGCTTCCCCGGCGGCTGCATTGTGGAGGGCCGGCAGTTGGCCACGCGATACCGCTGGAAGTCGACCGTTGGCGACATCGCCGAGCGGCAGACCATCGTCAACCGCTGGAGCGACGAGTTTGACCATCGCCCCACGCCGGACTATTTTCAGTCCTTTGGCCTGGGCTTCTATGAGTACTTCCAGCTTGCGGAAGACATCGGCGCCAGGCCCTTGCCAATCCTCAACTGTGGGATGGCGTGCCAGTTCAACTCGAACGAAACGGCGGCGCTGAGCGATCTGCACGAGTACATCCAGGACGCGCTCGATCTGATCGACTTCGCCAACGGCTCCATCAGCACGCCCTGGGGCAAGCTGCGCAGTGATATGGGGCACCCCGAACCCTTCCATTTGACCATGCTCGGCGTGGGCAACGAGCAGTGGGGACCGCACTACCTGGAGCGCTACAAGCTGTTCGCGCAGGCGTTGAAGGAGAGCCATCCGGAGATCGAGCTGGTGGTGAGCGCCGGGCCGTCGCCCAACGGCGAGACGTTTGACAGCAGTTGGGCCAACTGGCGCAGTCTTCACGCGGATATTGTGGATGAGCACTACTACATGAATCCGGAATGGTTCCTGAACAACAGCGGCCGGTACGACCACTACGACCGCTCCGGCCCCAAGGTCTTTGCCGGCGAATACGCGGCGCAGACCAAAGGCACCACCAGCCCCGACAATCGCAACAACTGGCAGGGAGCCCTGGCTGAAGCCGCCTTCATGACCGGCCTGGAGCGCAACGGCGACGTGGTCCAGATGGCGAGCTATGCGCCGCTGCTGGCCAGCGTGGACGCATGGCAGTGGAAGCCGGATTTAATTTGGTTCGATAACCTGCGCTCCTACGGCACGCCGAACTATTACGTGCAGCAGATCTTCTCGCGCAACGTGGGCACGCGCGTGGTTCCGGTGACGCCGCAGGCGGAAGGCGGGCTCTACACCGTGGCCTCGCTCGACGAGCGCACGCATGAGCTGATTGTGACGGCGATCAACACAACGGCGGAGGCGCGCGCGGCAGAGATCCGACTGGGAGGGGTTACTCCGGCGGGAAGCGCGCAGGTGACGACGCTGGCCAGCGCTGATCTCACGGCCGAGAACAGCTTCGACCATCCAACAGCGGTCGCGCCGGTATCTTCCACGATGGATTTGACGGGAGCTACGATTCCGGTGCGGCTGGCGGCTTATTCGGTTACGGTGTTTCGGATACCGGTCAAGTAGAGCGAGGCCTGCCCTTGGTGCTGCTCGGGAGGCGGGCTCATTCTCGGCCGCGCAGCATTGCGGCGATCACGCGGGGGCTTCGGCGACCATCGACGACGGCTACGATCCAAAGCGGCTTCTGGTCTGGAGCGTAGGCAATCAAGTACTTCCGAACCAACTTGAAGCGGAGCGGACGACCTGTAAGGTCCGGCCTGAGAAATCCATGGTGCGGAAACTGAACCAGCAACTCGAATGCGGCAAAGAACTCGCTCACCAATCGCGACGCAGTTCCCGGATGAGGGTCTCTAAAATACGCGGTGATCTCGTCGATATCTCCCATTGCTTCGGGATGTAATTCGAACGCACTCACGCAATCGATCTCTGGCGTGCCGCAATGCGCGCTTCCAGAATGCGTCGAGCCTCGTCTCCAGGAACACCCTTTACTTTGCCGCTCAACATGTCATCGTAGCGGCTATCGAGAATATTGCGGAGGCCGTCAAGTTCCAGAATATAACTGGCGACGGCATCGTCCACCAATTCATCTGCCGGGCGGCCTGTCTGGGCAGACCATTGCTCCAGCTTCGCTGCGAGTTCGGGTTGGAGGCGGAGTTCCATGCTTTGATCGTAGGCAGATCGGGGCGCTGAGTCAATCCGCAAAGAAGAAGAAGCCGTACCAAAGGAACGAGTCCTCTGTTGAGCGCTACCAAGTCAGCGTGACGCTGATGGTTTTCCAGCCCTCCCCCGGGGGAAAGTGAAACTCCAACAAGAGCGGCAGCTTTGGATCACGGAACGCAGTGTCGATTCCACTCAGTGAAACGCCCGGGTGCGTCTCGTCTGCCTCGCTAGAAAGCCCATCGGCCACCTGGGGTCGGAGGTTGACCAGCTTGTGACGGCGAACGGAACAATAGGCCTCGCCGCCCGCAATTCCTTCAACCGTGAGGTTGACCTTGTTTGCTCCCCACTCTTCGCTCACTACGCGTGTTTGGACTGTTCGTGAGCCCGGCGTCGGCAGCTTCTGCTCCAGATCCCCGATCTCGACAGCGGGAAGGGGAAGAATCACGGCGTCTGTTCCCTGCTTGTCCGCCTTGAACCCGGCGACATCTGTCCGCAGGACCCAGTCATGTGTGCCCCATTGCGACATCGTGACCCGCAGTCCGCCTCCCTCATGCTCAAACAGAAGGTCAATCTTCCCTCCAGGGACTGGTATGCGGTTCGCTGCCGCATGGTCCCAGTCGGAAGGGATATGCGGGTTGACGGTGATGGTCTTCGTTTGCGCATTGATGGAAATTCCAAACAGCCCACGCAGCGTGGGCGTGATGACCATGGCACTCGACCAGAGCTGATGGCTGGTGCTGCGGCCGAAGGGGACAAAGAAGTCGCCGCTGAGCAACTCCGTGTCTGCGCCGAGATCTTGCGCCCGCGTCAGGTTGGCGTTCTCCATCAGCATCTGGTAGCCGGCCAACGGCTGGCCGCCGCGGTACTCGGCCAGGGCGGCCCAGCCGGTGAACAGCGGCCACACGGAGCCCTGGTGGTAGCTCATGCCGTCGTAAATCTTCTCGTCGTTCGATACGTCGCGCAGTCCCCAGTCGGTGTTGAGCGCGTGTGCGGCGAGCTGTCGCAGGCAACCTTCGGGATGGGCCAGAATCGACTTGGCACTTGCCCCCTCCGGGTCCCACCAGGCGAGCGCGGGATAGACGGTGCTGGTGCGGTCCTGCGAGCCGTCGGGGTTGTGGCTGAAGGCGTAGCACGATTTCTCCGGATCGTAATACTCAGTCTCGATGGTCTTGGCGATTTTGTCGGCGCGCTGCTGGGCGGCGGTCGATCTTTCAGGGTTTTGAAGTTGCTTCTCGATAGCGGCCATGGCGGCCGAGGCCTGCTGATCGAGCAGCGCCAGATAGATCTCCTGGTGGGGCATGCCGCCGGGCCAGCTTTCCACCCACCCGGTGCCCTGCGAGTTGTCGTAGATGCCGTCGTGGTCGGTGTCATGCGCGGGATCGGTCTCGAAGGCCCAGGCTTTCTCGATGGCCTCGCGGTTGGCGTTGAGAAAAGGCGTGTCGCCGCTTGCCTTCACGTAGTCCTCAACCGCAAGCAGGAAGAGCGGTGTTGAGTCGGCTGCGGCGTACATGTAGGGGAAGGCCTGCCAGTCGATGGCGGCGGCGGTCTGCGAGTACTCATGCATGATCTTGCCGTCGGCGCGCTGGCGATGGATCAGGAACTCGAGATCGGCCTTCGAGAGTGCGAAGTCGCCATAGCCGTTGATGGCGTAGAGCGTGTAGAGCGAGTCGCGGCCGAAGAACCAGCCGAAGCCGGGGCGCGCCGAATCGCCGGAGGCATAGTAGCCGGCCACCATCGCGGTTTCATCCGTGGCCTGCACTCGCGCCCGCAGCTGCTCAATGGAGACGACCGCCCATTGGAACGCCTCGTTCAGCGCCTTGTCGGGGGTTTCGATGGTGGTCGCCGAAGCCAGCAGCTTTTTGTAGCGCTCGGCGTGGGCCTGGTAGGCGGGCTGGATGCCGGCGTTGAGTTGGGCGAGGGTTGCGCCAAGCGCGGCGCTGGTGGCCGCTGCAGGCGTCATTCCAACGGCCATCAGCAGCGGGAAGAGGCGGTCGTGGTCGCGCGCCGGGTCGATGTGCAGCTTGAGTTCGACAGGATGCACCTGGGGCCGTTCCTGGTAGGGGGCGAGGATGCCGGGCTGCGCGCCCGGAATGGTGACAGCGCCGGCCAGGTCAGGATAGTCGCTGTGCAGGACGTAGAAGCCGCCCGCGCCTCCGGGGCCCGCGACCCACTCGGCGTTGGGGACGCCTTCGTTGCGCTGCGGCCACATCCAGCGCATTTCGGGGGTAAAGCGGAGGGTGAAGTCGGTGGGGTGCAGGCAGTCGAATTCGAAGAGAACGAGCGGGCCCGTCCCCGCGCTTGCCGCGTTCGGCGAAAACATGATCTGGCGGACAGTGAAGGCGGTGTGCGAGTAGGTGATGGTGGTGCGGTCGGGGCGCACCTCGACCTCGGCCGCCTGCTGGTTGACCTCGATGGGGACCGAGTAGCCTTCGATGTCGGCTTCGATAGTCAGGTGGGAGAGAAGCTTGACGGGCAGCACCCAGGCCTCGAACGTGCCGTCCTGCTGGCCGAGAACGACGCCCCGCTCGCCGGCGACGGTGAAGGGCTTGAGCGGCTCGGCGTGGGCCTGGATCACCGGGCCGGTCGTTTCAAACGGAAGGTCCGGGATCGAAGTGAAGGTCTGTGCGTGGATTGCGGAAGTCAGTGCAAATAGCACGGCAATTGCCATGCGGAAATGAGTACGTCGGTTGTTCATTGTGCGGTCCTTTGGGTGCGGCTCAAGGCTAACAGTGTACTGCGGTTAACTGGTCGGCGAAACACCCTGGCAATACGAGGGTAGGGCCGGATTCGCCCGGCACACAAGGGGGCTCAGGGCCTTCACGCAAAGAGCGGGCAGGACAATGAGATACACTTTTTCATATTTGCCTGCAGAATTACGGATATATCCCTCCATGCGAGCGTGCCTAATCTTGATCTAAGTGATTGAAATACAACGCATTGACTGCATTGGCGATCTAATTGCAACTACGCGCACAAGCGCGCGTATCCCAAGGAGAGGCCCACCCATGCGAAACCTGACTGGCAAGCTTGTCGTATTGATGTTCATCCTGCTGATTTCTACCCATTTGCGGGCACAGGATGTGGCCGCCATCACTGGCGTGGTAACAGACCCGACAGGCGCCGTAGTGCAGGGAGTGAGCCTGACTCTGGAAAACCCGTCGACCAGTGTCAGCTATAAGGCGCTGACCAATTCTCTGGGTTCGTACACGATTCAGAACGTACAACCTGGGCCTGGCTACAAGATCACGTTTACGGCTGCCGGGTTCAAAACGGAGGTGGTCACTGGCTTGTACCTGAACGTGAACTCGACACGCACACAGAACGCAAAACTGACGGTGGGAGGCTCGACCCAGAGTGTTGAGGTGTCCGCGGCGGCAGACAATGTGACGCTGGACTCGGTGGACGCGACCGTGGGCAACAACTTCCAGGTGCAGGATTTGAACAATTTGCCCATCGCCAACCGCGATAGTCCGGCGGCGCTCTTCACGCAGCAGCCTGGCGTCACGCTGGATGGCGCAGTGACAGGCGCGCGGACCGACCAGAACAACGTCACCCTGGACGGCCTGGAGGTCAACGACAACGCTACGGGACAATTCGAGGCAATCGTCGGCAGTGCGCCGGTCGACTCGGTTCAGGAGTTTCGTGGCGTAACGGCTGGCGAGCTTTCGAGCGCAGGTCAAGGCGGGGGCGGCCAATTCGATCTGGTGACCCGGAGGGGTACAAACGACTTCCAC
>JARLGE010000058.1 GCA_031296215.1 Occallatibacter sp.
GAACCGCGGTGGATGCGAGGGAGAGCGCGGGCAGAAAGCAGCGTCCCGCGCGGGCGCTCCAATGACGTGTGAGCCAGTCGCTGGCTGCACCGCCGATGACAGAGCCAAGGGTCATGGCGATAAAGGGAAGCATGGAGTAGAGTGCGCTGGTCTTGAGGTTGAGGCCGCGCACCTCGGCCAGATAGATGTAGAACCAACTGAAGAAGATCCAGGCGACATAACCATAGGTGAAGTAACTGAGAGTGATGGCCAGGACTTCCTTGCTCGAGAGGATTCTCTTCCAAGGTGCGCCGGACTTGCGCGCCGATTTATTATGCAGTGCGTGATTGGGCGTGTCGCCGCGGCCACTCGCGATGTGCTCGAGCTCCCCGGCATGGACCCAGCCGTGCTCTTCAGGAGTATCGCGCGCGGCGACCAACCAGGCCACGCCCGCCAGGACGCCGACGACCGCGCAGAACCAGAAAGAAACGCGCCAGCCATAGCGCAGGATGATGGCCGTGAGCAATGGCGGAGTGAGCGCGGACCCCAGGCCGACGCCGCCAAAGAGGATGCCGTTGGCCTTGCCGCGCTCATCGATGGGAAACCAACGCTCGACGAACTGGCTGGCGGCCGGATACATGATGGCCTCGCCGGCGCCGAGGGAAAAGCGGACCAGAACCAGGATCAGCAGAGCACCGCGCATGTCGGGAGGCGCCAAGGCTGTAAGGGCGGTGAAGAGTCCCCACCAGAGAACACTGAAGGCAAGCACGCGGCGCGGGCCGAAGCGGCGCGCAAACACGCCGCCGGGGATTTGAAAGGCGGCATAACCGATGAGAAAAGCGCTGAAAACCCATCCCAGGTGAGCGTGATCGATCCCGAATTCCCGGCCGATCTGGATGCCGGCGATGGAGATGTTGGTGCGGTCCAGATAGGCCACGGCGCTGAGCACGAACAGCCACGCCACCAGCAGGTAGCGGATGGGTGGGCCGTTGCCGGGCTTTCTCGGCGGATTGCGATTCATGGTTTGGAGTCACCTTCGGGAGCCTGGGAGCCGGAACAGTTGAAGTGGAACAGCAGCCAGGACTTCCTGGAATAAGTGCAGCAAGTTAGCCCCCGCTCACGCGGGGTTAGCGAGTTAGCAAGTTAGCGGGCGACTGCGGATAGGGTTCATTTGTCCGCGTTTGCTTTGGCTTTGGCCAGCATGGCGTCGAACTCGCCGCGGGGCATCTTCAGCTTGTCCGGATGGCCGTCGATCCACTTGGCAAAGCCGGCGTATTTTGCCGCGGTCCATCCGCCTTCAAACTCAGCGCCATTTTTGCCCTCGCGGTTCAATTCAAAGTTGTAGTCGTCCTTGAGGCCGGTGAACTCCGCCGCGCCGATGGCCTCTTCGGCCAGGATGGCGGGGATGAACAGAACGCCCTCGGTCTTGGCCAGCACCAGATCGCCGGGCAGCACGACGGCCCGGCCGATGCGGATGGGCGCGTTGATCGAAGTCAGCTCCATCTGCGCCCAAGCGGAAGGATCGTAGCCGCGATAGAAGCCGTTGAAGCCGGGGATCTCGCGGTTTTCCTCCTGGTCGCGGATGCCGGCGTCGAAGACGAAGCCGGTGTGGGTGTGCGCGGCGATGCCGTTGCCGAGATTGGAACCGATGAGGGTTCCCTCGACAATCTTGCCAAAGCCATCGGCAACGTAGACATCGCCGATCTGAAGCTCATCGATGGGCCACATGTTGGTGCCGCCGACGCGCCCCTCGGCCTTGCCCTCCTCGGCGATGGCCTTGGCCATGTCGGGCCGCGTAGGCATGTATTGCGCGGTGAGGGCGCGGCCGTCAAAGGGCTTTTCGATGTGCAGCGCCTGCCAACCGCCCTCAAACTGATTCTGGTATCCGCGTGCTCGCAGAAACTCCCAGATGTCTTCGATGGACATGTCCATGGCCCGCTTGAGGAGTTGGTCGGGCAACTTCGGGCGGCCGTCGGGGAAGCGATCACCCTTCCAGTCCGAGGTGTAAAAGAGCATCTGGTCGCGGGTCATCTTGACCTGGGAAAGGACCGGCGATGCGCCAAGCAGGGCACAGGCCAGCAGGGCGCAGGCAATCACGCTTCTCATGCAATTCTCCGTAGGTGAATCTTCACTCTGGAACATGCTTGAGGAGTGTACATCGCAGGCGGCAACGCGCGAAAGTTCGTCGGTGCTACCATAGAGGTGATGCCGCCCGCAGTGCTGCTGTTCGCGCGCGGTTCTTCATCCGGCGGGAGCACGCGGGATGAGGGCGAGTGGATCGGGCGGCGACCTGTCCGCGGTCCGAGGGTTTAGATCGTTCGATAAAGTTCTGGTTCCAATGTGGCCCCGTAGCTCAGCTGGATAGAGCAACGGTTTCCTAAACCGCAGGTCGGAAGTTCGAATCTTCCCGGGGTCACCATTCTCGTTTTCTGCATGGATTCGGCTGGCTGGAGCGCGGCGGCGGCACTGTCTTTTCAGCGGCCGGTAGATCTGGGAGGGCGGTTCGGTTTCGAGAGAGCCCCTTTTGACTTTGTGGCCCCTTCCGGATATAAAAGTTGATGACATGGAAATTCGTTCCATGAGACAGCGGCTGCCGGGTGGATGAGGCAGCGCAATTGACCACGGCAATCGCCAGGATGCTCGGGAAGGCGGTGAAACTCCGCCACTGCCCCGCAACTGTGAGCGCCCCTGCACCGGTCCCCGTCGTTTTGGATGATCGGAGAAGGCAGGATTTCAGCCAAGGGCTTTTTCGCCGCGCGCGAAATGGCCCAGGGAAACCACTGGAGACGAGCCGCAACGGCTTGTCTTTGGGAAGGTGGCTGAAGCAGGCGCAAGTCAGGAGACCGGTCCTCGGCGCCACACCCGCTTGCGTTCCGAGGGGAACGAAGGAGCCTGTCATGCCTGTTTCCGCACGTTTGCGCGCCCGCCTGAGCCGCGCATTGCCTTCGCTCTTCATCATTCTTCTCCTCGCCGTATCCGCGGCGGTGTGCCCGGCGGCCTCCATTCGCGGCGCGGTGACCGATCTCTCCGGCGCCAAGGTTAGCGGCGCCAACGTGGCCCTGCTGAGCAACGGCAAAGTGGTGGGTGCCGCCATTTCCACCGCCAACGGGAGCTTCCAAATCCTGACCGGAACGACGGGAAGATTCTTTCTGGTGGTCTCCGCGAAGAGCTTTCGCCAGGTGGAGACGCCGGGTTTCTACGCCGGGACCCTGGACAACATTGAGCGCAACGTGGTGCTGGAGCCGGAGTGGGTGCGGGAATCGATCGTGGTGACGGCAACCGGCACGCCCACGCCGCAGGCACAGACCAGCGCGGCAACCAGCGTGCTGGGGCCGCAGGATCTGGAACTCGAGGAAGACCTGGTGAGCGGTCTGCGGCTGATGCCGGGGACGTTTGTGGTGCAGTCGGGGCAGATGGGCGCGGTGAGTTCGCTGTTTGTGCGCGGCGGCGATTCCGACTCCAACAAGATTCTGGTGGACGGCGTAAGCGCCGGCGATCTGGGCGGGCGCTTCGACTTCGGGCCGCTTTCGACGACGGCCGTGGAGAGCGCGGAGGTCTATCGCGGGCCCAATTCGAGCCTCTACGGCGCGGATGCGGCAAGCGGCGTGGTGAGCCTGACTACTCCGCGGGGGACAACGAGTTTCCCCTCGCTGCTCTTCCACGGCGATGCCGGCGGCTTCGAAACTTCGCGGGAGGAGCTGGAAGTCGCGGGCGCGCACAACAAGCTCGACTACCTGGGCGCATTCAGTTGGCTGCAGACCGCGAACAACCTGCCCAACGACGAGTATCACCTGGCGACGACGGCGGCCAACCTGGGCTGGCAGCCGAGCGGCAACACGCAGATTCGCGCCACGCTGCACTATGGCGTGGATGCGACGGGCGTTCCCAACGCGTGGGACTTCTATCACGTCACGGACATTGCGACGGAAAAAGACCAGGACCTCTACTTCTCGGGCTCGGTGGACAATCAGACCACGCCGGACTTCCACCAGAGCGCGCGCTACGGAGTGACGCGCAAGCGCGAGCAGTTTGACTTGTGGCAGCCGTCGGGGCAACTGCTAACGTACGACTCTTATGAAGATCAGGCTTATTACGGCGATCCAGTCACCATCACCGGCGCCAACGGGGATTCAGCGACCGGACAGGCCCAGCTCGACTTTCCCCAGACTTATCCGTACCCCTATCAACTGGCCTCCAATCGCGATCAGCTTGTCTACCAGGGCGACTTCAGGTTTACGCCGCACATCACTGCGCTGATCGGCTTCCACTTTGAAGATGAGCGCGGCCTGGAGAACGAACCGACTTACAGTACGCACGATGTAACCGAGCGGACCAACTACGACTACCTGGCGGCCGTGCACGGGGACTTCAAGAACCGGCTTTTCTACACGCTGGGCGGCAGCCTGGAACATTATTCTCTGTTTGGAACCCAGACTTCTCCGCGCGCAGGGCTCTCCTTCTATGCGGTGCGTCCGCGCAAAGGCGTGTTGAGCGGAACGCGGGTGTTATTCAACTTCGGAGATGGGGTGCGCGAGCCGGCGCTCACCGATCAATTCGGTTCGCTCTATAACTTCCTGGTTGCCAACAACTACCAGCCCATTGCGCAACAGCTCAACATTGGCCCGCTGGCCGCGCCCGCGGTGCGAACCTATGAAGGTGGCGGCGAGCAAGGCTTCTTCGGCAATCGGCTCATGGTGCGCGCCAGCTATTTTCATAACCAGTACGGGCGGGAGATTGAGTATGTGGGCGGAGTGCTGCTGCCCAACCTTCTTCCCGGCCTGACAGCCGCCCAAAAGCAGCAGTTGGAGACCGCGCTGGGCTTTTACTATACAAACGACTACGGGCTGGCCGTGAACACGCAGGCCTTCCGGGCGCAGGGTTTTGAATCCACGGTCGAAGGCGGCATCGGGCGGCATCTGTTCCTGCGCGGCGGCTATACCTATCTCGACGCGCAAGTGCAACGCTCCTTCGACAGCGACAACGAGGCGCTGGTGGGCGGCTATGCTCCGAGCTACAACGGCATACCGATCGGCGCAATCTCTCCGCTGGTAGGGGCACGGCCGTTCCGCAGGGCGCCGCATACGGGCTTCTTTACGGCCACCTATGCGACCAGGAAGTTCAGCGCGATTCTGACCTCGGCCTTTGCCAGCCGCAGCGACGACTCCACCTATCTGGAGTTTGAGGATCTGAGCGGCGGCGACAGTTTGCTGTTGCCCAACCGCAATCTCGACTTCGGCTACGCCAAGCTGGACCTGGGCGGCAGCTACCAACTGCTGAACTGGCTGGGCATCTATGCGCAGGCCGAGAATCTGACCAACAACCAACACATCGCGCCCATCGGCTATCCCAGCCTTCCGGCGACGCTGCGCGGCGGGATCAGGATAGCCTGGGGCCCGGGGAGCGGGAAGTGAAGGCCGGGTGAGGTTCGCGTTTCCGGTTGCAGAATCTGCTCAACGCAAGAAGGGGCATTTTTCGGTCGAAATCGCCCCTACAGGCGCCTTTTTGGCCTAAGAAAAAGGGGTTTTTCAGGGAGTTCTGTTTACCAATTGGATAATAGGTTAGCAGTATAACTTGTTCATTTCATTAATATTAACGTTTTGGCGACTTGTCAAAGGTGGTTTTTCCGCGATTCTTGAGAAATGTCGGAGATGTTCTGTAAGTTATTCATTGTATGCGCCTTATGTCTGCGGAGACCGGTCAAAAATGCGATTTCCCGCTTTTTGAAGCGTGGGCGGAACTGGCTGTACGGAGCGGGCACACGCCTAGCAGATCGATTCTGGAACGGCATGACATGGAGCAAGTATGCGCCGGCGGAGGGTAATTATCGGCAAAGGGGGTTGGAAGATTGCGGGGCGGGTTGACCTAGGTACGGCTTAGCCGTATGCTTTGGTCATTCGGTACACGTGGGATCCGGAGAAGGATGCCCTGAACAAGCGCAAGCACGGCCTGAGCCTTGCCGATGGAATCTCCGCCCTAGAAGACCCGGATCGGAACATCTCTATTGATGGCAGATTCGATTATGGGGAAGTCCGAATTGTGACTGCAGGTCGAGGCGGTGGCAAAGTTCTCATCGTTGTTTCAACCGAGGTAGGCATAAATGCCGAGGGCGAAGAAATCGCTCGAATCATCTCGGTCAGAAAGGCCAAATGGTATGAAGAAGACTGGTTTGATTTCGGTAGAACATAGCCCGGGCGATCCGCCGATAGAGACGGATACGGATTGGGCCGCGGTCGATGCGTTGACAGATGAACAGATTGAGGCTGCCCTTCGCGACGACCCGGACGCCGCTCCAATTCGCTTTTTTGAGCAACCAGGTTTCATACGCATCCCCAACGTGAAGAAGCTCCGTGAAAGACTCGGTCTTACGCAGGAGGAATTCGCCGCGACATACCGGATTCCCGTTGGTACGCTGCGGGACTGGGAACAGGTGAGGAAGAACCCCGATGCACCGGCGCGAGCTTATCTGACGGTGATTGCGCAGAATCCGGAGGCGGTGGCGGAGTGGCTGCGGCGGGCGGCCTAAGGCTGGGCGGGGGTGGTCGTCTCCCAGGTCCCCGAATGCGAGGGACCTGGGGCACCCATCATTTGAGCAAGATAATACTGGGACGCGAATCAGCCCCGCAGGAAGTCCTTGGCTTTCTGGATGATAACGTCGCGGCTTATGTCGGAGATGGCTTCGGTGAGGGGGAGCTGCTTGGGGCAGGTTTCGACGCAGTTCTGGGCGAAGCCGCACTCCTGGATGCCGCCGTCGCCGGCCAAGGCGCGCAGACGCTCTTCCTTGAAGACCTTGCCGGTGGGGTGGTTGTTGAAGAGCTTGACCTGGGCGATGGTGGCCGCGCCCACAAAGCCGGTGTCCTCGTTGAACTGCGGGCAGACTTCCATGCAGCAGCAGCAACTGATGCAATTCGAGAGCGGGTAGTTGGCCTCCTGCTGCTGCGGGAAGACGCGCGGGCCGGAGCCCAGGTCGTAGGTGCCGTCGACTGGAACCCAGGCCTTGACGGCCTTGAGGTTTTCGAAGAGGACCGAGCGGTCGACCTGAAGGTCGCGGACGAGCGGGAACTTCGAGAGCGGCGCGACCTTGATGGGCTGCTCAAGATTGTCGACCAGCGAGGAGCAGGCCATGCGCGCCTTGCCGTTGATTCTCATCGCGCAAGAGCCGCAGATCTCCTCGAGACAATTGGAGTCGTAGGTGATGGGGGTGGTGGAGCGGCCGTCGGCGGTGACGGGGTTGGCGGCGATCTCCATCATGGCGGAGATGACGTTCATGCCGGGCCGCCAGGGGAGCTCGAAGCTCTCCCACACGGCGGGAGCATCGGGGCTGGCCTGGCGCTTGATTTCGATTGCTACGGTCTTGGTTGCCATGATCCCTTTCATCGGGGGAAGCTTTGCGAGACTTCCCTCGGGGGCTAAAGCCCCAGATCCCTTTTGCTGCTTCATCGGCACGGCTAAAGCCGTGCCCTTTCAAAACACCGGGTGGAGGTTCGTTCTATCCCACCCATTCCGCAAAGAGCGCGGAATGGATGGGGCACCCCAAGTCGTTTACGGTCCCACGGTCGTCATTTTGTTGCGGCGTAGCTGCGGGCGCGCGGCTTGATGAACTGCGTGTCGACTTCTTCGTACTCGATGCGAGGACCCGAGGGCGCGCCGGTAAAGCTGGCCTTCGAGGTCTTCAAAAACTTTTCGTCATTGCGGTCGGGGAAATCGGGTTTGTAGTGCGCGCCGCGGGACTCGTCGCGGAGCAGCGCTCCCAGGGCGATGGTGCGCGAGAGTTCAAGCATGTTCTTCAACTGGCGGGCAAAGGCGAAGCTGGTGTTGGCCCACTGGCTGCGGTCGCTGAGGTTGACGTTCTTGAAGCGGTCGAGCAGCTCGACGATCTTTTCGTCGGCCTGCTTGAGGCCCTTGTTGTAGCGAATCACAGTCGCGTGCCTGGTCATGGTTTCGCCGAGTTCGCGCCACAGCTTGAAGGGGTTCTCCGTGCCTTCGTTTTTCAGCAGCCTGGCGTTGATCTCGGCCTGGCGGGCTACTTCGGCTGCGGCTCCGCCGTCGCCTTCCGCCGCGGGCAGATTCTTGGCGTAGCGCAGAGCATTTGGCCCAGAAATAAATCCGCCGTAGATGCAGCTGACCAGCGAGTTGGCGCCCAGGCGGTTGGCGCCGTGGTACTGGTACTCGCATTCGCCGGCGGCAAAGATGCCGGGAACGTTGGTCATCTGGTTGAAGTCGACCCAGATGCCGCCCATGGTGTAATGCACACCGGGGAAGATCCTCATGGGCTCGTCGTGCGGGTCGACGCCGACAAACTTCTCGTAGATTTCGAGGATGCCGCCCAGCTTGCGGTCGAGCGTGGCGCGGTCGATGTGGGTGAGGTCGAGGTAGACCATGGGCTGGCCGTCGAGGCCGAGGCCGTGCTCGTAGACCACCTTGTGGATGGCGCGGGTGGCCACGTCGCGGGGTACGAGGTTGCCGTACTTGGGGTACCACTCTTCGAGGAAGTACCAGCGGTCGGCGTCGGGGATTTGCTTGACGGGGCGCTGATCGCCGGCGGTGCGGGGAACCCAGACGCGGCCGCCCTCGCCGCGCGCCGACTCCGACATGAGGCGCAGCTTGTCTTCGCCGGGGATGCAGGTGGGGTGCACCTGGATGAACTCGCCGTTGGCGTAGTAGACGCCCTGCTGGAAGACGGCCGACTGCGCGGAGCCGGTGCAGACCACGGAGTTGGTGCTTTTGCCGAAAATAGCCCCGTTGCCGCCGGTGGCCAGGATGATGGCGTCGGCTGCGAAGGCGCGGAGTTCCATGGTGCGGAGGTCGAGGGCGGTGATGCCGCGACAGACGCCTTTCGAGTCAATGATGGCGGAGAGGAACTCCCAGCCTTCGTACTTTTTCACCTTGCCCTCGGACTCGTGGCGGCGGACCTGTTCGTCGAGCGCGTAGAGCAATTGTTGCCCGGTGGTGGCGCCGGCGAAGGCGGTGCGCTGGTAGAGCGTGCCGCCAAAGCGGCGGAAGTCAAGCAGGCCCTCGGGGGTGCGGTTGAAGGGCACGCCCATGCGGTCGAGCAGATCGATAATCCCTGGGGCGGCCTCGCACATGGCCTTGACCGGGGTCTGGTTGGCCAGGAAATCGCCGCCGTAGATGGTGTCGTCGAAGTGCTGGGCGGTGGAGTCGCCCTCGCCCTTGAGGTCCTTGGCGGCGTTGATGCCGCCCTGGGCGCAGACCGAGTGGGAGCGCTTGACGGGGACGATGGAAAACAGGTCGACGGTTCCGCCGGCCTCGGCGATTTTGATGACGGCGGCCAGGCCTGCCAGCCCTCCGCCAACGACGATGATTCTTGGTGCTGCCATGGAGTCTTCCTTTTTCAGTGGTCAGTGGTCAGTGATCAGTGGTCAGAGACCGGTGCTTGCTTCAGGCCTGGACGATGCCGGGATAAGCGGCCGAAACGGGTTGAACCAGCGGACTGACGGCTGGGGCCACTTCCGCGGGAACATTGGGGTACTTGCCTCCGACGAAGGCCCAGATGCTGGCCAGGCCCATGACCACGAGCAGCAGGCCCAACGCGGCGCAGACGAATCCAAAGCGCTTGCGGGCGCGTGTGCCGGGGGTGATGCCCCATTTGGCGGCGAAGAGCCAGACTCCGTAAGAGAAGTGCCAGCAGATGGCGATCATGGCGACGATGTAAACGGCCAGCATCCAGGGGTTCTGCAGCTCCATCTGCACCTTGTGGAACGAGGCATAGGGATTTTCGGGAAGCGCAATCCCCGAAAAGCGCTGGCGATAGACGTGCTGGCCGATGTAGAGGAGAGCGATGAGGCCGGTGTAGCGCTGGGCGGTGTACAACCAGTTGCCGGCCCAGGGGTAGTAGACGATGTTGGACTTGCCGCGCAGCCAGATCCAGACGCCGTAGCAGCCGTGATAGAGGATGGGCAGAAAGATGAAGACCCACTCGAGGACGCGGACCATGGGCAGGGAGTTGAGGAACTTGACCTGCGCCCCGTATGCGGCGGGGCCATGGATGGCCTCGAAGTTGGAGAGCAGGTGCTCGAGCAGGAAGGCGCCGATGGGCACGATGCCGAGCAGCGAATGCAGCTTGCGCCATAGGAACTCGTTGCCCTGGGCGGCGCGCAAGGGAGGAACACCGGGCAGGACGATGGGGCGCGGGGGGGGCGCGGCAGGTTGTTGGGCAGTGGCCATGGCGGGTCGAGGCTCCTGGGCGTTCCGGACAGGTTTCCGGGTGGGTGAATCCGGGCCTAAGGCGAGGTCCCCGGAGGAAGGCAGTTTCAGATTGAGAGACGCGCGGTCAATGCAATGTTGCAGTTGCATTATTGGAGTCCGTGGATACGATCGTCAAGGCCGGCGCTCCGCGCTCTGCCCCTTTGGTGGAGTGTTGTGACGGGATTAGACGGGCAGCAGCGGTAGTAGAGCCGCGATGGCGCGGCCGCGATGACTGCGGTCGAGTTTGGCTTCGAGGGTGATTTCGGCCATGGTGCGGTCGAGCTCCGGGAGGTAGAAGAGCGGGTCGTAGCCGAAACCGCCGGTTCCGCGCGGGCCGTCGAGGATGCGGCCTTCCACGACGCCTTCGGCAGTCGAGAGCGGCTGGCCGTCGCGGGCGGCCACTAGGACGCAGCGGTAGCGGGCGGTGCGGCGGGGCTGGGGAACGTTGGCGAGCCGCTGCAGGAGCACCATGTTGTTCCAGACGTCGGAGTTGTCGTTGGCGTCGGGCGAGTCGGTGAGGCCGGAGTCGGCGGCGAAACGGGCGGAGCGGACGCCGGGAGCGCCGTCCAGAGCATCCACCTCCAGGCCGGAGTCGTCGGCCAGGACCAGTTGGCCGGGAGCGAAGCGGGAGTAATAGACAGCCTTGAGGGTGGCGTTCTCGGCGAAGGTCGCGCCGTTTTCTTCCGGGGCCGGGATGGCGTCGAGGCCGGGGAGCGGATCGATCTGGATGCCGTGGGCCAGGGCGGCGGTGCGGAAGTCGCGCAGTTTGCCCTGGCTGGTGGTGGCGGCGTAAAGGCGGAGGGCCATGGGAAAAGTGTAACGGGTGTGGGGACCAGAGCGAGGCAAAAAGGCAGCGAGTCAGCAGGCCGGCAAACCAGCGAGCCAGCGAGGCTCGGCCGTCCATCGGGAATGGGCTTGGCTTTGGGTTCTGGCGTCAGACTTTTTGACAAAGCGGGCGCAGGCTATGTAACGTTCTTTCGTCTGGAAAATATTTCATTGGAGAAATTCCGGTGGGGATTGCGCTTCTGAAATGCGCCTCTTCCCAAAGCGGCAGCGCGGGCTGCACAATGGTCAGGCTTTCTCAAATGGACGGGGGAATGCGATGAAAAAGAGAATTGCGGTCTGGTTGGCTTCGGGATTGATCTTGGGAGGAACGGCGCTGCCGGTTGTGGCGCGGGCCAAGGGCGGCGCTGGGCAGGCTGAGAGCGGTGCGGCGCAGGCTGGGCCCGCGGAGCTGCGCGTGGACGAACTGAAGACGCCGCTGGGAATCGACGACCGGACGCCGCGCTTCTCGTGGCAGTTGCAGGATTCCAAACGGGGGGCGCGGCAGACGGCCTATGAGGTCCAGGTCGCTTCGTCCGCCAAGTTGCTGGCCCAGGGCAAGGCAGACGTCTGGGATAGCGGGCGGATCGAGTCGGGCGGGAGCCTGAATGTGCGCTATGCGGGGCCGGCAATCACGCCCAGCACACGCTATTTTTGGCGGGTGAAGCTGTGGGGCGCCGAGGGCAAGGCTTATGGCGAGAGCCCGGCAAGCTGGTGGGAGACCGGGCTGATGAGCCAGGATGCGTGGCGGGCCGGCTGGATCGGCTACGAGACGCCTGAAGAAGCCGCGGTGCGGCACGCGCCTGCGATGTGGGTGACAAGCCCCGATGCCAAGGCCCTGGCGGGGGAGAAGCTCGCCGAGCAGCACATCGCGTATCGCCAGACTGTGACCCTGACGAAGCCGGTGAAGCGCGCCGTGCTCTATGCCGCCGGCTTCGACACAGTCTCCGCATGGGTGAATGGCGCGCAGGTGCTGGCCGCCGATCCTTTCCCGCCCTACAAGCAGATGCCGTGGAAAAAGTTTGTTCGCGCGGACGCGACAGGCAGGCTCAACCAGGGCGCCAACACCATCGCCGTCGAGGTCGTGCATTACGTCGCCAATCCTAACGGCATGGCCAGCGACGACCCGCCGCCCATGATGGCCACGCTGGTTGTTGAGTACGCCGATGGAACCATGGCGACTTTCAATAGCGGGACGGACTGGAAGACAGCTATCCATGCGCCGTCCGGCTGGCAGCAGCAAGCCTTCGGCGACTCGGCCTGGAAGGCAGCGGTGGTCTTTAAGCAAGGCCCGCGGTCCGAGCCGCTCGGTCATCCGTGGATTCCCGACTCGGTGAAAGCGCTGCGCACCACCTTCTCGGTTGACAAGCCGGTGAAGTCGGCGCGGCTGTATGCGACGGCGCTGGGGGCCTACGAGCTGATTTTGAACGGCGACCGCGTGGGCGACCAGGTGCTTGCGCCGGGATGGACGGACTATCGCGCGCATGTGAAATACCAGACCTATGACGTGACCGCGCAGGTGACGCGCGGGGACAATGCGATTGGGGCGCTGGTGGCGCCGGGCTGGTATGAGACGCCGCTGGAGTGGTTTCAGCAACCCAACAACTATGGCGACACGCCGCCCGCGCTGCGCGCCCAGTTGCGCATCGAGTACGCCGACGGCAGCGTGGATTGGGTGGTGACCGACAAGGACTGGCTGGCCGGCACGACCAGCATTCAGCATTCCGAGATCTACGACGGCGAGAGCCAGGACGCGCGGCGGGCGACGCCGGGCTGGGACACGGCCGGCTACAACAGCTCGTCGTGGAAGGCCTCAATCGACCTCTCGCCGAAGCCGGTAGCGATTGAGGCGCAGGAGTTCGAGCCGATTCGCGTGGAGCGCACGCTGACGGCGCAATCGATGACGGAGCCCAAGCCCGGCGTTTATGTTTACGATTTTGGGCAGAACTTTTCCGGCGTCGAACATCTGCGCGTGTCCGGACCCGAGGGCACGGATGTGCGGGTGCGCTTTGCCGAGATTGTGAACGACGACGGAACGATTTACATCGACAATCTGCGCACGGCGAAGGCGACCGACCACTTTATCTTGAGCGGCAACGGCGAGGAAGAGCTGACGCCGCAGTTCACGTTTCATGGCTTCCGCTACCTGGAGCTGACAGGCCTCAAAAAAGCGCCTGACAAGAGCGCGGTGACTGGGCTGGTGTTCCACACCGACGCGCCGTTCACGGCCAAGCTCGAGACCGGCAGCGCCATGATCAATCAGTTGTGGAGCAACATTCTCTGGGGGCAGCGGTCGAACTTTGTGGGCATTCCCACCGACTGCCCGCAGCGCGATGAGCGGCTGGGCTGGATGGGCGACGCGGAGGTTTTCTGGCGCACAGCGGCTTACAACATGAATCTTGCGGCCTTTTCGCGCAAGTTTGGCGGCGATATGCGCGCCACGCAGTCGGGCTCTCCGTATTTTGGCATCTACTCGCCGGGCACGGTGACGCCGAATGCGGGTTTTGCGGCTGGATGGAGCGATGCGGGGGTCATTATTCCGTGGACCTCGTGGGTGCAGACGGGCGATGTAAGCGTGATCGACGAGAACTGGGCAGCGATGGAGACGTATCTCGACGCCATCGCGGCCGACAATCCCGACGGGCTGTGGGTGCATGAGTCGGGCATTCCGTTCGGCGACTGGCTGTCGCCGGAAGGGAAGACCGATTACGGGCTGATCGCCACGGCTTACTGGGCCTACGACGTGACGCTGATGCGGCAGATGGCGGGCGCGACCGGGCGCAAACAGGACGAAGAAAAATATGCGCGGCTTTTTGAGAAGATACGCGCGGCGTTCGAGAAGAAGTTTGTGCGCGCGGATGGCTTTGTGGCCGGCGCGGACAACAGCCCGTCGCGCTTCGGCCGGATCAACAATCCCAATGCGGCCAGCCACGGCGGCGACACGCAGGCCGGCTACGTGCTGGCGCTGCACATGAACTTGCTGCCGGAGGCGCTGCGCGCGAAATCCGCGCAGAAGCTGGCGGACAAGATCGAAGCCAACCGTGGGCTGCTGGGCACGGGATTTCTAGGCACGCCGTATCTTCTGGAGGAGCTGACCAAGACCGGCCACGTTGCGCTGGCTTACAAGCTGCTGCTGAACACGCAGTATCCGTCGTGGGGCTACTTGGTCGGTCATGGCGCGACGACCATGTGGGAGCGCTGGAACGGCGACCAGATGAAGGACGACCCGAGCATGAACAGCTATAACCACTATGCCTATGGCGCGGTGGCAGATTGGATCTATCGCTACGCGGCGGGCGTGGATGCAACGCCACTCGACGCGGGCTTCCACACCGTCGTGCTGCATCCGGTCTTCGATGCGCGGCTGGGACACATCGCTTTCGACTATGCCTCGGCCTACGGAGCGATTCATTCCGATTGGACGGTGAAGGGCGGGACGGCCGATTGGCATGTAACTATTCCGGCTAACACAACCGGCTGGCTGGAAGTGAATGCGGCCAAGTACAAGCTGGAGGGAGCGCCTCTTGCAGGGAGCAAGTTAGCGAAAGCTGTAACTCGCGAAGGTAAGAGCGGCTATGAGTTAGAGGCCGGGAGTTACAAGTTTGCGGTTGAGGTTCAATGAAGCTCCTCATGAGCAACGCGGCGGTCGGGGGTTGTGGTTTCCCAGGTCCCAAAGGCGGGACCTGGGGCACCCAGCATTTGTGGGGCGGAAAGCAGTTTCATTTGAACACGGCTTGCTGAGGGTTGTGGTTTCCCGCCCTTTCCGCAAAGAACGCGGAAAGGATGGGGCACCCAGCGTGGTGAGGATCGCCGGCAGACGGGCGAGAGGGAGAGCGAATTTGTCCATTCTTGCGGGTATCGGATACCACTTTATCGGCTCGGCGTCGGCCGCGTCGTTTTATGCTCCCATTGAAAAGGTCAAACGCTGGTCCTGGGAGACTACCTGGGCCATCGCTGGCTTCTTTTCCTGGATTCTGCTGCCCATCAGTGTGAGCCTTTATCTGCTGCCGGACTTTCACGCCTTCTATGCATCCATGGGCTCGCACCTGCTGCTGAAGGTGGCGCTGTTCGGCGCGATGTGGGGGGTGGGCAACATCAGCTACGGGCTGACCATGCGCCATCTGGGCATGTCGCTGGGCATCGGCGTGGCCATCGGCGTGGTGCTGGTGGTGGGCACGCTGATTCCACCTCTCATGGATGGTCAGGCGGCGATGCTGTTCGAGACCCGTCGCGGCCTTTTGACCATGGCCGGAATCCTTGTTGCACTCATCGGCGTGGCAGTTGTTTCTTACGCCGGCCACCAGAAGGAGGTGCAGTTGAGCGGCGGGGACCGGGAGTTCAACGTGAAACTCGGCCTGCTGCTGGCGGTGATGTGCGGCATCTTCTCTTCGGGTATGTCGTTTGCCATTCACGCGGCCGAACCAATGAGGCTGGCTGCGCTCAGTCGGGGAGTGGATCCGCTCTATGCCTTGCTGCCCAGCTACGTGATTATCATGGGTGGCGGAGCGGTTGTAAACCTGAGTTACTGCTTTATCCGTTTGGCCGCACTCAAACGGCTCTCGATACGCGCCGATCTGGCGCAGCCGGGCGGAATCCTGATGAAGAACGGTCTGCTTGCCGCAAGCGGGGGCATCATGTGGTATCTGCAGTTCTTCTTTTACGCATGGGGTCAGGCCAACATCCCGCAACAGCTTTCGTATGTCAACTGGATGCTGCACATGAGCATGTACGTGCTCTGCGGCGGGCTGGTGGGCCTGGCGCTGGGCGAGTGGAAGGGCGTAGGCAGCAGGCCGGTACGGCTGCTGTGGGCCGGCATTCTCGTGATCATCGCCGCGGCCAATCTGGTGGGGCTGGGGATGGCGTCGTAGAGGCAGGGAGTAGGGAATAGGGAGCGCTGGGCAATCGGTGACGATGGCCCTCATTTCCATTCACGCTGGATTCTACAGACAGAAATGCCGGGGACGATGCCCCGGCATTTTTGTTGGTGGCCGATCCCCTTAGTCGATCGCTTGCTCGACGCGGAGGTCGCGCGAAGAAGCGCCAACGCTGAGGGTGCGCTTGCCGGTGGCGGCGACCCATTTGCTGTCGGCCGTGGACCAATACTGCAACTGGCGCGGTTCGACGTGGAGGGTGACGGTTTTCGCTTCGCCGGCGGCGAGGTGAATGCGGTCGAAGGCGACCAGGGCGCGAACAGGGAACTGAACGCCCGCGGGAATCTCGAACGGCGCGCTGAGATAGACCTGCGGGACTTCGTCCGACTCCACACTGCCCGTGTTCTTGATGCGGACCTTTACTTCGAGCCCGCCGTCGGAGGACTTTGCGACCTTCAGGCCGGAGTAGTCGAAGGTGGTGTAGCTGAGGCCGTGGCCGAAGGCGAAGAGCGGAGCAATGCCTTCCTTGTCGAACCAGCGATAGCCGACGTTGACGCCTTCCGAGTAGGTGGTCTTGCCGTCGACGCCCTTCATCGACCGCTCCGGATGCTTGGGGTCGGTGGCTGCGTAGTCGGCCAGGCTCTTGGCCCAGGTGACGGGCAGGCGGCCGGCGGGGCTGGTCTTGCCGGCGAGGAGGTTGGCTGTGGACCAGCCGCCTTCGTCGCCGGGCCACCACATTTGGAGGACGGCCTTCACCTTGTCGAGCCAGGGCAGGGCGACGGGCTGGCTGGTGTTGAGGACGACGATGGTGTTGGGATTGACCGCGGCGACCTCTTCGACGAGCTTGTTTTGCTCGCCGGGCAGGCCGAATACGGGGTGGATGCGCGTCCACACGAAGACGACCGCGACCTTTGCGGCCTTGGCGGCGGCGATGGCGGCGGCGTGGTCGGCCTGGCGCTGCTCGGGCGTATACCAGTTGAGGCGCACCTGGACGGGCGCGGCCGAGGTGTCGGGGCTGATCTTGACTTCGATGGCGTGCGGGCCTTCGGTCAGATCGACCGGGCGGCGCACGTTGTCGAGGCCATCGGTGGTGGGGATGGCGTTGTCCTGGTTGGCTTGCAGGATGTCGCCATGGACCCCGCCCTGGAAGGCGCCGGTGCCGGCCAGGCGCTTGCCGTCGATGGAGATGTTGGCGTTGGTACCGAGGGCCTGAAGATAGAGCCAGTAGCTGCCGGCGTGGGGCACGGTAAGCGTGCCCTTCCAGGTTACGGTGGAGTTGGGCGGGCCGGCATTGCCGCCAGTGAAGTTGAGCTGGGCGTCGACTTGCTCGGCTCCTGCTGTGGTGCGGAGCAGGCCGGGCTTGCCGTCGTGGCTGAGTGCGGATGCAGGGATGGGCGTGCCGGTCATGTCGTCGTCGACGGCGAACTGAATCTTCGCGTTGCCGGTGATCTTTTTCAGGGCGTCGTAGGGGCCGATCTGGCGCTGGGGCAGCCCGACCGAGCGTTCGCCGCTGGCGCCGATGGCGTCAACCTGGCCGGCGGTGGGGCCGATGAGAACGACGGAATCGAGGTCGGCGGCCTTCAGAGGCAGCGCGCCGCCTTCGTTCTTGAGCAGTACCGCGGCTTCTTCGCCGGTCTTCTCGATGATCTTGGCATTGGCTTCGATGGCCTGCTGAGTTACTTCGTGCTTGGACTGGCCGTCGAGGTAACCGAAATGGACGATCTCGTAGAGCACGCGTCCGGCGGCCTGGGTGATGGCGGCTTCGTTCACCGTGCCGTCCTTGAGGGCCTCGGGCATCTTCTTGGTGTCTTCCTTTTTGCCGAAGTCGCCCAAATTCATTCCTGCCGGTGGCGGTTCCTCGGGGATGTGGCCGAAGAACATATCCATCATGCCCCCCATGGCGCTCATGTCCGGTGGTGGGGGAACAGGCAGGGAGTCAAAGAAGGAGGGGATCGGGAATCCGCCAGCAGCGGGCTCGCCGGGCATCTCCATGTCCAGGCCGGCGTTGATGAACTTGACGCCGTGAACCGCACCCCAATCGGAGGTGACGTAGCCCTTGAAGCCGATCTCGTCGCGCAGGATTTTGGTCAGAGTGGAGTCGTTGCCGCAGGCGAATACACCGTTGAGCCGGTTGTAGGAGCACATGATGGAGGAGACATCGGCCTTGCGGATAGCGGCTTCGAAGGGCGCCACGTAGACCTCGTGCAGCGTCTGCTGGTCGATCCAGGTGCTGGTGCCTTCGGAGTCGTAGCCGACAAAGTGCTTGATCTGAGCCATGACGTGCTGCGACTGAATGCCCTTGACCTCGCCGATCGCCATCTGGCCGGAGAGGAACGGGTCCTCGCCGAAGGTGTTGTAGCCGCGGTTGAACTCGAGGTCGCGGTCGATGTTCACGAACGGCTGCAGGGAGACGTCGATGCCGAGGGCGCGGTCTTCGCGGCCGATGACCAGGCCGTTGTCCTCGGCGGTCTTGGTGCTGAATGTGGCGGCGACGCCCATGGTGGCGGTCTCAGCCTGCGACGGGTGCCGCGTGAGCACGCCGGGAGGGCCATCGGCAAAGCGAAGGCCGGGAATGCCCAGGCGCGGAACGCCGGCCAGGTAGCCGGCCTGGGCCTGGTAGACGGCCGGGTCTTCATGCGTTCCGTGGATCAGCGTGAGCTTTTCCGCAAGCGTCATCTGGCTGAGCAACTTGTCCACGCGCGCATCGCCTGTGACCACCGGAGCGGTTTGCGCCACGGCCATGGCGGCGCCCACGAGCAGCAGCGACGCCCCGATCACGGCCCGGCGGGCCGTGCATCCGACTGTTCTTGACTGAAAATATTTCACCGTTGGTACTCCTAACCTTTTGAAGACGGATCAGGCCGGGCGTGGGACGCAGGCAACTGCCAGCTCTCCCGCTTCCCCAGGCAGCCGTCGCAGCACTCCCGAGCCGTGCCCTGACCGACGGCAAGCAGTGTAGTACAGAGTGCCTGCGTCAGGATGCACAGCCCCGCTGAAAGCTGGGCCGAGCAGCCTGGGCGAGGAAGGCGAAAGCGACGGTACGTGGAAGATTCTGAAGGTGATGTGCGTCAGTCGAGGAGGCGGGACGATAGCTGCCAAGTGCGGCTTCGGGGTGCCCGGATGGGTCCCGCTGGGGCTGCTGGGCCGTGCTATAGTTTGCATACCGGATGGTGAAGAACTCCCGTCTTCTCGTGGCCTTCCGGCCCATTCCACATCGCAAGGTGACGATTTGCAGTCGAATCGAGTTTGGCGGAATGAGACCTCCTCAAGTCGGCTGGAGGGGTTGACCGCCGCAATCGTTCGCATCGGTTGCGCTTTGCTGCTGGGCCTGTTGTGCCTGGCTCAGGCCCGGCGCGCCGGCGCACAGGGGGCGCCGACGTCCGGTTCAATCGATTCGCGGGCGTGGGGCGGCAGGCTGGCGGAATCCGTCGCACCGGCCGCCACGGATGACGCCGCCGAGCCGCCTGTGCTGAGCGCTATGAACGCAGCGGCGGAACGTCCGTCCCGCCTGGCGATGGGTCCCCCGGACGCCGGCGCCGGCCAGGTGAAGGAGATCTACCTGGACCGCAAAGTGCCCGTCAAGCAGGAGATGATTCTCGAGGGCATGATGTCTTATGGGAATTACAAGATCTTCGCTTCGGGATACGATGAAAAGCTCTATACAGGGGGAGTGGAATACGACCGGCACTCCTGGGGCCGGTTTCTCGGCTCCGAGATGGATTACGTGGCCGAGATTCTCCCCTTCGTGTTGCTCGACAAGCCGCTCAAGACCAACCCGTACGGCAGCCCGTCCTACCCGGTGAACGTGAACAAAGGCATTCGCGAGTATGTGCCGGGGCTGGGGATCTCGCCCATCGGTTTTCGCTGGCAATGGCGGAGCGGGAAGAAGATAAGGCCTTACCTCGAGGCCAAGGGCGGTGTGCTGGCCTTTACCAAGAAAGTGCCCGCCACCCAGGCGACGTATGTGAACTTCAGCCTGCAGTCGGCCACCGGAGTGCAGGTGATGCTGAATCCGAAGTGGGGATTGCGGCTGGGCGTGTTCAGCGATTTCCATTTCTCGAATGCCTTCATCGTGGCGTCGAACCCCGGCCTGGACGTGATGAATGCGAATCTGGGCCTGAGCTACCATTTCTAAGAGCGGTTCCGTGCCCTAAGATGGTTCTTCAAATCAAGCATGCGGGGTGGATATTGTTCAACGATCCGTCGAGCAGATTCCCGGTTTTGGCGCGGCATGGCCTGGTGCGCTCCGCAAATGTCTCTCCGGTCAACGGCCTGTTGATTGCGGTGCTGCTGTGCCTGGCTGCGCCTCAGGCGGCAAATGGCCAGCAACCCGCCCCGCGGGAGAGCGGGAATGCGGCCCAGGGAGCGCTGAGCCTGCCTGGCGGCGCGGCGCCTGGAGTCCTGCTGGAGTCCGCCTACCCAGCAGGGCTGAATCCCGAGGCGCATCCGGATGCGGGTGCAGGACCGGTCGACCGGGCGGAGGTTGAATCGGCAGCCGATTCCGGAGCGGGGGCCCAAACGGCTTCGCCGGTGAAGCATTCGATGGAGCGCGAATTGGCTATCGAGGGCCAGGGCTGCATTGGCCACTGGCACATCTTTGGCTACTCGTGGTGGAGCGAACTCTACACAGGCGGAATCGAGTACGACCGCAACACATGGGGCACCTTGCTCAAGGCACAGATGGACTGGTCCATGGAGGTTGTGCCGGTGGCCATTCTGGTGCAGCCAACCAAGACCGACGTCTTCGGCGACCCCCGGAGCAAGACCAAGTTTGTGAACCCCGGAGTGGGGGTTTACCCCGTCGGGCTGCGCATGAAGTGGCGGCCCGACAAGGGCTTTGAGCCCTACTTCATCATCAAGGGCGGGATGTTGCTGTTCGCCAACAAGGCGCTGGCGACGGATGCGGCGTACGAGAACTTCAGCCTGATCATCGGAGTCGGCATGCAACGCAGACTAACGAGACGGATCGACATGCGCGTGGGCTTTGAAGACCTCCATTTCTCCAATGCCTTTGTGGTGCCCGCCAACCCCGGTCTCGACGTAATGGCTTACAACGGCGGCATCGTGTACCGGCTGGGGAAATAGAGCGGGGGATCGGTCCGGCCGGGGCCGCCGCTCAGGGCAGGGGCAGTTCGGCGTCCAGGCCGGCCGCCAGAAGATCGGAGCGGAGCTTCTCGACTGAAGAGAACTGAATGGCCCTGAATCCCAGGGTCAGCGCAGCCTCAATGTTCACCGGCTTGTCGTCCAGGAAGAGAGTCTCCCCGGCGCGCGTCCCCAGCCCCTTGAGCACGTGGAGATAGATGGCCGGTTCGGGCTTGGCCATGCGCAACTGGTAGCTCCATACCAGCACGTCGAAACGGGGAAGCCAGTCGAATTCGCGCTTCATGTTGTCGAGCACGTTGTCGCCCATGTTGGAGAGGATGGCGGTGAGGATGCCGCGTTGCTTGAGCTGAAGCTGCCAGGCCAGCATGGCCGGGTTCTGGGTGGTCCACATGCGGGCGTCCCACTGGTTCAGCTCGCCCGCCGCACCTGGGGCAAGGTCGAGCCCGGCGTCGCCGATGAACTTTCGCCAGAACGCGAGGCCGGTCAGCTTGCCCTCGTCGTAGGCGTGCCGGTTGGCCCAGTAGAGCGGCTCAAAACGCTGCTCGGGCAGGCCGGTGATGCGCATCAGCGCCGCATGCGCCGCCGGGTCCCTGGGACCGGTCAGCACCATTCCGTAGTCGAAGACAACCGCGCGCAGACGCAATGTTCCTCCCTGGTTGCGCCCGTGTATGGTGGATAGGGACGCCTGCTTCTATTGTGCACGAGAGAGGCGGGCCGATGGCTACAGTGACCGAGGGCGCCATGGCCATAACTTGAACCGAGATCAAGGCCATGATCCGCGTTCGCCCCGCCCCTACAGGGCGGGAGGATTGGACGGCCACGCGTTCCCAGTGCTGCGCTTCACGCTGGGCTGTTTTCACCTCCTCCCTCCGGGAGGACTTGCGGTTGTCAATCAGTTCAATGGCCTCAGGGGTTCGGATGCAGCAATAGACAAGTTCCTGGGATTACCCTGACGAGAGCCACCGATGGGGCTGACCTATGCGCTTCTCACAGCGGACAGGCTGGAACACGGAAGAGAGCGCGCTGGCGCGGGCGCACCGGCTGCGCACCGAGGCCGGGCTGCCGATTGCCGACCTGACGGCCTCCAATCCTACCCGCTGCGGCTTCGACTATCCTGGCGACCTGCTTGCATCCCTGGCCCAGCCGCAGGCGTTCGACTACGATCCCCAGCCCCGCGGCGGCCTGGCGGCCCGCCAGGCTGTTTGCCGCTACTATGCCGACGCAGGCGCCGCGGTCGGCCCCGAGCAGGTGGTCCTGACCACCGGCACCAGCGAGGCCTACAGCTATCTGTTTCGCCTGCTCTGCGACCCTGGGAGCGAGATCGTGATCCCGCATCCCGGCTATCCGCTCTTCGACTTTCTGGCGGCCCTGGACGATGTTGTGATCCTAGGAGCCCCGCTTCTCTACGACCATGGCTGGCAGATCGATCCGCGAGGATTCCGTCACGCCCTCACGCCACGAACCAGGGCGCTTGTGCTGGTGCATCCGAACAACCCCACCGGCCACTTTACCAAGCCGTGGGAGGCCGAGGAACTGGCGCAACTGTGCCGCGAGTTCGATCTCTCGCTGATTGTGGACGAGGTGTTTCTGGACTACGGCTTCGAGGGTAGGCCGTGGAGCTTTGCCTCGGGCCTCGAGGGGGTTCCGGTCTTTGTTGTGAGCGGACTGAGCAAGATTGCCGGCCTGCCGCAGATGAAGGCCGCGTGGCTGGTGGCCACCGGACCCCAGGCCGGAGCGGCACTCGATCGGCTGGAGGTGATTGCCGACACCTTCCTCTCGATGAACGCGCCGGTGCAGGCGGCGCTGCCTGCGTGGCTGGCGGGGCGGGGCGACATCCAGGCGCAGATCCGCCGGCGAGTCGCCGGCAACCTGGGAGAGCTCGACCGGCAACTGGCCCAGGCGCCCGCGGTGAACCGGCTTATGGTCGAAGGCGGCTGGTATGCGGTGCTGCGCATTCCCGCCCTTCAGCCCGACGAGCAGACTGTTCTGGCGCTGCTGGAGCAGGGAGTTTGGGTCCATCCCGGATACTTTTTCGGAATGCCCGCGTCGGGGTGGCTGGTGGTGAGCCTGCTGGGGCCGATGGAGGAGTTCGGGGACGGAGTGACGCTGCTGGTTAACTCTTTACGAACGCATCAGGGTGGTAATAGTACGGGGCATCAGCCTCAAGTAATTGTTGAATAAACCTAGCGTAAGATATTGAAAAATAATAACACAAATCTGTGGATTTCTGGAATTTACATTCCCCGCAGGAAAGGGTTGTTTCTGCGTTCGGCGCCGATTGTGGTGGCGGGCCCGTGACCGGGCAGTACACGGGTCTCGTCGGGCAGGCGCAGCAGGCGCGAGTGGATGGAATCCATGATTTGGTCGAAGTTGCCGCCGGGCAGGTCGGTGCGGCCGATGGAGCCGGCAAACAGCGTATCGCCGGCGATGAGGAGTTTGAGGGGCGCAAAGTGGAGGCAGACGGAGCCTTGGGTGTGGCCGGGTGTGTGCAGCACCTGGGCGGGGCAGGCGTCTAGGCCCACGGTCAGGCCGTCGGCCAGGTGTTCATCGGGGGGCGCCGTCTCGGGCGAGGCGACGCCCAGCCAGGCGGCCTGCTGCTCCATCATTTGGAGCAGCGCCAAGTCATTTTCGTTCAACAGGATGGGCGCGCCGGTGAGCCGTTTCAGCCGGAGCGCGCCGCCGACGTGGTCGATGTGGGCGTGGGTGATGAGGATTTGCTTGAGCTTGAGGCCGAGTTCGGTCAGACGCCGGTGGATGCGGCCGACCTCTTCGCCGGGGTCGATCACGATGGCCTCGCCGGCCGCCTCATCGCCGAGGATGGTGCAGTTGCACTGCAAGGGGCCGACGGGAAAGGTTTCCAGGATCATTTGTCCATTCTATTGCGCCTGAGTGAGCAGGCGATTCCCGGGTTTGCGGAATGTGAGCGCATAGAACAGGCCGCCCTTGATCATCTCCACCTGTATCTCCTCCATCTCCTTAGGTACCAAGTCCACCGGGATGGTCACCTCAGTCTTGCGATTCTTGTAGTACGAGCTCGTGATCGGAATCTTCTCGTAGGTCTTCTTCGCGTACTCCTCGGTCTCGTCGGAGATGAGCAGCAAACTCCCCGGCCTGGCCACGCGGATCATCTCCCTGATCGCCTTGCCCTGGTCGTGGAAGAAGCTGATCCCGCCTACATGAAACACCACGTCGAAGCTCGCATCGGCAAACGGCAGGCTCTCGGCATTGCCCAGGTAGAGGTCGGCGTCCAATTGCCACAGGCGCAGGTTGCGCTGGCAGTTGGCCAGCATCTCGCTGGAGAGGTCAAGCCCCGAAAGCCGCACTCCTCGCGGCAGGTATTTGAAGCTCAGCCCCGTGCCCACTGAAGTCTCCAGCACCCGGTCGCCGGGCTTCGCCTCCAGCTTGCGCATATAGGCCAGGAAGTACTCGTCGCGGTCCAACCCTTTGAGCGCGCAGGCCACGCGCTGGGTGTCGTCGTAAAAGCCGGCAATGGTTTCGTAGAGGCGGTTGTACTTGCCGTTGTCGCCCGTCAGGTCCTGGGGCTTTAGGAAGGTGGGGATGCCGTCGCGGACGGGGAAGCGCTCGCCGGAGGTTGATACCAATGCCTCCCGGCCGCGTTCGGTGACCAGATGTAAAGGGTTGCCGGTGAAGGGGCTTTGAAGCAGGGCGACGGCCTGTGGCCGATTAGCCCAGGTGGGATGCTTGCCGGGCTTTAAGAGCGCCGAGACGCTCAGAAGCAGAGCTGCGCCCAGGCAACTCGGGGAAAATGCCACACCGATGGGTAGATCGGCAGGCAAAACGACGCCCCCGAAGTGGCGAAGAAGTCCAAAGCCGCCAACGACGATGAAGCCTGCGCCGAATACGAGATATGTGGCGTGAGATTCGCGGTTCCACAACCACGCGACCGTCGCCGCAAACCAGAAGGTGAGGAATGTGACGAGGCCGACAGTTTTGGATGCGCCGAAGTGAAGCGCCAGGGCGAGCCACGGAATCGCGACCGCGGCCAGCGGCAACGGCAGAGTGGAAAGAAAACCCCCCAGGCGTGGGCTGACCAGGCGATGGAATGTAAAAGGCAGAGCGCC
Organism: Occallatibacter sp.; assembly: GCA_031296215.1. Lineage (GTDB taxonomy): Bacteria > Acidobacteriota > Terriglobia > Terriglobales > Acidobacteriaceae > Telmatobacter. The sequence goes on from JARLGE010000058.1 coordinate 25,061, forward strand.
GACCACGGCTGCGACGAGGGCCCAGCCCAAGTAATCGAGGGCTTGAACCGCTCCAGTCAGCGGAATCATTCGCCAACCGAAGATCAGGCCGAGAACAAAACCAATGGCCACCATCCAGAGGAATCCGCGCCGTGGTTTTTGTGTGCCGACGAACCATGCGCCTTGGATTGGGCCTGTCCACGCTCCCACTTGAGAGACGATAAAACCAAGAATAAAGAGGCTGGCGACAGACCATGCCATGATCTGCGACCTGCGGCTCGATTTGACGTTCGTAGCCATCGTGCGATCCTTTCCTATTTGGTTCCAGTGTTCTTACAAAAGCCTGTGGACGATGCTCACAGGCTCGATTCAGCCCTTGTCTTCGGCCGGGCCTTCACCGGCCGGCTGCGCGCCGTGAGCAGCAACCTGCTGGAGCGAAGAAAGCTGCGCCAGCGCCGATTCCCCCCAGTCGAGAGCGGCTCGGGTCAGCGCGATTCCCAGGCCCAGGGTGAGCATCCAGTACGGCATATTGGGATCCCGCGGTTGGTTCGCGCGCGCCATCTTATCAATTCCCTCCAGCCCAGCCAGCATGCGCCGGTTTCGTTCCTGCAGTTCGCGGACGTGCGTGAGAGCGACGCCCGGCGCTGCCTCACGGCCAAAAAACAGCTTGAGCAGGAACTCATTGCGAGGCGGATCGTTCTGGAAGGGCAGGGCCAGCCACTCGCGCAGGCAGGCGCGCCCGGCGTCGGTCAGCGAGTACTGCTGGCGGCGTTTTCGAGACGCTGAGATGGAATTGCTGGGGACAATCAGGCCCTCGGCGGCCAGCCGCTTCAGGGTGGGGTAGATTTGTCCGTAGCTCTCGCCCCAAAAGCTGCCGAAGTTCTCTTCGATGGCCTTGTGCAGCTCATAGCCGGAGAGATTCGACTGGATGGAGAGCCCTCCGAGAATGACGTAGGCGGTACGATTATGGCTCATATAGCTGTAAGATATATCTGTTAGATATTTCTGTCAAGGAGACTCTTTATCTACGGTCCTAAAAGAACGGGCCGCACACGAGAACGGCAGGCCGGATGGCCTGCCGTTCTCGCATCACTTGGAAGAGGAAAGGGTTGCGGGCTACTTGCCGGACTTGGCCGGCGCGGAGACGGGGGCGGGCTTGACGCCCTGCAGCACCGAGTGTGAGCCGGCTGTGCGCTGGTAGAGGACGGTGAGGCTGATGGAGGTGACCATGAAGATGATGGCCGACCAGGTGGTCAGGCGGGTGAGGACGTTGGCCGCGGCGCGGGGGCCGAAGGCGGTCTGCGAACCCTGGCCGCCGAAGGCGCCTGCCAGGTCGGCCGAGCGGCCCTGCTGGAGCAGGACGACCCCAATCAAAAACACGCACACCAGGATGTGTACGACGACAACGAAGTAAAGAAGGATCTGCATTATTCGAACTGCTTTCCGAGTCTCGCCCGGTTGGCCCGGTAGAGGAGAATCTTGTGGTGCGGAGGAGGGGACTTGAACCCCTATGCCTTGTGGGCGCCAGCACCTCAAGCTGGTGCGTCTGCCAATTTCGCCACCTCCGCTTGAGGTGAACTGTATGAGTATACCAAAGCGGGAGCGGGTTGAGAAAACCAGCCTGTTTGGCTACGCGGCAAACGTTGAGGTTGAAGCGCCTGCTTCAACGGCTCATTGCGCCAAGCAGGCCAATCGTGAACGGGCCGATCACAAAGACAACGAACAGAATCGAGACGATGATGCCGGCGAGCTTGACTGTGGTCCTCGCCCGGAGGAACTCTGCGTCGTCGGTCGCGATGCCGCCAAACTTCAACCACCAGCGCAACGCCCACACCGGTATGCCAATCGTCAGGCCGATGAAGCCGATCGCGCCCAGCGTGTTCAAGAGCGGCACAAATCGCAAAACGAAGAACACCGGAATGGCCAAAGCGGAGGATTTCATGTAACTGGCATCGCTGCATGCCTGATTGATTTTTGTCAGGAGCTGGGCAGCTTTTTGAGCAGCCTCGTGGTCCACCTTTTGTCCGCAGAACCGGCACGATTCCGCGGTGGAGTCGATGGTTTCCTTGCAATTCGGGCACGGGAAGAGAGTCGAAGCGTAACTTGCAGCGCCTATGGTGAATCCGTCCGACATTGGCTCTGTCTCCTTCGGTTTCCGCAGTTCCCAGCCGAGGGATGGGGCTGTGGCGGATTGCCCATGATGATAGCCCCCGGAGCCATCGGATGCTGGAAATGGAATCGGGGACGAGGCGTTCGTGCCGGCACGGATGAAGAAGGAGGGTGGGGTTCACGTCGCCCCAAACGGGGCGAAGGGCCCCGGGGCGGGTCTACCCAGCATTGCGTCCGCCGCGGCGAACGGAATACCGGGCTATTCTCCATCCCTCCCGCCGGGAGGGATGGACGCATCCTGCTTCCTCTCTCTCGGGGGATTGCGGTTGCCTGCCGGTTCAGAACCTGGGGCGCGCGGGGCTTACTCCGAGGGACTCAATTCGGGTTTGGGCAGGACGCTGGCGATGACTTCGGCGGCGAGGGCGTAGCGGCCGAAGGGAGCGCTGACCTGCGCGCCCTGGACCATGGGCAGGACGGCCTCGAGCATCTCCTGGGCGATGATGACGCCTTCGCGGCGGGCGGCGTCGGGCGTGTCGCACTGCGCCATGCGCAGCATGATCTCCTCGGGCATGGAGACGCGCAGATCGTTCTTCATGAACTCGGCGTTGCGCAGGCTGGTGAGCGGCCAGATGCCGGCGATGACTGGAATGCGGAAGTCCCTGATGCGCTCGAGAAAACTCTCCAGCAGGCGGAGGTCGAAGACGGGCTGGGTGATGGCGTACTCGGCGCCGGCTTCAACTTTGTATTTGAAGCGCCGGAGTTCGTTCTCGATGTCGGGCACGCCGGGGTTGGCGGCGACGGCGATGGTGAGGTTGGTGGATGCGCCGATGGAGTTGGAGCCGATGTCGAGGCCGTGATTGAGGCGGCGGACGATGTTGACCAGACCGATGGCGTCCACGTCAAACACAGCGGTGGCGTCGGGATAGTTGCCGAGCTTGGGCGGGTCTCCGGTGAGGCAGAGGATGTTGCGCAGGCCGATGGACGAGGCGCCGAGCAGGTCGGATTGGATGGAGAGAATGTTGCGGTCGCGGCAGGTGTAATGGAGAACCGTCTCAATCCCGGTGTGCTGCTGGATCTGGATGCAGAGGCTCTGGGCGCTCATGCGCGCCGAGGCGCGTGGCGAGTCCGGCACATTGATGGCATGAACACCGAGACCGGCCAGCAGGCGCGCTCCCTCGATCTCCTTGACGCAGTCGATGCCCTTGGGGGGAACGATTTCGACCAGAGTGACGAAGCGGCCCTGGGCGACGAGCGAGCCGATGAGCGAGCGCTGTGCGAGCGGTGCCGGGGGCGTCTCGGTGTTCAGCTCCGGAGCCGCGCCGGAGCTTTGCACGCGAGCCTGCGCATCGATAGCGCGCATGGCCGAGCGCATGGCGCGAATGTGGTTGGGGGTGGTGCCGCAGCAGCCGCCGACAATTTGCGCCCCGGCGGCGATGGCTTTGCGGGCGAAGCTGGCCATGTACTCCGGGGAGCAGAGGTAGATGTTGCGGCCCTCGACGGCCCTGGGCATGCCCGCGTTGGGCATGGCGGCCAGGGGCAGGGTGGTGGCCTTGCGCATGGCTTCAATGGCGGTCAGCACCGTGGCGGGGCCGGTGGAGCAGTTGACGCCGATGGCGTTCGCTCCCCACTCGGTCAGCAGGGCAGCCGCGTGCTCGGGCGAAGAGCCGTCCAGGCAGTTGCTCTCGTCGTCCACGGTGACCATGACCAGCACGGGCAGGTGGGGAGCCATCTCGCGGGCAGCGGTCAGCGCTTCCCGCGCCTCGTTCAGCGCCGGCATGGTTTCAATAATAAGCAGATCGGCACCGGCCCCAGCCAAGGCGCTGATCTGTTCGGCAAAGGCCGCGCGCGCCTCGTCCAGGCCGGTCTTGCCGAGCGGCTCCAAGCGCACGCCCAAGGGACCGATGGAACCGCCCACCCAGGCATCGCCCGCCTGTTTCTCCTTCAGGTGCTCGGCGGCCTGGCGCGCCAGCCGCACCCCGGCCGCATTGATCTCCGCGACCTTTGCCGCCAACCCATGGCGCGCGAGGCGGAAGCGGTTGGCGCCAAAGGTATTGGTTTCGAGGATCTCGGCGCCCGCTTGCAGATACTCTTCGTGAATCGACAAGATCAGGCCGGGATCCGACAGGTTCAGCTCGTCGTAGCAACGGTTGATAAAGATGCCGCGGGCATACAGTACCGTTCCCATGGCCCCATCGGCAAGCACCGGGCGGCTCAAAAAAATGTCGGCGAATTCGGTCATCCTGCTGCCATGCTAAGCCAACGAGCGACTTCGCGCCATGGCCGAGGGTCGCTTTGTTATACTTCGGGAGTCATAGGCTGGTTAGAAATCGGTTCCGGGGCTCTGCGCTTTTCGCTCCACGAGCCATTCGGCCGCGGGCCGATCGGCCGGCAATCGCCATCAATTCGTTCACGCCGCGGCCTTGGCCGCGTTCTTCGTCGAGGTAAGGGATTTTGAAGATTCGATTTCTTTGGATGAGCGCCGCCGCGGCCCTGATAGTGGCGGCCGGGTTGGCAGGCTGCGGGACTACCAGCTATTTTGCGGGTCGCAATCTACCCCCCAGCGGTCTAGTCAACCGGGTCCTGATTGCGATCCAGAACCCCGGGTCTTTCTCCAAGGGGGCGCTCCAGTTTGTTGACGCTTACTACGACCGGCGCAGCGGCTTCAAGGGAGTGCCCGGAGGCTTTTCCATCTCCGGCTACTCCAGCTCGCTTCCCATCACCATCCAGAACATGCCGGAAGAGCAGTTGGGCGCGGTTTACGGCTCCGGGGACGGCAGCCTTGTCCCGATCAGTTATGGAAAAGAGAGCACCAGCGGCACGCTCAGCGGCCTGAATGGCCTCTCCTCAAGTGTCTTCATTACTCGCAATCAGGCCTACATCTTTGCCGCCAGCCAGAGTAATCATGTTTTCACCGTTGTGGACCGCTCCACCAGCGCCAGCTACCCGCTCAGCCTGCCTGGCGTCTACCGCGTCAGCGTGAACCCCGGCGGCACGATGGTGCTGGCCTTTGTGCAGAACTCCAACTACGCCTACTATCCGGTAAAGCTCTCCGCCGCGCAGACCATCGACTATTCCGGCGGACCAAGCACCTGGCCCAAGGCGGCCGCCGATTGTGAACCGCAGAACGCTCCAACGTGGTGTCTGTTCCAAGCCCAGAGCCCAGACCACATGGACGCAACCGGCACGGCCTATGGCGCTCCGCTTGCCTTCGACCGCCCGGTCAAGGCCGTATTCTCGGCAGATGGCGGGACGGCTTACGTGCTCAACTGCGGACCCGAGTGCGGGGGCTCCGCGGCCTCGGTTTCCATTCTGCCGGTGGCTCCGATGATCTTCCTCAATGCCCAAGCGTCGGGAACCCTGCCCACCAACGCCACACTGGCCAGCACCACTATCGCCATCCCCGGCGGAGCCAGCAATGCCCTGGTCGACGCCTCGACCCTGTTTGTGGCCGGCCAACAACCGCAGCAGATTGGCGGCCAGACCCTGTTTGCAGGCAACCTGACGACCGTCAACCTGAGTAACAACACGACCTCCGCGCCGGTTTCGATCAGCGACGGGGCCCCCGGCGCTCCGAGCCGCATGCTCGAGGCCGACAATAACACGCTGTGGATCGCCATGACCAAGTGCAACAACGGGGTGCGCGCGGCCACAGGCGAGGCCTACGGCTGCCTGACCATGGTGAACATCTCCACCCCATCCGCGCCCACCGTCACGCTGCTGGAGCCCTACCTGGGCGACGCCACCGGCATTGCCGCCGTCACCGGCCTGAACAAGATCTACACCGCCGAGGGCGGCCAGGTGTACATCTACTCCACCACCGACGGCACGGCCCTCGACAACCAGTACGTCACCGTCACCGGCACCGCCTATGACGTGGCCTACATGGACGCCACGACCGACGCCAACAACACCGTTTACTGAGTTCAGTGGTCAGTGGTCAGTGAACAGTGGGAAGCCGCGATCTTCGATGCATGTCGATCGGGAGCAATCAGCGATGCACGCCCCGGCTGCCGAGTCCGAACCCAACCCCCTGGCGATTGACGTGCTGGCCATTGCCGCCCACCGCGATGACGTGGAACAGACCTGCGGGGGAACCCTGCTGCGCATGGCTGCACGCGGCCTGCGCACCGCCATCCTCGATCTTACTCAGGGCGAAGCCGGAACCCGCGGCACGGCCGAGAACCGCGCGGGCGAAGCCGCGGAAGCGGGACGCCTGCTGGGAGTGAGCTGGCGCCAGGCTCTCGATCTGCCCGACGGCGCGGTTGAAAACACCCTCGAAAACCGCACCAAGATCGTCCAGGTCCTCCGCCTGCTACGCCCCCGCGTGGTGATTCTGCCCTACTGGCAAGCGCGCCATCCCGATCACGCCATCACCGCCAGCTTGGGTTACGAGGCATGCTTTCTCTCCGGCCTCTCGAAGGCGCCTGGGGCGCGGCAGGCGGCGGAGTCCGAGGAGGCAGGAGCTCCGCCGCACCGGCCCTTCAAGATCGTCTACGCCAGCCTCTACGCGGACATCCGGCCCAGCTTCATAGTGGACATCACGCCCTTCCTTTCGCAGCGCCACGCGGCGCTGATGGCTTACCGCTCGCAGTACGCCAACCAGGCGGCCGGCAGCGGACTGTTTGTGGCCGAAGAGGAGATTCGCGAACGCACCTTCGCCGAGGCCCGCCACTACGGCCTGCTGGCAGGCGTAGGCTACGGTGAACCCTTTGTGCAGAAGGAAGTGGGCCTTGTGGACGACCTGACGCTGGTGCCGGTGCAATCGATCTGACGGTTTGCCGGGCTGCCGGCGGGAGGAGTTTGCGACAAGGTTCTAGTATCGATCCGGCAAGAAGAATCGCTTTGCCTTATGGCTCTGAAGGAACGACACTGAAGGAAAGAGGCAGCCAATGACGCAGACCTGGGATCCGCAAGAGTACGAGAAGAACGGCGCATTTGTCCGTGAACTGGCTGGCGAAGTTCTGGAATGGCTGGCGGCCAAGCCCGGCGAGCGGATTCTCGATCTGGGCTGCGGGGACGGACAGTTGAGCAAACGCATCGCGGCCGGCGGGGTCCAGGTGCAGGGAGTAGACGCCTCCCCGGAGATGGTCGCCGCCGCGTGCCTGCGCGGCATTGCCGCCGAACAGGCCATTGCGGAAGCTCTGCCCTTCCCCGATGCTACCTTCGACGCCGTGTTCTCCAACGCCGCACTGCACTGGGTTCGCGGCCAACATGCCATGATGCGCGAGGTGCAACGGGTGCTGAAGCCCGGCGGCCGCTTCGTGGCCGAGATGGGGGGGCACGGCAACATCGCCGCCATCCGCGTGGCGCTGATGGCTATTCTGACCCGCCACGGGCACGGCAATGAGGAGGATGGGGTCAACTGCTATCCCACGCCAGAAGGCTATCAGCGCAGCCTGGAAAAGCACGGATTCAAGGTGCAGCGCATGGCGCTGATTCCGCGCCCCACGCAGCTGCCTGCGGGCGGCATGGCTGGCTGGCTGCGCACCTTTCGCCGCGGCGTCTTCGAGGGATTGCCGGCGGAACTGCGCGAAACGGTGGTCGCGGAGACGGTTGCCTTGCTCGCTCCCGCGCTGCGCGACGAGGCAGGGAACTGGGTGGCCGATTACGTGCGCCTGCGCTTCGTCGCCACCACCTGATGCGGCCTTCGCGGGCAGGCTGCCTCAGCGCGAGAACCACATGCGCCCGCCGATGACGATCAGCGTGACGGCAAAGATGCGGCGCAGCCAGATTTCCGGGATGTGCTGCGCGCCCACCGCTCCGAAGTATGCGCCCACCAGAAACCCCAGCGCCAGCAGCGCCGCAACGCGAATGTCCGCGTTGCCCTTGCGGTAGTACTCGTAGAAGGCGAAGATGCCCACCGGCGCCAGCAGCGCGCCCAGCGAGGTCCCCTGCGCCTTGTGCTGATCCATCCCCATCAGCCACACCAGCGCGGGCACAAACATGATGCCGCCGCCGATGCCCACCACCCCGGAGAGCAACCCCACCCCGAGTCCAATCAACAGAATTATCCAGGTCACTGAAACCCTCCCTTGCATGCGGATGAGAATGGAGCGCACACTCCGGCCTCCAGCCTACATCATGCCGGAACGACAGGCTCAGACCAGCGCGAAACCAGAATCACCGTAGCCTTCTTGAGAGTCTCGAAGGTGGCTTCTACTTCCACCCCTGCGACCAAGACCTGTCGCCGGGGACCCCGGAGAGGAAGAAGCCACTCGGTGGGCTTCCCTTGGGGACACATCGACTCTGGTTCCGCTGTAGGCTGTTATACGCGCCCAACAGAACTCTTCTCGACGATGCCCGTTGCGGCACGACAGAGATCGCGCCCTGCTTCAAGGTCCTCGGGGAGCCCAGGCGGAAGGTTTTTTTCGCAGCCTGTAAACTGCGTCGCCTTCAGGACTGCGGCTTGTGCACCTCAAGCGCCGCGTTACTCGGCGGCGAGGGCTTTGAGCTTGAAGAGGGCTCCCGCGGCGGCGCCGCCCAGGGTGGGGATGAGCAGGAAGACCCAGAGCTGCTGGAGGGCCTGGCCTCCTACGAAGACAGCGGGGCCAAAGCTGCGGGCGGGATTCACGCTGGTGCCGGTAATGTGAATGCCGAGCAGGTGAATGACGACCAGGGTCAGGCCGATGACCAGGCCGGCAAAGCCCGAGGGGGCGCACTTCTGGGTCGAGCCGAGAATCACGATGACGAACAGCAGCGTGGCCACGAACTCATAGATGATGGCCGAGCTCAGGCTGTAGCCGCCCTGGTAGCCGGCGCCAAAGCCGTTTTGGCCGAGGCCGCTGGCGGCGAGGTCGTAGCCGCCGCCCACCCCTTTGGCGATGAGGTAGACGACCAACGCGCCCAGGGTTGCGCCGATGAACTGGCCGACCCAGTAGCCGATCAGGTCCGCTGTCTTGAGCCGCCCGGCTACCCATGCGCCCATGCTGACCGCCGGGTTGATGTGGCAGCCGGAGATGGGGCCGATGGCGTAGGCCGCGGCGATGAGGCCGAGGCCGAAGGCGAAGGCGATGCCGACGATGCCAACCAGGCCTGGGACACCGCCGGTAATGACGGCCGTGCCAACGCCGAAGAACACCAGGAAGAAGGTTCCTACCAGTTCCGCAAAATACTTTTTCATTGTTCCTCCATCTTTCTTGTTCAAAGCGCCGCGCCTTTGACAGGCGGGAAGCGTGCGCGCCGCAGATGATACTGGGAAGCGGGCCGAAATTCCACGCGAAGTTGCGAAGCAGCCGCAGGATTGAAGCCAGGGGGTCTCAAGAGGCCCGCCTGCCGCGCGCACGAAGTCTCTCAGAGGGCAGCGCCGGAGTCAAGAAGAACTTGAGCATCCATGAGATGGCTGCCGGGCCGGAGGGTTGACCCCAACGGCCAGCCATGCGCAAATTCACACAACGTTTGCAATTTGTTCGCACGGCTGCATTACTCTGTTCATAGTTCTGTGCGGCCCAGGCAACACGAGGCAAACGGCCGCCGGGCGAGGGCAGACCGTTTGAGCCAAACCGTATTTGTGCTGGAAGACGACACCGACATTGCTCGGCTGGTGCAGCATCATCTGGAAGCCGCAGGTTTTGCAGCCCGCCTTTTTCACACCCCCACCAACCTGATTCCCGACGCCGAGCGCCAGCCGCCGGCGCTGTTTCTGCTGGACATCATGGTTCCGGGCGGAGACGGCCTCGACGTTTGCAAGCGGCTGCGGGCCAACGCCGCGCTGTCGACGATTCCCATCATTTTTCTGACCGCGCGGGCTGGGGAGAACGACCGCGTGCTGGGGCTGGAACTGGGCGCGGACGACTACATCACCAAGCCGTTTGCCACGCGCGAGCTGGTGGCGCGCGTGAAGGCCGTGCTGCGAAGGTTCGAGCGGCCCACCACGCCCTCCGTGATCAGCTTTGAAGAGGTCATCATCGACGCCAACGCCATGCAATTGAAGGTGCGCGGCGAGTTGACCACAACCACCGCAACCGAGTTCCGCCTGCTGGACTACCTGGCGCGCCATCCGGGCCGGGTCTTCAGCCGCGATCACCTGCTGGACGCCGTCTGGGGCGACGCCCGCTTCGTCACTCCCCGCTCGGTGGATGTTTACGTGCGCCGCATCCGTGAGAAAATCGAGGTCGATGCGGAGAATCCGCGCTACCTCAAGACGGTGCGCGGCGCCGGCTATCGCTTTGAGCTTCCCAAGGGCGAGTAAAACGGGCGGCTGGCGCCGGCCGCGTGCCGCGGGGAACCAAACGGGAGCGTCTTTTTGACTCGGAGTGTCTTCACCAGGCTGCTGGGGCTGTTTGTCCTTCTGTTGGTCTTTCAGACCGCGGCGATGGAGCTCGTCCTGATCCCCGTGGTCACTTCCAGATTGCGTGAAAACTCGGTTGGCGCCGGCTTCCGTCTGCTCGGCCCCGCAATTCTCTGGTCCGGCCTGATCGCGCTGGCCTTCGCACTGCCACTCACTGTCTGGGTTGCGCGCCTCGTCACCGCGCGCCTTGAGCGCGTGGCCGGCTTCGCGCGCCGCGTCGGCCAAGGCGATCTGAGCGCCCGCCTTGTGCTGACCGGCGACGATGAGCTGGCCGCGATGGAAGCCGCCCTCAACCACAGTGCCGAGCGCCTGAACAAGAGCTTCGCCGAGATAGAGAGCCGCCGCCATGAGCTGGCCGCCATGCTCGACTCGATGCAGGAAGGGGTGGCCGCGATCACCCCGGATGGCCTGGTCCGCTGGTCCAACGCGGCGCTGAACAGCATCGCCGCCACCCAGATCCAGAATGGCCGTCCGCTGGTGCATTTTCTGCGCGACCCCGATGTGCTGGCCTGCGTGCGGGCCGCGCTTGAGGACCGCGAAGTCCGCTACGGACGCGCCAACTCGCTGGCTCCGGGCCGGATCTTCGAGATCAATGCCGCACCGCTTTCCGCAGGGGGCGCGCTGGTGGTTCTTCACGATGTGACGCGCATCGAGGCCGCGGAAAAATCGCGCCGCGACTTCATCGCCAACGTCAGCCACGAACTGCGCTCTCCGCTCACTTCCATCCAGGGCTACGTGGAGACGCTGGTGGACGAGCCGCACCCCGACGCCGCCACTACCCGCGAGTTCCTTGGCATCATCCACAAAAATGCAACGCGCATGAACAGGCTGACCGAGGACCTGCTCGCCCTGGCCGGCGTGGAGAGCCCCGATTACAAGCTCGCGTTGCAGGCCACCCGCGCCTCGGCGCTGGTGCAAGACGCAATCGAGTCCCTGGGCGGCATTGTCGTCGATTCCGAGGTGGAGCTGGAATCGACGGGCGCGCCCGAAGCGCTGGTTCTGGCCGATCCCGACGCCATGAACCAGGTCTTCGGCAACCTCATCGAAAACTCGCTCAAGTATGCCAAAGCAGGCAAGCGCATCTGCGTCGGCGCACGGCTGCTGGAATCGGAAGTCGAGTTCATCGTCCAGGATTTCGGCCCCGGCATTGCCTTCGAGCATCTCGACCGCATCTTCGAGCGCTTCTACCGCGTCGACAAAGCCCGCTCGCGCGACTCAGGCGGCACCGGCCTCGGCCTGGCTATCGTCAAACACATCGTGCTGGCGCACGGGGGCCGCGTGTGGGCCGAAAGCGAACTCGGCTCCGGCGCGCAATTCCATTTCACCCTGCCGCTCGCACCCGCGCCCGTGGGTGAGAAAATGGCTGCGGCGATTGCCTGACTTGCCGGCGTCACGAAATCCTCTTCAAAGCGAGTGGGTGAAAAGTGAAAACCTCTCCATCAACCGGGATTGCGCGCTTCGTTCCTTCTTGGCGGGCTTTCTTTCTTCTTGTTGTCAGCGCCGCCGCGGCCGATGCACAGCAGCGCCCTCCGGCGGTGCCGCTCATCGCTCACAATCCCTACTTCAGCGTGTGGTCCATGGCCGACAGGCTTACGGATCAGAACACGAAACACTGGACCGGACGCGAGCAGCCCATCTACGGGCTGGCGCGGATCGACGGCAAAACCTGGAGGTTCATGGGCGGCGATCCGCGCGAGGTTCCGGCCATGGAGCAGACCTCACTGGAGGTCACGCCCACGCACACCAACTACCAGTTTCAGGCTGGGGGCGTCAGCCTCGGGGTCAGCTTCTTCACGCCCGCCTTTCCCAAAGATCTCGACGTGCTTTCGCGGCCCGTTACCTATCTCACAGTGAGCGCAGCCGGGGAGGGCGATCATGAGCTCTCCGTGCTCATCGACGTGGACCCGGTGATTGCCGTCAACACCTCCGATGAGGCGGTTACCTGGGGCCGGTCGCGTGCGCCGGGGCTGACTGTGCTCAACGCCGGCTCCCGTGATCAGCGCGTCCTGAACCGCCCTGGAGACGATCTGCGCATCGATTGGGGCTACTTCCACCTGGCCGCGGCCGACGCGGAAGGCGCGCAGTTTGCTTTGTCGCAGGACAACTTGCACAGCTTTGCAGCCACCGGCGCGCTGCCCGCGGCCGACGACATGGACATGCCGCGGCTGCCGCGCGAAGGCGCTGCGGACCTGGCGGTTCTGTTGCCCTTCGGCAAACTCTCGGGTGCTCCCGTGAGTCGACACGTGTTGCTTGCCTACACCGAGGAGTACGCCCTCGAATACCTGGGCCGCAAGCTCAGGCCGTACTGGCAGCGCAGCGGCCTCACCGTGCAGCAGATGCTTGCCGACGCCGAGAACCAGTATCCGGCGCTCGAACAGCGCGGCCAGGCCTTCGACAGGGAGTTGACGGGCGATCTGGAGAAGACGGGCGGCAAGGCCTACGCACAGCTCGCCACTCTCGCCTACCGGCAGACGCTGGCCGCGCACGGCTTTGCCGCCGATGTGGATGGAACGCCGCTGCTGTTCCCCAAGGAGAACTTCTCCAACGGATGCATCTCCACGGTCGACGTGCTCTATCCTTCGGGGCCGTTTTTCCTCTTTTTTAACCCCGCGTTGCTCGAGGCGCAATTGAAGCCGGTGCTTGCGTATGCCGCGCTGCCGCGGTGGAAGTGGCCCTTTGCACCGCACGACCTGGGGACCTATCCGCTGGCCGACGGGCAGGTCTACGGAGGCGGCGAGCGCACCGAGGACGACCAGATGCCGGTCGAGGAGAGCGGCAATCTGCTCCTCCTGGTTGCGGCCATGGAGCGCGAGCTGGGCAACTTCGACTTTGCCCGCACGTACTGGCCGCAGTTCACGAAGTGGGCCGAGTACCTGCGCGCGGAGGGTCTGGACCCCTCCAATCAGCTTTCCACGGATGATTTCGCCGGGCACCTGGCCCACAACTCGAATCTCTCGATCAAGGCGATCGAAGCGCTGGCGGCTTATGCTGAGTTGGCGCGCGGTGTGGGCAAGCCGGAAGCGGCGCAGGAATACGCCCGGCTGGCCGCGGAGATGGCCGCGAAATGGCAGGCCATGGCTCTCGACGGCGACCACTACAAGCTGGCCTTCGACAAGCCGGGAACCTGGAGCCAGAAGTACAACCTGGTGTGGGACCAGATTCTGAATCTGGGGCTCTTCCCGGCGCAGATTCGCCAGACCGAGCTGGCGTTTTATCTCCAGCACCTCAACGAGTTCGGGCTGCCGCTGGACAATCGGGCCGACTACACCAAGCTGGACTGGTCGGTGTGGACAGCCACGCTGGCCGACACCACCCAGCCGGCCGGCGCAGAGGTGTACAGGCAGATTCTCGACCGCACCGGCCGATGGGTCAATGAAGGCCCCAGCCGGGTGCCGCTGACCGACTGGTACGACGCCAAGACCGGCAGGCAGATGGCTTTCCAGGCGCGGTCGGTGGTGGGAGGGGTTTACATCAAGGTGCTGGCGGATAAACCGCTGGCGGAAAAATGGCGCGGCCGGGTGGAGCACTGATGCACCGAGAAAGGCGGGTTGGATGCCACATCCGAGGGCCGGCCCAGCGTATTTCATTGATGGGACAGGAGCCTTCGAGGCCGCGCAAGAGGATTGCGTGCGTACCAACCTCTTGGAAGGGACCCGCAGGGGCTGAGGCCCATGATCATTTTCAGCCGTCTGAGGCAGGACTGAAGCCGTGCCTCGATCCAAAACCCTTGCATAGATTCGCGAATACCACGCCCAATTCAAATCCCCGTAACATTCGCAGTAGACAATGAGATACGGCAGTTCCTCTGCAAGGGAGATATCCGTGAAAAAGATGCTTGTTGTCCTTGGGTTGCTGGTTTTCGGCATGAGCGACGCTCAGGCACAGAAATTGACGGGGGCAGGCGCGACCTTCCCCTACCCGATGTATTCCAAATGGTTTAGCGAGTACGCCGCGGCCCACCCCGGCGTCGAGATCAACTACCAGTCGATCGGCTCCGGCGGCGGCATCCGCCAGGTGACGGCCGGGCTGGTCGACTTTGGCGCCTCCGACGGTCCCATGACCGACGAGCAGTTGGCCGGCTCCAAAGTCAAGCTGGTTCATATTCCCACCGTGATGGGCGCGGATGTGCCGGCCTTCAACGTCCCCGGTGTCAACGACCTGAAGTTCAGCGGCGATGTGCTGGCAGACATCTTCCTGGGCAAGATCACCGTGTGGAACGATGCTCGCCTCGTGAAGGACAATCCCGGGGTCAACCTTCCGGCCGATAAGATCATCGTCGTCCACCGTTCGGACGGCAGCGGCACCTCCTATATCTGGACCGACTACCTGAGCAAGGTCAGCAAGGAGTGGGCGGACGGGCCCGGCAAGGGCACCTCGGTCTCCTGGCCAACGGGTGTGGGCGGCAAAGGCAATGAAGGCGTGGCCGGCCTGATTCGCCAGTTACCCGGAGCGGTGGGCTATATCGAGCTGATCTACGCCCTGCAGAACCACATCAGCTATGGATCGGTGAAAAACCCGGCCGGCAACTTTCTGAAGGCTTCGATCGAAGGCGTGACCGAAGCGGCGGCCAGCGTGAAGCAGATGCCGGCCGACTACCGGGTTTCGATTACCAACGCTCCCGGCAAGGACGCTTACCCCATCTCCAGCTTTACCTGGCTGCTGATTCCGGTCCACTCCGCCGACCCGGCCAAGGGCAAGGTGATCAAGGACATGCTGAGCTGGATCGTAAACTCCGGAGAAAGCGAAGCTCCCAACCTGTCGTACGCGCCGCTGCCGAAGAGCGTTGCTGAAAAAGTGCTCAAGACGGTTTACTCCTTGCAGTAGGAGCGGGTGCAGCAAAGATGGGTCCGGCCTGGAGCCGGGCCATCTTTATTGTTGATCTTCCTTAACAGCCTTTGGTGAGAGTCCAAATCACTCAAAGACTTCCCTCGGGGGCTAAAGCCCACCCTTTATTTTCAGCTTCTTGCGGCACGACTAAAGTCGTGCCTTTTCAAATCCCGACTTTTCATCACAGGCTGTTAGGATTTGAGGTGTTCGGCGACGAGGCGGTCTAGCAGCGGGATGAGCTGTTCGCCGGTGCGTGGCAGAACGAACGCGGCCACCGCGGGGTTCCAATCCAACTTGAAGCTGGTGGATAGGGCGGAGATCCAGATCTGCTGTATTGGCGCATTGGGGGTGATGACGAACTTGCCCGGCGGTTCTTCGAAGAGGACGTTGAGCAGGCCGCCCTGGCCGCCTTCGACCTCGAAGCCGGACTCGTCTTCTTCTTCGCGGGCAATCAAGTGCTGTAGCAGCGCGGCCAGCGCCGTCTCCGCCGCCTTGCGGAACTCCACGTCGTCCATCATGGTCCCAGTCTAGCAACACCGCGCGTGAAATCGGCGGGAAGGGTGTACTCGGGCAGGATGCCGAGTGAGGCGGCGGTGCGGAAGAAGACCTTCATGCCCTCCAGGCATTCCTCATCGAGGATGTAATGGATGTTGGTGGTGAGGTAGGCGCGGATGGTTTCTTCGGGGATGGGGATCCGCCCTGACCATTCCGCCACCAGGGCGTCGATGTTCTGTAGGCCGTGATCCCGGGATCGGATCAGGTCCTCGGCGGTACTCGATTCCCAGGTCTCAAAATCGAGACCCTTCGACAAGCTCAGGGCAGGCTCTGGGGCACCCGCTGAGTTGCGCGCGGCCGCAGCCCAAACCGCGGAGACGAAAGGAACATTCATGAGCGCGGTCCATTCTTCAGCCAGGTCGTGGTAGACGAGCAGTTCTCCGGTGCGCTCGAATCGATTGGCCTGCTCCTCGAGGGCGAGCAGGGCGGGGTCGCCGATGAGGATGGCGGCATCGGCCGCATCGAGCATGGCGTCGAGTTCGGCGGACAAGGGCAGGAATGGAACCTGGGGGTTGCCCCAGTGGTGGAAGAGGATGCGCGCATAGGCCAGGGTGGTGCGGCTGGCGGTGTCCGCAGCTACAGAGCGCAGGGCCGCGAGGGGCTGGCCGGCGCGATGGACCAGCAGCAGGGAGCGGACGCGTCCTTTGGAGGCAATCGTGCAGCCGGGAAGGATGCGTAGCGTGGGATTGGCGGCGAGCGAGACGATCGGCACCAGGCCAATGTCGGCCTTTCCGGAGGCCAAGCGGTCGGCGCACTCGGAGGGCATCATGCGGTCGATCTGGTAGCGCTGGGCGAGCGGGGCTTCGTGGGGCGAATGCTCGAAGTCCCACATCAACGGCGCGGGATTGAGGAAGTTGATGGCGGCGATGCGCAGGCGAGGATAAGAGACAGGATTCACTGCCCTTAGATTATCAACCCCGCGCGCAGAATTCCATGACCTTGGTTGCTGGGCCGGCGGCGGGCTTGACTTTGGCCCCTGGCCGGGGTAACGTTGGCGAAAATTACCTTTGATCGGCGTATAGGTTTCCTGGAAAGAAAGCGGAAGTGTGGAAATTCCAGACGGGAGCGAGGTGGCGATGACGACAGTGTCCCAGGATGGCGCTCAGGCTCTACGGCCGTCCGTGGCGTCGGCTGCGCCACTGGACGAAGAGCGGCTGGCGTGGCTGGCATTGGTGCTGGCGCCGGGACTGGGGCCCAAGCGGATTGTGGACGCGGTGCTGGAACTGGGCGCGGCGAGCCGCATCTTTACGGTTCCCCTGACGGCGCTCGAGGGGCTGAAGTTTCCTGCCGGCGCGGCGCAGTTCATCTTTGACGGCAAGGCGCGGGTTGCGGCCGAGCAGGAATGGGCGCAAGTTACGGCGCAGGGCGCGACGATCGTCACGTTTGGCTGCCCGGAGTATCCGGAACGGCTCAAGGAGATCTACGATCCGCCGCCGGTGCTATGGGTGCGTGGCGATGCGAGTTTGCTGTCTCGGCCGGCCATTGCGGTGGTCGGAACGCGGCATCCGTCTCCCTATGGCACAGGGGTGGCGGAGATGCTGGCGCGGGATCTGGCGGTGCGGCGGCTGCTGATTGTGAGCGGTATGGCGCGGGGCATCGACAGTTGCGCGCATAAGGGGGCGCTGGCGGCGAGGATGCCCACGGTGGCTGTTTGGGGAACCGGCATCGACGTGGTCTATCCCAAGGAGAACAAGAAGCTTGCCGAGGAGATTCTGACCACCGGCGGAGCCATCGTCAGCGAGTTGCCCATGGGAACCTTCCCTGCGCCGCAGAACTTTCCCCGCCGCAACCGCATCCTGAGCGGCCTGAGCGTAGCGGTGCTGGTGGTTGAGGCGGCGGAGAACTCGGGAACGCGGGTGACGGCGCGCTGCGCGGCGGAGCAGAACCGCGACCTGTTTGCGGTGCCGGGCAACGTGACCAGCAAGGGGTCGTGGACGCCCAACACGCTGATTAAACAGGGCGCCAAGCTGACGGCGACCTGGGAAGACGTGTGGGAAGACCTGCCCTCGCAGGTGCGGCTGCAACTGGAGGCCGAGGCGCCGGTTGAATCCAAATCGGAGACCACCGCATCTCTCCTACCGGACCCGGTGCTGCGGCCCCAGGAGGCTATGGTGCTTGAGGTCTTGCGCACCGACGCCAGTTTGCAGATCGACGAGATTCTCGATCTGCTGGAGACGCAACTGACTTCTTCCGAGGTGTTTACGGCGCTGTTCGAGCTGGAGATGGCGGGCCGGGTGCGGTGCATGCCGGGAAAGAACTATGTGCGCACGCTGTGAAAACAGTGATCAGTAATCAGTTTTCAGTCCCACGGAACTGAGGCTGAATCGGAGTTGTGCTACCGTTTTGTATTATGGCGACGATTTTCCACATTCCGCTGCGCGAATACCTCGATACGAGCTACAGGCCCGACCGCGAGTACGTGGATGGGGAAGTCAAGGAGCGCAACGTGGGCAAGTGGGAGCACGCGAGAGTGCAGTGGCTGCTGGCGGCCTGGTTTTTCAGTCATGAGAAGGAATGGGGAATTACCGGCAGCACGGAGCAACGGGTGCGGGTGTCGGAAAGCCGGGTTCGGGTACCGGATCTGGTTGTGCTGACAGCTGGAGCGCAGCCGGAAGTGCTGACTGATCCGCCGTTGCTGGTTATCGAGATACTGTCGCCGGACGATAGCTACTCCGACACGCAAGAGCGTGCGCAGGACTACCGGGCGATGGGAGTGGAAACGGTTTGGATCATCGATCCCAAGACGCGCAGCGGCCGCATGTGTTCCGCAGCCGAATGGGTCGAATCCTCGCGCCTAGTAGTCAAGGGGACGCCCTTGTATGTCAATCTGCCCGACATCCTCAGCCAGTTGACATCTGCCTGAGGACTGCGCGTTGGGTGGGACTGCGAGGTCTCGATTCTGAGACCTGGAATTTTGAACGGTCAAAAGAGATTCTTCAGATTGCGGCGCCCATCGACGATTCTCACGATTTCGACCTCGTCAATAAGGCCTTCATCGGTATCGGGATGGGTCTCGTACAGGATGAGGTATGGGCCCTGGATGAGCATCCGAGTCGAGGGGCGGATATCGGGACGTCGGACGCCGATCCGCGGGTATTCGACGAGCAACTCAGACTTCGCCTGGATGGCGTCAAAGATTCGTTCCGCAGCGGATGGATTGTCGAGGCCAATGTATGTGTAGATCTCGATCAGGTCTTCACGGGCTTGCGGGGTCCAGCAGAGGCTAGCTTGCACGGGCCTGTTCCCCTGCGGTATTTGCAAGGCGCTGGCGAGCCTCCTGGCGCGCCTGGTCAAGATCCACCGGGGCGGAGGCTCCGCTGGCCTTGCCTTGATCCCACAGTTGGCGCAGGCGCCTCAGGTCTTCCTGACGGAGTTCACGCTTGAACTGCCAGTCGCGGATGGCCTCGCGAATGATTTCGCTCGTGGTGGCGTACTCACCAGTTTCAACGGCGGCCTTGAGGGAAGCAATTTGCTCGGCGGTCAAGGCGATGCTGAGTTTTTGAACGTCGGGCATGAGGGCAGGACTCCGAAGCGCTTGGGGTAATATTTGCTACTTCTTGGTGCATAGTAGCAGGTTTTTGAGACGACTGCCCGCCCAGGGGACAGGTTTTACGGAGATTCATGGAGATCGCGGGGTGCGTGGAAAGCGAGCTGACGGAAGAAATAATGTGGGCTGAGTGGAAACGGGATCGTGTTCCGTGGTAGGGTGCATCCTTTGCGGGTGGTTTTTCCGGATTGGGACAAGCGGCTGCGCGGCAACAGGGTTTTTGGGATCAACAGCAGGCAAACAGAATTGGCCGGCGATGAGTCAAACAGGCCAGGCACGGCAGAACAAGGTAGAGTGGGTTAGGAAAACAAGGATGGCAATGAGCAAATCACTGGTGATCGTCGAGTCTCCCGCCAAGGCGAAGACGATAGAGAAGTACCTGGGCAAGGGCTTTGATGTGCGGGCATCGATCGGGCACATCATGGACCTGCCCAAGAACGACATTGGCGTGGAACTGAAGGACCGGACGTTTGTGCCGGAGCTGATCGTGTCACCGGGCAAGGAGAAGGTGGTCGATCAGCTAAAGAAGCTGGCGTTGAAGGCCGACGAGATTTTCCTGGCGCCGGACCCGGACCGCGAGGGCGAGGCGATTGCGTATCACCTTGCGCTGCAACTGGGAACCACCGCCAAGGAGCGGAAGAAGATCCGCCGGGTTACGTTCAACGAGATCACCAAGAAGGCGGTCAACGAGGCGTTCAAGCACGCCCGCGACGTGGACCAGAACCTGGTGGACGCGCAGCAGACGCGCCGCGTGCTGGACCGGCTGGTGGGCTACCAGATATCGCCTTTGCTTTGGGATAAAGTCCGGCGCGGACTGTCGGCCGGGCGGGTGCAGACGGTGGCTGTGCGGCTGATTGTGGAGCGCGAGCGGGAGATCGGGGCGTTCAATCCGGTGGAGTACTGGTCGCTGGAGGCATTGTTACACCCCGCGGACAAAGACCTGTCCGCGGGGGCCCCGTTGCTGCACGCGGAGAAGCAGCCGGACAAGAGCTTGAAGGCCAAGTTCATCGGCGTCGATGGCGAACCCGCGCGGGTTGCCAACGGCAAGGACAAGGATGGGAAGGAGCAGTTTGTTGCCAATGCTCTGCCCGATCGCGCCGCGGTGGATGAGGTGCTCTCGGCGCTCAAGAGCGCGCGCTGGTCGCTGGCCTCGGTGCAGTCGCGCGAGCAGCAGCGACGGCCTTTGCCGCCGTTTATTACCAGCCAGTTGCAGCGTGACGCATCTACCAAACTGGGATTCAACGTGCGCCGCACCATGGGCGTGGCGCAGCGACTGTATGAAGGAATCGACCTGGGCGCCGAGGGCACGACCGGCCTGATTACCTATATGAGAACGGACTCGCCGCGCGTTTCGCCGGACGCGATTCAAGGAGCGCGGGAGTGGATCGGCAAGCATCTGGGCGCCAAGTATCTGCCCGCTGCGCCGAACGTGTACAAGGGCAAAAAGGCCGCCCAAGATGCGCACGAAGCCATTCGTCCGACGGATGCCGCACGCACTCCGGAGTCGATTGCGCGTTCTTTGAGCGATGAGCAGTTTAAGCTCTACACGCTGATCTGGAGGCGCTTTGTGGCCTCGCAGGTGACGCCTGCTGTTTTCGATGTGACCACGGCGAAGATTGAGGCAGCGAGCGCAAAAGACGGCAAGACCTACGACTTCCGGGTCTCCGGCTCGGTGCTGCGCTTCGACGGATTTCTGAAGGTCTACGAAGCGATCGAAGAGAAGAAGGACGAGGACGACGAGTCGGCGAACAAGCTGCCCAATCTGGACGGCGTGAAGGTGCTTGCGCTGGACAGGCTGGACACCGAGCAGCGCTTCACTCAACCGCCTCCGCGCTACAACGAAGCTTCGTTGGTGAAGGAGCTGGAGGAGCGGGGCATCGGAAGGCCCTCGACCTATGCCTCGATCATCTCCACCATTCAGGACCGTGAGTACGTGGTCAAGCATGGCGGGTCGCGCGGGCGCTTCTACCCCACCGAGATTGGCGTGGTGGTCTGCGATCTGCTGGTAGAGAGTTTCCCGTACATTTTCGACATGGCGTACACGGCGAAGCTGGAGGAGGAGCTGGACGACATAGAAGAGGGCAAGGAGAAGTGGACCGATCTGCTCAACGGATTCTACGGTTACTTTGAAGACGAGCTGAAGGACGCAGGCAAGAACATGCGCGACATCAAGCGCATGGAGCAGGTGACCAAGGAGAAGTGCGATCTGTGCGGATCGCCGCTGTTGCTCAAGTGGGGCAAGTTCGGCACCTTCTTTGCCTGTTCTGCGTACAACAAGAAGGACAAGAACAGCTGCACCTTCACCAAGGAGAACACCGCCGCCAAGCCGGACATGAATACTCCGGAGGCGCAGGAGGCTGGCGACACCGAGGAGTACTGCGAAAACTGCGGGCGGGTGATGGTGCTGAGGCGCGGTCCGTTCGGGATGTTCATGAGCTGCCCTGGGTACAGCGAGGACCCGCCCTGCAAGACCATTCGCAAGCTGAGCCAGAAGCAGCAGCAGAAACCGCCCGTGCCCACGGGAGAGGACTGCCCGCTGTGCTCGAAGCCGCTGGTGCTGCGCCAAGGGCAGTATGGAGAGTTTGTCTCCTGCTCCGGGTACCCCAAATGCAAGTACGTGAAGCAGAACCTGATCGAAGGGATGAAATGCCCCAAATGCGGCACCGGCGACCTGGCCGAGCGCAAGGCGCGGCGCGGGAATATTTTCTGGGGCTGCACGAATTATCCCAAGTGCGATTTCACGTCGAACTACAAACCCGTGGCGCAGGACTGCCCGGAATGCGACAGCCCGTACCTGGTGGAGAAGACGCTGCGCTCGGGAATTTACCTGGAGTGCCCGAACATGAAGAAGGCGGCCGCGGATGCGACGGCGCCGAAGAAGCGGGCTGCCAAGGGCGGCGCGAAGCGGGCTGCGGTGGAAGCGGGCGGGTCGTGCAGGTATTCGAAGCGGATCGGCGATGCGCCGCCTCCGCCGACGGTGGAGACGCATGGGCCGGTGGTGGAGAACAGGGGCGCGAAGAGGGAGCTACAGCCGGCATAAGGGCTCCGTTGCCAATTGATGTGATCCGGAGGCAAGGAGCCTGGCAATGCACACAGAGCTGAATCTCCACGACACGTTTGTCTACCCGGGTTTCCCATATCCAGAGACGCATCCGGATCGCCTGGCGGCGCTGGCGATTCTTCATGGGTTGACGCCGACGCCAGTTGAACAATGCCGCGTACTTGAGATTGCCTGCAACGAGGGCGCGAATCTCATTCCCATGGCGTATGCCATCCCGACGAGCGAGTTTGTCGGATTCGATCTGGCTGGTTTACGGATTGAGCGGGGACAGGAGCGGATTCGCGAACTGGGGATCAGGAACGTGCGCCTTTTTCAAGGCGACCTGCTCGAAGTGGGGAGCGAACTCGGCCAGTTCGATTACATCGTCGTGCATGGGCTCTATGCGTGGGTTCCCGAGCCGGTGCGCGAGGGCATGATGGCCCTTTGCGGGGAGTTGCTTGCGCCGAATGGAATCGTATTTGTGAGTTACAACGCATTGCCGGGCGGGCATCTGCGAAGGATGCTTCGCGAGATGATGCTGTTCCACGTGAAGGACATCGAAGAACCTCGGGAGAGAGTGTCTGCATCTCTCGCATTTCTGCGTTTTTTGCTGGAGTCGAGACCGGAGGGCGATGCATATCGGCTTGTGATTCAAAAACAATTGGAGGAGATGGAGAAACGCAGTCCAGAGTCGATCTTTCACGATTGGCTGACCGAGGCATTTCATCCGGTGCTCTTCACGGAGTTTGCGGAGCACGCGCGGAAGCATGGATTACAGTACCTGAGCGAGGCTACCCTGCCACCCATGAACGATCCGTGGTTTCGATCCGAGGTTCGTTCAGCGCTTGCGGGCGCGGCCGGGGACGACATTCTGAAACAGGAGCAGATGCTGGACTTCATGCGCGTGCGCATGTTCCGCAGGACGCTGCTCTGCAGGGCGGAACGCGTGTTGCGCCGCGATTTTCCCGCGGAGCATCTTCGCAGGCTGTTGTTTGCTTCGCCAGTGACATCGGCTCCCGAAGAGACGCCCGGGACCAAGGTCTTTACGTTGCCGACCGGGGTGAGAATGGAGTCGAATCACGCAGGCGCCATCGCACTGCTGGAGGAACTGGAGGCAAAGTGGCCGCGCTCGGTGAGTCTTGAAGATATTGAGCCGCGGCTTGCTGAAACCGGGCTTTTACTTGACGAAGAGGGAGTAACGCTGCTGATGCGGCTGGTTGTGGCCAAATTTGTTGAGATCCATGCGTGGAAAGCTCCGGTTGCAGGGGAGGTCTCGACGTTCCCGCGGGCGAGCGCATGCGCTCGGCAGGAAGCGCGGACAAGGTCATTTGCGACGACGCTGTTGCACGGCACCCTGAGGCTCGACGATCCGGTGGTTGTGAGGCTGCTCCTATTGCTGGACGGGACCCGCGACCGGAGATCGCTTCTCGATGCGATGAAAGGGGAGTTTCCCGCCATGCAAGAAGAAGGCGTCAAATCCGGAATCGAGTCGAGCTTGAAGCATCTCCTTGGCATCGGCATGCTGGAAGCCTGAGCAACGGGGGCAGAGACGTGGGGGCCGGTGGGCCGGGGCGGCTCCCCTTCCGACTCAAGACTGGCGGGGCTGAGCGTACACCCGGCTGAATCCGATAGTATGGGGCTGCGGAGAGATGCCCAATGGAACGGATGCTTGCAACACCTGCCGATGCTGAAATCATTCTCAGATTGTATGAACTACGCACCGAAGCGGAGATGCGCAAGGCGCGCGCGTGGATGACGGGCGAGTTCTGGCCGGCGACGGCGGAAGAGTTTTTCGCCGTTTCCGCCCACCCCGCCGATCCGCACAATGCCTGGTTTCGCCAGGTGATCACGTACTGGGAGATGGCGGCGGCCATGGTGCTGCACGGGGCCGTCTCCGCAGAGCTGTTTGTGGACTGCAACGGCGAAGGGTTCTTTCTGCTGGCCAAGTTTGCGCCTATCCTGGCCGAAATCCGGGAGAAGAATCCGGGGTTCCTGACCAAGACTTTGGAGCTGACCAACCGGTTTTCCGCGGCGGCGCAGCGCTATGAGACCACGCTGAAGATGATGGAGACGCGGCGCAAAAGCATGGCGGGCACCCAGCAGACACACAGCTAGTGTTTAGACCGCATGAAGTGGTAATTCATCCTGGACAAGCGTGGACCGGGAGGTCCACGCTACAGCCGGCCAGGAGGCCGGCGCCACATTCATCCAATTACGAAATCACGCAGTCACGGCACTTGTGTTTTCGTTCCGCGAAAAGCTCCCGCCGAAAATCTCTTGCCGAAATGTCCTGGCTGGAGGATGATGTTAGCTAATCGAGAGTTCGTCCCCAAAATCCCCTGGAGGTTACCTGTGAAACGTGTTGCAGCTTTGATTACCGTAGCTCTCGCCTTTGCTCCGCTTTCGGCCATGGCGGCCAGCACCACCCTCAATGGCTATATCTCCGACGCCATGTGCGGCGCCAAGCATATGGGCACCGGCGCGGCCTGCGTGAAGAAGTGCATTGCCGGAGGGGAAGCGCCTGTGTTTGTGGACGAGGCCAAGAAGGAAGTGTGGGCCATCGACAATCCGGACGCGGTGAAGGCTTTTTATGGCGATCACGTGACGGTGACCGCGACTGCCGACGCGACCAAGAAGAGCGTTCACATCGACGCGATCGAGGCAGCGAAGTAGGGGCTTTCGGACTAGACCGGCCGGCAAACAGACTCGCCACGGCGCTCAATCTCCGGTAGTGTCTTATCCGTTGCCATCTGTCCCGGCCTTTTCGGCCGGGACGCGGGTAAACTGCGGATATTACAGGGAATCGACCATGGCACGAGCGATCTGGAACGGCAAGGTGATTGCCGAAAGCGAGACCTTCGAGGAGGTAGAGGGAAATGTCTACTTTCCCGAATCCAGCCTCAACCGGGAGTACTTCCGCCCTTCCACGGCCACATCGACCTGTCCCTGGAAGGGTCAGGCGCGCTACCTGAACATCGTGATCGATGGACAGGACAATCCGGACGCGGCCTGGTACTACCCTGATCCCAAGCCGGCGGCGCGCAGGATCAAGGGGCACGTGGCTTTCTGGCGGGGCGTGGGAATAGAAAAGTAAAGGCCGTCGCGGCGACAGGGCAATCCGCCTGCCTTAGCTCGCTGTGTGCCCCTCGCTGGAGTTCCGGCTCATTCCCCCAGGTAACGGTAAAACCGTTGCTGGAACCTGATCCGTTGTCCTGGAGCTGGAATGCGCCTGCACTCATTTTTCTTGCTTTTCTTGCTATCGGTTGCGGTGTGCTGCTCCGGCCAGCAGCCGGCTTCGCAGACCGCGCCTGTAGCGCCAACGCTGGCTGGAGACGCGGCCCATCCTGGTCAGACCTCGTGCTGGGTCGATACCAAGCTCTATTTTGGCCTGGGGCCGGCGGAACACCCGGACCGGGGCGTCAGCGAGGCCGCGTGGCGGGATTTTCTGGACAAGGAAGTGACGCCGCGGTTTCCCGCCGGGTTGAGCGTGGTGGACGTCTACGGGCAGTGGCAGGGGAAGAAGGATCCCGCGCCGCTGCGGCTGCGCTCGAAGTTGCTGATTGTGGACTATCCCGATACTGACGAGAACCGGGCCAAGGTGGAGGCCATTCGCACGGCGTGGAAGCGGCAGACTGGGCAACTGTCGGTCCTGCGCGTGACGGAGCCGGCAGATGTCTCTTTCTGAGAACCTGTCTAATAACCGAGTTCGAGAAGGGCCGTTTGGGGTGGCGAAGCCGGGGGGCCTCCCACCCATTCGCAAAAAACGCGAATGGATGGGGCACCCAGCGTTTGTGGCGGGTTGACGATGGGAGAATTCGAGTTTTTTGAACAGGTTCCGAGGAGCCTTCGGCGGGACGGAGCAACGTGAAGATTGGGGTTATGGAGTCAGCGCGCACAGAGTGGAGGGCGGAACTGGGCGCGATGGTGGCGCTGGCGGTTCCGGTGGTGCTGAGCGAGCTGGGCTGGATGGCCCAGGGCGTGGTGGACACCATCATGGTGGGCAGGCTTGGGCCGGCGGCGATTGGCGCCGTGGCCCTGGGCAATGCCGTCTGCTACACGCCTTCGCTGTTCGGAATCGGCCTGCTGCTCGGCCTCGATACGCTGGTGGCACAGGCCCATGGACGCAAGGACTTCGACGAATGCCACCGCTGGCTGGCCCAGGGCATCTACCTGGCGATGCTGGTTACGCCCCTGGTGATGGTAGCCGTCTGGCTGGCCAGCTTCGGCTATGCGCACTTCGGGATCGGCGCGGAGGTGGCGGGGCCGGCGGCAAGCTACCTGCGGCTGCTGAACTGGGGGACGCTGCCGCTGCTGATCTACGGCGGGTCACGGCGCTACCTGCAAGGCGTGGGGCAGGTGCGGGTGGTGACGGTGACCTTTGTGGGCGCCAACCTGCTGAACTGGCTGGGAAACTGGGTGCTGATCTACGGCAAGTGGGGTGCGCCGCGGATGGGAGTGGACGGCTCGGCGCTGTCGACGGTGGTCTCGCGCCTGTTCATGGCGCTGGCGCTGGTTGGGTTTGCCTGGCGGTATGAGCGCAAGCGCGGCCATCCGCTCTTCCAGCACTGGGCGGGGCCGAGCTTCAAGAAGATCGAACAATTGGTGAGGCTGGGCGCTCCGGCCGCGGGGCAGATTGTGCTGGAAGTGGGCGCGTGGAACGGAGCCACGCTGGCAGCGGGCTGGCTGACGCCGGTGGCGCTGGCGACGCACCAGATTGCGCTGAATTATGCGGCGATCACCTACATGGTGCCGCTGGGCGTTTCGGCGGCGACGGCAGTGGCTGTGGGCCACGCAGTGGGCGCAGGGGACGCGGGCCGGGCGCGGCGGGCCGGATGGCTGGGACTGGGGCTGGGAACGGGTTTCATGCTGTTGGCGGCGGTGGTGTTTCTGGTAGCGCCCAGGCCGCTGATCGCCTTGTATACGACCGATGCGCGGGTGATGGCGGTGGGTCCGGGACTGCTGCTGCTGGCGGCGGCGTTCCAGATATTCGACGGGATCCAGACGGTTTCGACCGGGGCGCTGCGCGGGCTGGGCGAAACGCGCGCGCCCATGGCGGCCAACCTGGTGGGCTACTGGGTTCTGGGGCTGCCGCTGGGGCTGACGCTGTGCTTTGTGGCCAAGTGGGGGATTTACGGGCTTTGGATCGGGCTCACGCTGGCGCTGGTGGTCATTGCCTTGACGCTGCTGCTGCGGTGGAACAGGGACTCACGGATCCTGGCGGGTTGAGCCACCTGCGGTGGGGCAGCCGCTCGCTATTCGCTCGCATGAGGTTCGTGCTTTCCCACCCTTTCCGCAGAGGACGCAGAAAGGATGGGGCACGGATGGGGTTGCTGGGGATGGCTTTGTGCTCTCCCAGGTCTCAAAATCGAGATCC
Source organism: Occallatibacter sp. (assembly GCA_031296215.1). Taxonomy (GTDB): domain Bacteria; phylum Acidobacteriota; class Terriglobia; order Terriglobales; family Acidobacteriaceae; genus Telmatobacter. The sequence goes on from JARLGE010000058.1 coordinate 52,779, forward strand.
TTCGACAAGCTCAGGACAGGCTCTGGGGCACCCATGGGGACTGCCTGATTTGGGAGGAGTTGGACGCCGGTGGACGGGGTTTCCTGCTTTGGGTTTGGAAACCCTCCCCGGCTTGACCGGACTCAAAGGGGTAACCGACAGGCGGGGAATTGGTACGCCGATGCCAAGAAGTGACTATAATCACAAGGGAGCAAACTGCCGCGACTGCTCCCAATGGGCACGCGAACGAGAAGTTCGGATTAGCCCTGGGTGAACGGCAAGCAGATCGACGGCGCACGCGATTGAGCCGGCGGCAAGCGAAGAGTTTTTCAGAAGGGAATCCCGACCCATGGCGACAGGCCAGGCAGCTCTGAGTGAATTGCAGAGCGGAACGAGCACACGCGCGCGCGTGATCAACGACTTCAGCATCAACGTAGCAACGGTGAACGGGTCCGGCTCGCAATCCGCCAACAGCGTGCTGCTGAAAAGCATCTTCGGGATGGGGGTTCCGGTCAGCGGCAAGAACCTTTTCCCGTCGAACATTGCCGGTCTTCCCACCTGGTACACGATCCGGGCCAGCAAGGAAGGCTATGTGGCCCGCAAGCGTGAGGCCGAGGTGCTGGTGGCCATCAATCCCGAGACGGCCAGGCAGGACGCGCTGGCGCTCCCCGCAGGGGGCGTCGCCATCTACGAGGAGAACCTGAACCTGAAGCAGTATCGCGACGACGTGGCTTTGTATCCGGTGCCGTTCGACAAGATCACGGCGGCCATCTGCCCCGAGGCCAAGCTGCGCAAGCTGGTCAAGAACATGGTGTACGTGGGGGTGACGGCGCAGATTCTGGGCATCGATCTGGCTGTGGTGGAGCACGGGCTGCGCAAACAGTTCGCCAAGAAGGTGAAGGTGTTCGAGCTGAACTTCGGGGCGGTGAAGGCGGGCTGGGATTACGCGGCCGCGACCTTCACCAAACAGGACCCGTACTTGATCGAGCGGATGGACAAGACGGCGGGCAAGATCATCATCGACGGGAATGCGGCCTGCGGCATGGGAGCTGTTTTTGCCGGGGTGACGGTGGTGGCGTGGTACCCCATTACGCCGTCGACCTCGGTGGTGGAAGCGACAGCCGACTTGCTGAAGAAGTTCCGCGTCACGCCAGAGGGCAAGGCGACGTTTGCCGTGGTGCAGGCCGAGGACGAGCTGGCGGCCATCGGGATGGTGCTGGGCGCGGGCTGGGCCGGAGCGCGGTCGATGACGGCGACTTCGGGGCCGGGCATCTCGCTGATGGCGGAGTTTGCAGGGCTGGGCTACTATGCCGAGATTCCGGGCGTGATCTTCGATGTGCAGCGCACCGGGCCTTCGACGGGCCTGCCGACACGCACCTCGCAGGCCGACCTGCTGTCGACGGCGTTCCTTTCGCACGGCGACACCAAACACATCGTGCTGCTGCCGGGCAGCGTGAAGGAGTGCTACGAGTTCGGCTACGCGGCCTTCGACCTGGCGGAGCGGATACAGACGCCGGTGTTTGTGCTTACCGATCTCGACCTGGGCATGAACAACTGGATGTCGGATCCGTTTGCGTATCCCGACAAGCCGCTGGACCGCGGCAAGGTGCTGACCGCCGAGGATGTGGAACGGCTGGGCGGCTTTGCGCGCTACCGGGACGTGGACGGAGACGCCATCGGCTGGCGAACGCTGCCGGGCACAATGCACCCCAAGGGTGCTTACTTTACGCGCGGAACAGGGCACAACGATGCGGCCGTCTACAGCGAGAAGCCGGAGGATTACGTGGCCAACATGGACCGGCTGGCGCGCAAGTTCGACAATGCGCGCAAGCTGGTTCCCTCGCCGGTGACGGTGAAGAACGGCACGTCGAAGATCGGGATTCTGGCCTACGGCAGTTCGGATTTTGCGATCCGCGAAAGCCTCGACCAGATCGGGAAGCAATACGGGCAGGACGTGGACTACATGCGCATCCGGGCCTATCCGTTTGCGCACGAGATACACGACTTCGTGGCCTCGCACGAGCGGGTCTACGTGGTGGAGCAGGACCGCGACGCGCAGCTCGAGAGCCTGCTCAAGCTGGATCTTCCCGCGGAGCAGGTGGTGAAGCTGCGCACCATTCTGCACTTCAACGGCTTACCGCTGGACGCCGGGACTGTGACGGAAGAGTTCGCGACCAAGGAGGGCCACAGCGGCATTTCTTCTTCTCATGTGGAGGACGTGGAAGTGCACGAGGGAGCGGTTGCCTCATGAGATCGGCATTTGATTTGTTTTGCTTGGATAGTGAGCAGAAGGGGAATTGATCAATGGCTACGGCACCAGCAGCACCGAAACTGAACCACATCGGCCTTCCGGTCCTTGAGTACCGCGGCGGCAAGAGCACGCTCTGCGCCGGCTGCGGGCACAACGCCATCTCCGAGCGCATCATCGACGCCATGTTCCAGATGGGCGTGGAGCCAGAGAGGGTGATGAAGATGAGCGGCATCGGCTGCTCGTCGAAGAGCCCGGCTTATTTCATGAGCCGCTCGCACGCCTTCAACAGCGTGCACGGGCGCATGCCTTCGGTCTCCACCGGTGCGATCCTGGGCAACCACACCATGACCACCATCGGCGTCTCCGGCGACGGCGACACGGCTTCGATCGGCATGGGCCAGTTTGTGCACATGATGCGCCGCAATATGCCCATGATCTACATCATCGAAGACAACGGCGTGTACGGGCTCACCAAGGGCCAGTTCTCGGCCACGGCGGACATCGGCTCGAAGCTGAAGACCGGCGTGGTGAACGATCTGCCGGCCATCGACACGTGTGCATTGGCAATTCAACTCGGGGCGACATTCGTGGGGCGGTCGTTCAGCGGAGACAAGAAGCAGTTGCTCTCCATGCTGAAGGCGGCGATTTCGCACAAGGGGACGGTGATGCTGGACGTAATCAGCCCCTGCGTGACCTTCAACGACCACGAGGGATCGACCAAGAGCTACAAGTTCATGCAGGACAACGACGAGCCGATCAATGAAGTCGACTTTGTCGCCAGCTTCGACGAGATCGAGGTGGACTATAGTTCGGGCGAGGTGCTCGACGTGGAGATGCACGACGGATCGAGCCTGCGCCTGAAGAAGCTGGCGCAGGACTACGACCCCACCGACCAGGCCAATGCCGTGCGCACGCTGATGGAGGCCGCGAAGAACGAAGAGGTTCTGACC
>JARLGE010000059.1 GCA_031296215.1 Occallatibacter sp.
CCCGCCGGCTGCGCCTGGTCCTGCTGCTGCGGGGGCAGGGCGACAATCACCTCGTTGGGCTTGGCGTAATGCAGTTTCTCCCGCGCTTCGTGCTCGATGGCGTCGGGGTCGGACTTGAGCCGCTCCACGTATGCGCGCAGTGCGGCGTTTTCCTGCTCCAATTGCATGATCTCCTGCTGCAGTTGCTTATCCTCGGCGCGCTTCTGGTGCCAGACCGTCAGCCCGTTCTTGCCGTTCACCACGTGTGTCATCACCAGCAGCGCCAGGCCCACGGCCACCGCTGTGCCCGCCGGACGCCACGCCCGCTGCCAAAACTTCAGCGCCCGCGCGCCGAGCGGTGCATTCGCTGTGCCCGCCGTCTTCTTTTCAACCTCGCCTTGCGCGTCCGCCATTCCGCCTCAATCTGCCCGGAAAGGACGCGGCCCTTGCCGTGCCCTAATCCCTAATCCCTAATCCCTGCTTCTACGACAGCACAAACTTCTCCGCCGCCGCCTTCAGGGCTTCCATGTCCTGTTCGCTGCGCGCTTCGCTGTAGGCGCGCACCACCGGCTCTGTGCCGCTGAGGCGGTAGCAGACCCATGAGCCGTCTTCGAGAATCAGCTTCAGTCCGTCGGTGCGGACCACCTGGCTGACCTTGCGCCCACCCAACTCGGTGGGATCGGCCTTCATCTTTTCAGTGAACGCGGCCTTCACCTCCGGGGTCAAGCGGAAGTTCTCCCGAACCGGGTAGTAGGAACCAACCTTGGCAAACAGCTCGTTGAGTTGCACGCCCAGGCTCTTGCCGCGCACGGCTACCATCTCCGCGACCAGCAGCCCCGCAATCACGCCGTCCTTCTCAGGCACGTGGCCGCGAATGGTAAGCCCCGCCGACTCCTCGCCCCCGATGGCGATCTTGTCGGCAATAATCAGCTCGCCAATGTACTTGAATCCCACCGGCGTCTCGTAGAGTGGAACCCTGTGATAGTCGGCCAGCGCATTGACCAGGTTGGTGGTGGCTACGGACTTGGCCACGCCGTTCTTCCAGCCGCGCGTCTCCACCAGGTAGTCGAACAGCAGCGCGATGATGTAGTTGGGTTGGATGAACGTGCCGTCGCCGTCGACGATGCCGAAGCGGTCCGCGTCGCCGTCCGTCGCAATCCCCAGCGCCGCGCCAATCTGGCGCATCTTGGCCTTGGCGTCGCCCAGCAGGTGGTCGTCCGGCTCGGGCGCGTGGCCGCCAAAGAGAACATCGCGGTAGTCGTGGACCGTCTCGACAGCCACCCCCGCCTCCCGCAGCAGGTCGGACGAGTAGCCGCGGCCCGCGCCCCAGAAGGGATCGTAGACCACCTTGATGCCCGACTTGGCGATGGCCTTCAGGTCAACCAGCTCTTCAAGCCGCTTGAGGAAGGCCGGCTTCACGTCGGCGGTCTCAAATCCGCCCGCCGGGGCACCCACGCTGGGAATCCGCTCGCCACCGCCAAGCGCCGCGATGGCCGCCTCAATCTGCTTCGTCACCTCCGGCAGCGCCGGCGCCCCGTCGTGGGTCGAGAACTTGATGCCGTTGTACTCCGGTGGATTGTGCGAGGCGGTAAAGTTGATCGCGCCGGAGGTCTTCAGCGCGCGCACCGCGTAGGCGATCGCCGGCGTCGGCGCGGACTCTGGAATCACGATCGGCGTGACTCCGGCTCCGGCCAGCACTCTGGCTGCAATGTCAACAAACATCTCGCCCAGGAAGCGCGGGTCGCGCCCGATGAGCACCCGGTGCGGCTCAGGCTGTGTCTTCACATAGGCGGCAATTCCAGCCACCGCCAGCCGGATGTTGGCCACCGTAAACTCGTCCGCCACAATCGCCCTCCACCCGGAGGTGCCAAACTTGATCGCTGTCGTCATCGTCGTCTCTCCACCTGCGCCCGCCGGAGCGGACTGCAAAGACCATACTGCCTTACTCAGCCCCGCTCGGCAAGACGCTTATGCGCACGTTCAGCAATGCGGGGCTCGCTCCAGCGCACAAGACCCCTGCCCCAACCTCTCGCCGTCGTCCCATGCGAAAGGGCGGGCAAAGGCAAATCTTCAAAAAAGGGGCTTGACAAGCGCAGGCAATGAGCGCATCATTCTCTTCAAATCTAGTTTGCATTGCAAACTAGTTTGTGGAGAAGAAAGATGAACCACACATCCTCCCGTCTTCTTGAAGAAACTCCCAATGCCATCGCCTGCCGCTTGATTCAGAAGGCGCACAACCAGGACGGACTGCCGGAAATTGCCATCGGGTTGATCCTTCTCACTGCCGCCGCCCTGCAGTGGCTTCAAGTGGCGTTCCCGGTGGGATCGCCGGAGTACAAGGTAGCCCCCTTGGGCCTTGGGATTCTGGTTCCAGCTTTGATTCTCGGATCGCAATGGGCGATCAAGACAGTGCGCGGAAAGTTCCTTATCGAGCGATTCGGGTACGTGGAATACAAGCCGGTCAACCGAAAGCGTTTCTGGGCCGCCTTCGGCGTCGCTTTTCTTGTAGCTTTCGCCATGGCATTTGCGATCGCGGCCAAATCGCTGCCGCCTGCGAGTTGGCTGCTCGCCACGGCCGGAATATCCGGTGGAATCTTGGCGGTTATGGCTGGCCGGTTGCCCCGCTTCGTCATCGGGGGCGTGCTGATGGCGGCCACGGGCATCTTCCTGGTCCTCATCCGGGTCCCGCTCGGAACGGGTTTTACCATCCTGTTCGGTTCCATGGGCCTGCTGTCTCTTGTCTCCGGCTGCGTGGTATTCCTGCTCTTCATGCGCAAACCCGCCGCGGCAGGGGAATGAGATGAGCGCGAAGATTCAGCGGCTGGCGGAGATCGATCGCATCATCCACGAGCCGGCGCGGCTGATGATCGTGGCACTGCTGGCCGCGGTCGTCGAAGCCGACTTCCAGTACCTGCGGCAGACGACGGGACTTACCCAGGGCAATCTGTCCGCTCACCTGTCGAAGCTGGAGGAGGCGGGCTATGTGGCCATCGAGAAGACCTTTCGCGGCAAATACCCGCTCACGGTTTGCCGCCTAACGGAACGCGGCAAGGCCGTGCTGGAAGGCTACCGGAAGATCATCAGAGCCGCTCTTTGACTGCCTTCGGCTTGCGGCGATTATCCTTGTACACTGGCCGTGGAAGCCTCCTATGCCCGACGCCACCCCACCCGTCCGCATCGTCCTGACCACCGCGGCCAGCCCCGGCGAAGCCTCCCGCCTGGCCCGCACGCTGGTTGAGGAGCGCCTGGCCGCCTGCGCCACGCTGATCCCGGCGGTCCAGTCCTTCTACCACTGGGAGGGCCAGATCGAGTCCTCCACCGAAACCCTGCTCCTGCTCAAGACCGCCCCCGACCAACTCCCCGCCCTGGAAGCCCGCCTGCTCGCCCTGCACAGCTACCAGACCCCCGAGTTTCTGGTGCTTGACGTCGAGGGGGTCAGCCACCCCTATCTCGACTGGCTCACGGCCAGCCTGCGCCAGCCCTGAAGCCCCCTCCTCGAACCGCCCCGTCTGGTATTCTGAGCCTGGTTTGTCGCCATGCTTTGGATGATGATTGCCCTCCTCGTCTCTCTTGCGGCCCTGCTCGCGGCCGCGGCGGGCGTGGCGCGTCACATCTGGCTGCGGCGGTCACACCTGAACAGCAATCCCAACGCCGGCCCTATCCCGAAACCGCCTACCGGCGCGGCTCTTGACCCGGCTGAAGAAGTCGAGCCAGAGACTGAACTTTGAAATCGAGAAATGAAGGAATTCGAGTGAGCAGAGCAATCTCAGCCCCGTTGGCGTCCGTCGGCAGTTCCGCGGCCGTTCCCGCCCCCCGCGCGCTGGTTTGGATGCGTTCCGCCGGCATCGTCCTGACGGGGAGCCTCTTCGCCGCCCTCTGCGCCCACATCGCATTGCCGCTCTACTTCACCCCGGTCCCGCTCTCGCTGGCGCCCTTCGCCGTCCTGGTCCTGGGCCTCGTGCTCAGCCCGCGGCTGGCCGCGGCCACCCTCGCTGCATACCTGATGGAAGGCGCGCTCGGCCTGCCCGTCTTTGCGCCCACCCCGGCCGTCCCCGGCCTGGCCCATTTGCTCGGCCCGACCGGCGGCTACCTGCTCGCCTATCCGCTGGCCGCTGCTCTGGTTGCCTATCTTGTCCGCCGGGTCAGCTCAAGGACGGGCCGCCTCTTCGCACCGGCCTTCCTCAGCGCCGCCCTCGGCAGCCTGGTGATTCTCGCCTGCGGCGCACTCTGGCTGGCCATCCTCACTCATGCTTCGCTTTCGTCGGTCTTCTCGCTGGCCATCCTGCCCTTCCTGCCCGGCGACGCCCTGAAGGTCGCCGCCGCAGCCGCGCTGGCCACCGGCTGGCTCCGCCTGCGCCGCCCAACCGCTTAGCCGCATCGAAACGACACTGCCGTCTTCTTTCCTTGAAAGGACCTTTGCCTACCGTGACCTCCAAGAGCTCCAACGTTGCCGAGCCCGCACTCATCGATATCTCCATTGCCCATAGTCCCGACTCCGACGACGCCTTCATGTTCTACGGCCTGGCCACCAACAAGATCCGCGTCCCCGGCTACCGCTTCAACCACACCCTCTGCGACATCGAAACCCTCAACCGCCGCGCCCGCGAAGAGGCCTTCTACGACGTCACCGCCATCAGCTTCCACGCCTACCCCTACCTCCAGGACACATACGCCCTGATGGGCTGCGGTGGCAGCGTCGGAGAGGGCTACGGCCCCATGGTCGTCTCCGCCAAGCCGCTGGCCGCCGAAGAGATCGGCAAATTCAAGATCGCCGTCCCCGGAACCCTCACCACGGCCTACCTGGCGCTCAAAATCTTCAACCCCGATGTCGAAACCGTCACCGTCCCCTTCGACCAGATCATCCCCGAGATCCTGGCCGGCAACTTCGACGCCGGTCTCATCATCCACGAGGGCCAGCTCACTTACTCCTCGAGCGGCCTCCACAAGGTCCTCGACCTGGGCGTATGGTGGCGCGAGACCACCGGCCTCGTGCTCCCTCTGGGCGGCAACGCCATCCGCCGCTCGCTCGGCGCAGACTCCATGCGCATCGTCACCAAAGCCGTCCGCGACAGCATCCAGCACGCCCTCGACAACCGCGAGCAGGCCCTCGACTACGCCATGCAGTTTGCCCGCGACCTGGACCCGCGCCTGGCCAACCGCTTCGTCAGCATGTATGTCAACGACCGCACCCTCGACTACGGTCCCGACGGCCGCCAAGCCATCCGCAAGCTCCTCGCCCTGGGCCACGAGCGCGGCATCATCCCGATTGCCCCGCAAGTCGAATTCATCGACTGAGAGCGCCGCGTGGCCGAGCCTCGAAGCAGTCACAACCGGGGTGTCCCAGGTCTGGATTTTCAGACCTCGGAGACCACGGAACCATGACCTGCCCGCTTGCCTGGATCAGAACAGTTTCCTTCCCAGCCGCGTTACCTTCGGCACCCAAATCCCCGGCCCCGCGTCATCGAGAATCCCTAAGAATCCAGCGCCAATCTCTAAACATTCTCTAATGCCCGCCGATGCATCCATCAGAAAGGTCCCCGGATGCTTACCCAGGCCCCACCCACTTACCTGCTCGCCTCCCCCGATCCTGCCTTGCTGGCGGCTCTCGAACCCGTCCTGCTGGCAAGCGGCGCCAAGGTCGAGATCGTCGTCTCGGCCGAGGCCGCGCTAGCCGCCCTGGAAAACCCCCGTCCCCTGGCGCTGGCCCTGCTCGATGCAACGCTACCCGGCCTCGACCCGCGCATGAACATTGACCGCCTGCTGGCCAACCTCCGCGCCGAGGAGACCGCCGGCCGCCTGCCGATTGTGCTGATTTCGGACACTGTCACCCAGCAGGGAATCGACCGCCTCGCCGAGGGAGTGATTGACGACCTGATCCTGCGCACCGCCGAGGCCGCCTACTGGCGGCTGCGCATCGAGGTGGCGCTGCGCCACCGCCACCAATCGCGCGAGCTCGAAACCCTGCGCGAGGCCCAGGTGCTCAACGCCCAGTTCGACCGCCTGACCGGCGTCTACAACCGCGAAGCCATGCTGGCCATGCTCTTCCGCGAGACCGACCGGGTGCAGCGCATGAACGGTACCCTGAGTCTTTTGCTGCTCGACATCGACGACTTCGGCCACTGGAACTCGCGCCTGGGCAACGACGCCTGCGACGAGCTGCTCTGCCAGGCCGCCGCCCGCATCACGCGCCTGCTGCGCAGCTACGACATCCTCGGCCGCCCCGGCATGGACGAGTTCCTGCTGGTGCTGCCCGGCTGCAGCGCCGTCAACGCCGCCATGCTGGCCGAGCGCATGAGGGCCGAGGTCTTCTCCTCGCCCTTTCGCGTGGGGGGCGACGCCATCCGCCTCTCCGCGTGCTTCGGGATCGCCTGCAGCCAGGGCCGCTCGCCGGTGGTGGTGCTGCGCGAGGCCGAACAGGCCCTGCAGTGGGCCCGCACCGCCGGTCCGGAATCCATCCAGTGCTTCGGAGACAGCCCCCACAACTCGGTGGGCCCGGTGGCGTTTCTGTCGCCGTCCTCCGGCGACGAATTGCTGGCCTGGTAAACGCGGCGGGACCTGGCG
>JARLGE010000286.1 GCA_031296215.1 Occallatibacter sp.
CTTCTGCTTTCTGGTACCGTTTCAGACCGTACGGCATACCTCTATCTTAATCCGGCCAAGGTCTGACCTCAAGCCGCCCGCTCATCGCGATAGTGCCGCGATGAACGGGGCACAGCTTCTTTTGTACAGCTTCTCATGGCTAATGGTGGTTCTTTGGAGCTGATGAGCGGGCCACCTGCCTTCTGCTTTCTGGTACCGTTTCAGACCGTACGGCATACCTCTATCTTAATCCGGCCAAGGTCTGACCTCAAGCCGCCCGCTCATCGCGAAAGTGCCGCGATGAACGGGGCACAGCTTCTCTTGCACAGCTTCCGATGGCTCATGGTGGTTCTTTGGAGCTGATGAGCGGGCCACCTGCCTGAGGCCGGAATAGGCTAGTACCAGTATTTCAACTGTGGCCAGTCTTCGGCGTAGGTGCGCTTGCGGTGGCGGAGCCAGAAATAATGCAGGTGCTCGAAGTCCATGGTCCAGGGGTTGTCGAAGGGGCCAAGATCGACGACTTGCTCGTAGTTATCGGTGTATTCCTTGGCTTCTTTGCCGAGGGTGAGCATGGATTCGCCGGTGTAGTTGTTCCAGCCCCAGTAAAAGTAGTTCTGATGGCCGCTGATGGCGGGGGGCAATCCGTAGGCGGGGCCGAGGATGTTGACGGCGCTGGCTTCGCCGTAGTTGCCGCAGAAGATGCCGGTGCGGGCGCGCTCGCCGGGCGGCAGGGCGTTCAAACGCGCGGCGAAGCCCTCGACCATCTGCGGCCAGCCGAAGCGGTCGGAGAGGATTTGCGGGAGCGGGCTCGTGAACTTTTCCGATCGGCCCAGTTCGGGCGCGGTGAGCCTGAAAACCGCGGTGTAGGCCGCGTAGCGCTCCGGCGGAAGAATGGACAGCACGATTGGCCCGGTGGCAAAGCACAAGCCGAGGAGGAAACTTGTCCCATACGCGACCAGCGGCCACTCCCGGCGCGTCAGTTGCGCGAACGCAGCCGAGCCCGCGGCGAACAGCACGGGATAGATGGGCGCAACATAGTAGTCTTTGGCGTGCATGGCCATCATCATGGCCAGAAAGATCAGGTAGGTGAAGGCAACAAAGCGCCAGGCCCGCGCCGTGCGGGCAAAGGCCAGCCAAGCCAGGCCGCCGATCCACAACGGCGCGGTGGAGAAGATAAGGATGTTGACCTGTTCGACGAGAAACGCGAGCGGGGGCAGCCTGAGATTTTTGTCGGAGCGGGAAACGGCAGAGAGGAACTCATAGGTGGGGAAGTGATGGACCCATTGCCAGAGGAGGTTGGGCAGGGCGACAAGGAACAGCACGGCGACGCCGGCAGCGCAGCCGCGGGTGAACAGGATGCGGCGCTGCGGGCTGAGGAGCAGGCCGGCAAGCAGCGCGGCGAGGAAGAAGACGGTGGCGTGCTTGTTCTCGATGCCCAGGCCGGCCAGCAGGCCGAAGACGAGCCAGGCGCGTGGGCCGGCCGAGCCGTCGGCGATGCGCAGCACAGCCAGCAGCGCGCCCATCCAGAAGCAGGGTTCGAAGGCGTTCATGGAGAGGTAGCTGCCGGTGCCGAGGAAGACGGGCGCGGCCAGGATGGCGGACATGGCTACCAGTTGCGCGCTGCGGCGACCACCCAGTTGCCAGGTCAGCATTCCGGTGAGGCCGACCGTGACACCGGCGGCGAGAAAGCTGAAGGTGCGGATGCCGGTGGGCGAAAGGCCGAAGAGGATCTCGGCCACGCGCGCCTGCAGGGCGACCAGCGGGGGCTGATCGACATAACCCCAGTCCAGGTGACGGCCGCACATGAGGAAGTAGAGCTCGTCGCGAAAGAAGCCGTAGCCCAGGTGAGCGCCCCACAGGGAGCTGAGGAAGTGGACCAGGAATGCGGCGGCGGCAAACAGGGCGGCGAGCCGAAGAGCGGGGCGCAGGGGAGTTCGCGTGAGAAGGGGCGAAGCGGACAGCGTCAAGCGCGGGCTCTCTTCGGTCTGAATCATGGGTTGAGTCGATTGTACTTGGCCTTCCAATCAAGCCTCAATCGGCGTCGTCGCGGAGCCAGCGGATCATGTGCGGGTAGGGAGGGCGGGAGGCGGCAGCGGCGCGGGTGCGGTCCAAGGTGAGGCCCATCCATTGCAGCAGGGGGACTCCGGCGTTTCCGTCGCGGTAGACCTCAATGAGCCTGGTGGCCGCGCCTTTGTAGCCGGCGGGGTGGAAGACCGCCTCGGGGGGAAGGCCGAGGTGGACGGCGGCAGCGTAGGACCAGGTCTGGGCGGCGATCTCGTCGCCCATGTCGGAGCCGGCATTGGAACCGGTAGAGGCGCGCTGGGCGGGCAGCATGGTGGCCAGATGGCCGGCTTCGTGGAGCAGGTCGCCGGGGTAAAGGAGCCGCTCGGGGTCGACAGCCAGGCCGCCGGGCTCGAGGGTGACGCCGGGCAGAAAGGTGCCGTCGCCGAGGGTGGCCAGGCGAACGGTGAGGCCGATCTCGCGCAGCCAGTCGACGATCAGGATTGCGGTCGGAGCGAGCATCGATCTTGAGTGTAATCTGACGGCGGCGCCGGTGACCTGCCGCCGGGGCCTTCCCAGGAATGCCCATGCGCTGAGCTTTGCGGGGATTTTGCCTCAGCGCTGCCTTTTTTCCGCAAGCTGTGAAGCCGCGCCCCAGAAGGAAACAGGGTTTCGTTTGGAATGGGAATTGGATCAAGCACTGGGAATGGAGCGTGGATTTCGGAAACAAAATCAGTAAGTCAGCGCCCGCCGCGCGGGCACGAGCGAGTTAGCAAATTGGCCACGGCATGGGTCGGGACAGGCTTCATGCCTCCGCCGGCGGGCGAAGCCGGTGGCCGACTGATAGAAGGCCGCTCATGAGATGCAGCGCGAGGGATCGGCAAGTTGCCGGGGCGGGCTCTTGACCGGGCCCTTTTTCATGGCCCCGCAGTGGGTTGCCGGATTGATGGGCGCGGAGGGAGCAGCCGGCTGAACGATTTCACTCCGCTGAAGGAGTCTGGCCAGATCGGCCTGCACCCGGCATCCGTGGCTGGAAGAGAGCTGTAGCCGGCCCCCCAGCTGATGAGCCAGGCTGGCGGCAAACTTCAATCCCATGGACTTGGACTTGGCGGCGTCGAAGTCATCGGGCAGGCCAACTCCATCGTCCTGCACCACCAGGCGGACCATCTCTCCAAAGACGCGGGCGGAGACCGTGACCTTGCCGCGGCGTTCCGGCGGGATTCCATGCTTGAGGCAGTTGGAAACAAGTTCGTTGGCCAGGAGCCCGAGGGAGACGGCGAAGTCCAGCGGGACGGGGATCTCCTCGATCTCCATCTGCAACTGGACCGGTTCGGGCCGTTCGGCGCTGGCTGCAATCGCTCCCTCGACCACGTCGCGCAGATATGCCGGCAGCGAGAGCCGGGAGAGACTTGGCATGTGGTAGAGATGCTCATGGACCAAGGCCATCACGTGCACGCGCCGCACCGCGGTATCGAGGGCGTGGCGAGCGTCGCTCGGTTGCAGCGCGCGCGACCCCATCCTGAGCAGGCTTTGCACCATCTGCAGATTGTTCTTGACGCGGTGATAGACCTCGCGCAGCAGCACCTCCTTTTCGCTCAGGTCGCGGGAGACGAGAGCGACCAGTGCTTCGACCTCTCCGTTCTTGGATTGCAGCTCGGCCACGGTCTCTTCCAGTTGCCGGGTTCTCTCGGTGACACTCCGGTCCAGATCGAAGGTCAACCGCGCCCGCGCCTCCTCGATAGCCTTCTGTGCGGTCATGTCCCTGGTCACCTTGGAGAAGCCCAGCAATGCGCCCGCCTGCGAGCGGATGGCGGAGACGCTGACAAGCGCCCAGTACACCGAGCCGTCCTTGCGCATGCGCCAGTCCTGGGTTTCATAACGGCCGTCACGCGCGGCCGCGGCCAACTGCTGGGCCGGCAAGCCGGCTTCCACCGCCTCGGGAGGGAAGAAGATAGAGAAATCCTGCCCCAGCACCTCCTCCTCCCGGTACCCCAGGGTGCGTTCGGCGCCGCCGTTCCAGGTCAGCACCCGCCCCTGCGGGTCAAGCTCGAAGATCGCGTAGTCGGTCACGCTCTCCACCAGCAGGCGGAAGATCTGCTCCGTTTCGGCCGGCGCCTCGATGCGCGTCCGGCCGAGCGCCAGGGGCGTTTCCAGGCGGTGGCAGATGACCATCACATACTGCCGGCCGCCGCCGGTGAACGGATGCAGCATGACATCCACCGGGAACTCGTTCCCGCCCCGGTCGCGCGCATTCAGGTTCATGGAGGCGCCCATGGCCCGCGCGGTGGGATGCTGCATGTATTTCTGCAAATGCCCGTCGTGGCGCTTGCGCACCGCTTTGGGCAGCAGCGTTTCGATGGGCTGACCCTCGAGGCTGTGGCGATGGAATCCGAACTCGGATAAAGCGCGGGAGTTGGCCCCGGCAATGCGGCGGTCCGCGCCCACCAGCAGCACCATGTCCGGATGGCCGTCAAACAGCGCGCGGAGAAACACCATCGATGATTGAGGGGATTCGAGGTCTTGAGGGAGCCAGCCTGTGTGGCCGGCTTCCAGCGGCGATTCGCTCACTGGATGAGACACGGCAGCCTCTTGCGCAATGGGGCCTGGGTAAAGTCGGCTCATGGGAATCAGGACTCGCGGAGACAAGGATGCGCAGGATAGGGGCTTTGGGAAGAATATGGATAGTGGAGCATCGGTGTTACGCCCATCCCGGCGGCTTCGCATGAAACTCCCGCGGCCGCCGGTGATGGCCTGGCGGTGCTGTTAGTGGCTGACCAGCGGCCTGCAGGTGGTGACGGTTGCGCCCCCTTGCAGCAGCCTGTGCATCAGTTTGCCGGCGATGCGCGGATCGGGGTCCATGCTCAGCCCGGTCAGGGTGCGCCCGATCAGGCTCTCCACCGCCACCCCGGACTCCTTCACCAGCGCCTGGTTGACGCGCACGATATGGCCGGTCGAGTCCAACTGCACCATCGCCATGGGCGCGCTTTCAAACAGGTCGGTCGCGTTGTAGGCCTCCTCCACGGCCTGCGAGCGCACCCGTTCCTCGGCCTTGCGCATCGTAATCACGTATCCGGTTTGGACCCCCGCGCCGTCGGCAAAGGGCGAGATGGCCATGTCCACCAGCAGGGGCATTTTGCCGGCCACGTTCAGCTTCAAACCAAACTCCTCGATCGGCGCCGCCATTCCGTGGCGGGCGGGGATCGTAACCTGCCGGTTGCGTGCGTCGCGCAGATCCAGCAACTCCCGCACGTGGCAGCCGGCAGCGTGCTCGCGCGAGCGCCCCAGCAAGCGCTCCGCCGAGGTATTCATGAACTGGATGTCGCCGGCCAGCGTTACCGTCAGAAGGGCCTCGTGCATCCCATCCACGGTCGCGGCCATCTTGCCGTGCGCCTTGCGCACCCCGGCATCCACCCTGGCCTTGTGCAGCGCCACCTGCAGCGTGGCCTTCAGTTCCCGCGTTTGAAACGGCTTGGTCAGATACCCATAAGGCATCTCGCGCACCGCCCTGGCGATGGTGGCGTCATCGCTATAGGCGGTCAAAAAAACGGATGGAAGCTGATATGCGTCGCGCAGCAGCCGCGCCGTCTGAATGCCATCGAGCGAGCCGATGATGTGCAGGTCCATCAGGGCCAGGTCGGGCTGGCATTCCTCGACCGCCATCAACGCCTCGTCCGCACTCTGGGCCAGCGCCACGACCTCGATTCCAAATGCCTCCAACTCCTGTTGCAGGTCCAAGGCGACGATCGGTTCGTCTTCCACAATCAACACTTTTCCCGTCATATAATCTCCTCGCTGTTGCCGCGTTCGATACAGCTTTCAGACGGCGCGCGCTGCGCGCACAGACAATCGCATGGGCAAAGTTAGCGCAGCCAATGGCTGGAAAAGGCGATATCAATCGATCTTTCGGTTTCCAAAGTAATTGGAATTCCCTCATATACCAAAAAAGGAACTCCCGCCCCAAGATTGGCACTGTTCGGACTTTTTTTCTTGCACTTGCGGCAGGCGGAAAGCAAGCAGCGGCGCGGCCTCGCGATCGCCGCGCCGGCGTTACCGGCCTGCGCCCTTCACGGACCCATCGCATGGCCGCGGCGCAGACAGGCGCGGTCCTCATCCTGACAGCGCTCCTGCGCTGGAGCCAGCGGCGCGCCCGGCTTGCTCCGCCGGCGGCCGCACGCTCTCCGGGCCCAGGCGTTTGCTCTCGGCCTTCCTGCCCAGGCCGAGACCGGCCTTGACCAGGTCGAGGGCCGATTCCCGTTGCCCGGCGGCAACCAGTCCACAGGCTGCGCGAGCCATCTGCCGGATCACGCCGGCGATTGGCGAGTCCAGGTGCACCAGCGGCGTGGCGCTGCTCTGCATCTGCTTGACGGCCTTGAAATCGTTGGGAACCTTCCACCCCACGGGCCGAGTGAGCGCCTTGTTCAGGTGCTCATCGGTCAGCCCCAGAAAGCGGGACTGATGGCGGTTGATGACGATCTCGAGTTGGGCCGGCGGATCCGCGGAGAACTGGGTGATGAGTCGGTTGGCGTTGCGCAGTTCGGGAATGCCGACCTGGGTTACGAGGTAGGCGGTGGTCGACTCGTCGAACAGGTGCATCGGACGCAGGTTGATCTTCTTGCCCGCATCCACCACGACGTTGTCGAACTGCTGGCGAGCGACGGCCAGCAATCGGCCCAGGTCCTCGTCGCCGGGCCTGGACAGGGGCGCCTGCGAAGGCGCAGCCAGCACCCGCAGCCCCGAATCGTGGTCGGCCAGGAAGGTGGAAAGAAGCTTCGCATCCAGCCGGGCGGAGTCCTGAAGTGCGTCGATGACCGAGTGCCGGGCGTCGATGCCCAGGTTGAGCGCCGCATCGCCCAGGTGAAAGTTGAGGTCGATCAGGAGCGTGCGGCGGCCCGACTCCTCGGCCAGCGCAACGGCAAAGTTGCAGGCCAGCGTAGTGACGCCGACGCCGCCCTTGGCGCCGAAGAAGACGTGCATGCGGCCGTCTGCCTTGCGCTGGGGCGGCGGCGGCTGGAGGCGGACCGCGACCCGGCTGAGCGCCCGGGCGATGGCGTCGTGGTTGAA
>JARLGE010000060.1 GCA_031296215.1 Occallatibacter sp.
CTCGTTTGTGCGCGACATTCTTACCGATGCCAGCAGCGGCGCCATAGCCCAGGCAGTCATCTCCCTCAGCAAGACCATGGGTCTATCCGTCATCGCCGAGGGCGTTGAGACCGCCGAGCAGCGCGTTCTTCTCGCTCGCCTCGGTTGCCTTGCCTACCAGGGCTTCCTGTTCAGCCGACCCGTGCCTCTGGGGGAATTCGAATTGCTTTTGCCGGCCTGGATGGGCTCGGATCTTTTCGCGCCGCAATAGGGTTCTCGCAGGAATCCGACAGTCTGTGCGGATGGTTAAGGGATGTGCTGGCTCGAGCCCGCGAACAGGAACCCCCACGACGTGTCCAGGTAGAGCCAGCGCTGCGAGCTGAACCAGCTGGTGGGCAGGCTCGGCACATGCAAGAGGGTATGCCCTCCCATGCACATCATCTCCGTCCCGTTCCAATCGAGGAAAGTCCGGGACGCCTGACCGACGTGGGCAGGATGCGCCACTCGCCGTACGCAGACCGGACAGCGCTGCCGCTGGTCCTTGAGCACCCAGCGCAAACCGAACAGGCACAGCCCAAAGGTAGAGACCAACTGAATATAGGCCGCGTGCTCCCGGTCAAGCGTTGTCCAGCCGAAGGCCATGTCCAACGAAACAAAATAGATGATCGGCAGCAGCAGCGCGATCTTGGCGCCCAGGAAGCTCCAGCGATGGAGCCTTTGTGACCAGGAAGTTTTCCCTGGGTTCAGGCTCGACTCGCCCAGCGAAACTGACGTTATGGCTGGCAACGCCAGTAATGCCAAGAACATGGCAAACCTGTAGAGCGTTCCCGGCGTCGACCGCCACTCTTCCAGCGCAACGCCCAGCAGGTCGTCTTCGGCGTCGTCCGGCGCATTGGCCGTAATGCGGACGCACGGAGCCCACATCTGGGCCCTGCCCGCCGGCGTGAGATGCGCAATCACGTAGCCCGCGCCTCCAACTCCTTTCGAAGCATCGGGTTCCAGCAACCATGCGTCCACACTCCCCGGCAGACTCAGTGACCCATCCGGTGCAACACCGGCAACTCTCGCCGCCCGAATCCCGATGCGCACCACCATCCCGGCTACTCGCGCATCGGCGCCAAACTTCCTCTTCCAGACCGACTCGCTCAGGATCACCTCCGGCAGCCCGTCCCCGGCACCCGCGCCCGCCTCCGCAAACCTCACCGGTAAACCCAACAAAGAAAACAGGTTCGAACTAGCGCGCCCCACAACCCAGGCAGTCCTGCTATCCGTCCCGCTTGTCAGCGACTCAGTCTCGACCGTTTCCCGCGTCACCCGGTAAAACGCAAATCCATCGAAGTACTTCTGCTTCCGTGCCTTCCAGGCCCGGAACTGTTCCGGCGCAATCGTCGGCCGCGCATAGTCGCTTGCGGCGGCCTGCTCAATCAGCACCAGGTTTGGATTCACCTTGCGCGGCCATTGACTCCGCTCCGCCCGCACCCCCGGCAGCAGAAGCGCAAGGGCGTAGCTGGCCGCCAGCGCCGCAGCCAGAATCAACACGCACTGCCGGGCGGTCCCCTCCATCGCCGCAAACGGCGGCTGGGGCAGCCGGCCGGCCCGCCGCAGGCAAAGCGCATCTTGAAATGCTCCCAGGCAAAACGCGGTCACCTCACGCTCTCCCTGGCGCGAACCGGAACCCACCGGCGCACAGGCCTGCCGAACATGCCAGAGTTCGCCTCGCCATTCCCGACGCCATTCCCCGCGTTGCTGCCTGGGCACCAGCAAAGACGCGCAGCGGAGCAATCCGAGGTGTAGAAAACGGTGCGCCCATTCAAAGAGAGGCCTCATACTGTCTTGACCTCCCCGGTGGGAATCAGTCTCTCCAGCAGCGGATAGCGCCGCCGCGAGGCCTCTAGCGTCACCTTGCCTGCCGCGGTCAGCTTGTAGTACTTGCGCGCCGGCCTCTGTTCCGCGTCGGCAATCGACTGCCGCTCCCAGCGCGAGAGGATCAGCTCGTCCCGCTCCAGCCGCCGCATGGCCGGGTACACCGTGCCGCTCGGCAGCCCGGTCATCTCCATGATGCTGAAGCCGTAAACGAACCCAGCGTCCAGCGCCTGCAAGATCAGCGCCGCTGTATGCGAGAGTTTTGTCTCGGGAAGTCGGGGTTCGCGGGCCATGGCGCATTCTACCTATGTAGCAATCTACTTGACAAGTCGGTATGCCGATTGCTACATAGGGTACTGGAGGCCGCCCTGTGCTTGAGCTACAGCACCTCTATCGAAGTTACCGCGGTATTCCCGCCATTGAGGACGTCAGCTTCCAGGTCGCTCCCGGGGAGATCGTCGGCTTTCTCGGGCCCAACGGCGCCGGCAAGTCCACCACTGTCAAAATCATCACCGGCATGTTGCGCCCCAACGACGGCCGCGTCCTGTTCGAAGGCCAGGACATTGAAAGCGATCTGGTTGCCTTCCGCGCCGCCTTCGGCTACGTCCCCGAAGAAGCCCATCTCTATACCTACCTCTCGGGCCTGGAGTACCTGCAACTGGTTGGCCGCCTGCGCGGCATGGGTGAAGCCCTGATCGAAGCCAAGGCTACGCGTCTGCTCAAGCTGCTCAGCCTCGAGTCATGGCAATACTCGCCTATCTCCACCTATTCCAAGGGGATGCGCCAGCGCGTGCTTATCGCCGCTTCCCTCCTTCACGATCCCAAGCTGCTCATCTTCGACGAACCGCTCTCCGGCCTCGACGTCGTTTCCGGCCGTCTCTTCAAAGATCTGCTCGAGCTGCTCGCCGCGCAAGGCAAAGCGGTCATTTACATCTCCCACGTGCTTGAAGTGGTCGAGCAGGTCTGCAACCGGGTCATCGTGATTGCGAAGGGCCGGATTCTAGCCGATGCTCACCCAGCCGACCTGACCAAGCTGATGAGCCTTCCAAATCTTGAACGCGTCTTCGCCCAACTCGTCGAGCAGCAGGACACCCGCAGCCTGGCGCAGCAGATGGTTGAGGTGATGCGAATTGGCTAAGCACGCGGAGTTTCAGCGCCTCTTCATGATGGCGGAGCCCGAGATCCTCTCCCTCAACGCCCAGGCCGCGCTGGGGGCCGTGCACCCTCCCCAACGGAGCCAGTTCTCGCTCCTCGTCCGCCACTTCCTGGAACGCTTCTTCAACCACGAAACCGCCTCGCCCGACGGCGACGCCAAAGGCCGCCTCATCCTCATCGCCGTCGCCACCGGCATTCCGGGCTTCATGGTCGCCCTCTATCTTTGGCCCGTCTACCACCCCTTCATCGCCTGGCCCCCAGGCCGTCCGCTCAATGCCGACCCTCCGCCCTATTGGCTCCAGGTCAACCACCATTTCTTCTTTGTTTTGTACTCTTTCGTCGCCATGGGCATCGTCACCGTCTTCGAGTGGGACCTGTTCTTTCCCGATCTGCTCGACGTTTTTGTCCTCACCACTCTGCCTATTCACGATCGAAAGCTCTTCCAGGCGCGCGTGGCTGCTATCGCCATCTTCGTCGTCGGCTTCCTGCTCGACGCCAATCTCCTCGCCCCTCTGGTGCTTCCCGCATCCTTCGACCCGCCCAACCTCCCGCGCCTGCTCCTGGGCCACATCCTCGCCGTTCTCGCGGCGGGCTTGTTTTCCGCCGTCTTCATCCTGGCCCTGCAGGGTGCGCTCCTGGCCTTTCTCGGAGAGCGCCTGTTTCGCCGTTTCTCGCTCATTCTGCAAGGGTTGTCCATCTCTGCCCTGTTGATGCTCCTGTTGTTGTTTCCGGTTCTGTCCGCCGTTGTTCCCGTCTTCCTTCAATCGGGAAGCCGCCTCGTCCGCTACTGCCCGCCTTTCTGGTTCCTTGGCATCTATCAGCGCCTGCTCGAAGGTCCCTCAGCCCTGCCCATCTACACGCAACTCGTGCAAACCGGTTGTGCCGCTCTCCTGATCACCGTCGCCGTGGCCGCGCTCGCCTATCCCTTTGCTTATCTGCGCCGTGTGCGTCAACTGGTGGTCGGCCCCGGCACCCACGACACGCGCACCTGGGCCGCGCGGCCGCTCCACAGCCTGCTCCACGCCACGCTGGTGCGCCCGCCCGTCCGCCGCGCTGTCTTTCACTTCATCAGCCAGACCCTGCTGCGCGTGCAGCGCTACCGCATCTACCTGGTGCTCTACGGCGGCGTCGGACTTTCGGTCCTGGTCGCCAGCGTCCTCCGTCTCACTGTCACGCGCGGCCAGGTTGAGCTCGAAATCTCGGCCGACGGGGTCCGCGCGGCCATCGCCATCGCCGCCTTCTGGACCGTCGCCGGCCTCCGCATGGCCTTTGTTTCGCCCGGCAACCGCCAGGGAAGCTGGGTCTTCCGCATCGTCCACGGCCGGCCCCCGCGCCTCTCGACCGCCCTGCACCAACTCCAGGCAGCCAAACTCTGGGTACTCCTCTGGGCCGCCGTCATCACCTTCGGCGTGGGCCTTGTCCTCCGCGCCCTCGCCCCACCGGAACTCCGCACCGGCTCCGCAGCGGCCAGCCTCGGGATCCTCGCCGCGGCCCTCTGCCTGCTCCTCACTGACCTGCTCTTCCTCAGCGTCAACACGGTCGCCTTCACCGGGGAACCGGCCAGGGAGCAGCCAAACCTGGCCATGACCCTGCTCAAGTACTTCACCTTTCTCCCCATCCTCGTCTGGATTCCGGTCGCCACAGAACCCTGGATCGAGGCCAGCCCTCTGCACTTTGCCTTGGCCGCCGCGCTTGTTGCCGGCGCTCACTTCGTCCTCCGCTCCCTCCACCGCCGCGTCATCCGCGAGCACTGCAACATGCCCGGCCTCGAAGACGACGAGGACGACTTCCCCATGAAGCTCGGCCTCCGCTACTGAGCCGGACAGAGGGGGCCCCGGCTGGACGCTCTCATTAGGACCCGCCGTCCCTTGACTCGGACCGAAACATTATCTGATAATCCGATTCTATGAGTGACAAGGAAATCTCCGTCACCGAGGCATCCCGTAACTTCGCCGACTGCATCAACCGCGCCCACTATCAGGGTATGTCCTTCATTCTGCACAAGAATGGCGTCCCAGTCGCCCGGATCGTGCCGGAGGACCTGAAGAAGCCCAGCACCGGCCGCGAGCTTGCCGCGACGCTCCGTGAGTCCCTCAAGGATGTTCGCCTCGGCGTAGCAGAAGCAACTAGTTGGCTCCACGACCTTGAGCTGGCGCGCAGAAATCCCTCGCAACAGGGGAGCAAATGGCAATACTGATCGAAGCCGAAGTGCTCATTCAAGCCGAGCGGCGCCTCTTTGACCTAGAGGCATGGCTGCTCTCCCAGCCGGACGAGGAGTTCAAACTGGCGGCCGTCACCGTCGCCGAGCTGTGGCATTCGGCCGAGCGCGCGGCCGGACCCCACTGGGAGCGGAGGCAGCTCTTCCTGGAGCGGCTGCTGGGCGTCTTCGAGGTCGTTCCCTATACCAGGGAGACGGGCGTCGACCACGCCCGCATCTGGACCGACCTGGAAGTCAGCGGCCAGACCATGGCCGTGCACGAGCTCATCGTGGCGGCGACGGCCATCCAGACCGGCAGCGCCGTGGCCACTTTCAACAAGCGCCACTATGCCGTGGTGAAAAACCTCACCGTCATCGAGCCCAAATAGCGCCTGGCTTCGTGCCCAGGTCTGCGGCCGTGTTGCTTCTCGAAACAGATCTCTATCGACGGTCCCATCGCCGAACGCGTAAAATGCTCCTTCTACCGGATCGAACCATTGGATCGAAGGAGTTCCCATGCTACTGACTTCTCGAGGCTTCCGCCGCCTGCTCCTACTTTTCGCCCTGCCACTCGCCCTGCTGCCAACGCTTCGCGCGCAGCAGATGCCGGCCGCCCCGGACCCAGCCGGCCGCTGGACCGAGGGCCAGGCCAACGCCTGGTACGCTCACCAGCCCTGGCCTGTCGGCGCAGACTTCCTCCCCTCGACTGCCATCAATGAACTGGAAATGTGGCAGGCCGACACCTGGGATCCTGCCACCATCGACCGGGAGCTGGGCTGGGCCGAGGCCATCGGCATGAACACCATGCGCGTCTTCCTCCACAACCTGCTCTGGGACCAGGATTCCAAGGGCTTTACGCACCGAATGGACGAGTTTCTGGCCATCGCCGCCCGCCACCACATCCGCCCCGTCTTCGTCCTCTTCGACTCCTGCTGGGACCCCCATCCCAAGCTCGGGCCGCAGCATCCGCCCATCCCCGGCGTCCACAACTCCGGCTGGGTCCAGGCGCCGGGGACCGAGATCCTCTCTGACCCGGCCCAGTACCCGCGACTCGAAGCCTATGTGAAGGGAGTGGTGGGCGCCTTCGCCAACGATTCCCGCGTCCTTGCCTGGGACCTCTGGAACGAGCCCGACAACGGCAATGACGATTCCTACGCCAAGGGCGATCCACGCAACAAGAACGAAATCATCCTTGCGCTCCTGCCCCAGGTCTTCACCTGGGCTCGCGCCGCCCACCCCGCACAGCCCCTCACCAGCGGCCTTTGGCATGGCGATTGGAGCTCCCTTGCCGCCATGCCGCCCTTGGCCCGCATCCAGATCGAGCAGTCCGACATCGTCAGCTTCCACAACTACGGCTGGCCCGAGGACTTCGAAAAGGCCGTCAAGGAGCTGGAGCGGTTCCATCGCCCCATCCTCTGCACCGAATACATGGCCCGCAACATCGGCAGCACCTTTGACACCATCCTGCCCATCGCCCGCGAGCACCATGTCGGCGCCATCAACTGGGGCCTGGTCGCCGGCAAGAGCCAGACCTGGATTCCCTGGGACTCCTGGCAGCACCCATACGTCGACAGGCAACCCGCCGTTTGGCAGCACGACATCTTCCACCCCGATGGAACCCCCTATCGCCCGCGCGAAGTCGCAATTATCAAGACACTTACGAGCGGGAAGTAGAAACTGGAGAAGCCCCGGCGGGGCACTGCCAAAGAAAGCGTCGAGAGAACGTCATACTCGACCCGCTTTCCTTAGCCTTGATATACCATGCATGGTAAGCTACTCATTTTACGATAGATCCTCGAAATGGGTATGTCTGGGCACGACCAGGATACCGTGGTGCCCCTGGGGGATCTTCCGGGTCGGGTCGGATCGCGCTCCGTAACTACAACAAAATAAGAAACATTGTCCCAAGCGCCACGATTCTCGCGAAGATCGTCTGCGAGCGGCACTTCTTTCGAGGCTCTTGACGCGAGGCATAAAGCTCCTGGAATCATCACCGCTGATCTACGCCTCCGCCACCGTCTGCCGCTCCCCGGTCCGCCAGCTTGCATACGCAGCGTCCAGAACCTGTTGATTATGAAGGCTATCCTCTCCGGTGGACCGAAATTCGCCCCGCCCCTCGACACAATCCGAGAAAGCGTCCAGCATCCGCGAGTACCCGTCCGCGTTGGAGACCGTCTTCCGCTCGGCAACCTTGCCTTCCAGCCACAGCTCCACATCCACATCGGCCTCAACCGTCATGCCGAACTGGCTCACAAGCGCGCCCGTCTCCCCGCTCACTTCGATCAGCGAGCGGTAAGCGCCGCGCGTGCTTACAGTTACAGCGCCCATCGCCCCGCTGGTGAAATCCAGCCCAATGGCGGCGTACGCCTCCACCGGCATCGACTCCGCATCCGCACGCGCCAGCGTATTTACCGCAGCGACGCGGCTATCCAGAACAAAACGCAGGGCATCGACGCAATGGATGCCAACATCGCCGATGGGCCCGCCGCAGGCAAGCGCCGGGTCGTAGATCCACGTTCGCGGACTGCCCTCGGCCGGGTAGCAGAACTGCGCGTGCGCCAGCGCCGGCCGTCCGATCCGCCCCTCGGCAATCCACTCCCGCATCAACTCCAGGCTCCGGTTGTAGCGGAAGTTCTGCGCCACGCCCAACCGCTGCCCGGCCGACCTGGCCGCGGCCAGCATCTGGTTCACTTCTGCCGCATTCATCCCGAGCGGCTTCTCGCACAGCACCGGCTTCCCATGTCCAAGTGCTAGAAGCACATGCGGCAGGTGCAGCGCATCCGGCGAGGTCACAAAGACCGCGTCAATCTCTTTTGAAGCGCACAACGCCTCCGCCGTCGCAAAGGATCGAATGGAGTGCTCCCGCGCATTCGCCGCCGCTTTCTCCTGATCGCGCCGCCACAACCCCGACAGAACCGACTTCCGCGCCCCCGGAAACGCCGGAACCAGCCGCTTCACGCAATGATGACCAAACCCCAGCAACCCATACCGAATCATCGTCCCTCCCGAATCTTGAGCTTACCGCGCTACCGCAGCCGTGGCCAATCCTGTCCTCAGGTAACCGGCCTCACAGTCACGCCTTTCCATGCTCTCTTATTATCGTGGGGATTCACAGGAGTGGTTATGAATCGACGTTCTTTTCTCTGCCGCGCGTCAGCCTTGGGCGTTCCCTTGCTTGGCGCTTCAGGACTGGGTCTTGGGGCCGCGACCGCCGCGGTGGGCAATCACGCTTCAGAAAGTGCCAACCGCATCGAAAAGGCCGCCGAAGCCGCAATGGCCATGCAGCGCCGCGACTGGGAACAAGGCATTCTTGCCCAGGCCATGCTCGAAGTCGATCGCCGCGACCAGGTCATTCTGCTCGCCAAAGCGGCTATCGTCCAGCAGACGCCCGACGGCCGCCTCGGCGTCGTCGTCTCCGGCGGCCCAACCGACCCGGCCATGGGCGGCGCGGCCTACGCCAAAGCCGCCGAGTGGACCGGCGATCCGCACCTGCGGCAGGCCGTCGACGCCATGCTTGCCTGGATCAGGTTCAAGGCCCCGCGCAGCGCCGACGGCATTCTTTACCACGTCTTCGACGGTCCGGAAATGTGGTCCGATGGCCTCAACGGCGCCCCCCCGTTTCTTGCCGCCATGGGTTGCTACGACGAGGCCATGACCCAGATAGAGGGCTATCGCCAGCGGCTGTGGAACCCTGAAAAGAAACTGCTTGCCCACATCTGGGACGACGGAAAGCGCCAGCTCAAGGACCCCGGCTTCTGGGGCGGAGGCAACGGTTGGGCCGCCGCAGGCCTGGCCCGCGTCCTGCGCAGCCTGCCCCATGACCGCCGTCAGGACCGTGACCGCGTGGCTGCCTTTGCAAAGGACATCGTGGACGGCTGCCTGCAACATCAGCGGCCCGACGGCCTGTTTCACGATGTCGTCGACCAACCCGCCACCTTCGTCGAAACCAATCTCGCGCAAATGTTGGCCTTCGCCCTCTATGAAGGCATCGGCGCAGCCTGGCTTCCGTCCAGCTACAGGGGTCACGCCGACCGCCTGCGCGCCGCTGCCCGCGCCAAAATGGACTCCTACGGCTACGTCCAGGGCGCCTGCGGCGCACCCGACTTCGATCGTCCCGGAACCTCCACCGAAGCCCAGGCCTTCTGCATCATGATGGAAGCCGCGGGCAGCCGGCTGGAATCCGTCACCCCGGCGTGACAGCCGCTTCTTGTCGGCTAATTCCTTATTTCCCAATGCAAAACGTGGAGAAGATCAAATTCAAGATGTCATCGGAGGTCGTCTGTCCGGTCAGTGAGTCGAGAGCCCACAACCCCCGGTAGAGGTCCAGCAGGATCATCTCATGTGGAATTCGCTCCGCATTCGCCTGGGCCGCATCGCCCAGCGCGGCCAATGCTGTAGTGATCGCCTGGTGGTGACGCAGGCTGGTCAGCATCCCCGGCTCCGAGGCCGCTCCGCCCGTCGCCAGCGCCAGAATCCGCTCGCGCAGCGCGGCAATGCCTTCGCCCGTCAGCGCTGACGTGCGCAGCGTGGGCACGCCGCTCAAGTCCGCAGCCGGCTCGCCCGCTTCCGCCAGGTCGCATTTGTTCACCACCGCCAAGGCCGGCCGCCCCCGGACCGCATCCAGCAGCCGATGCTCTTCGTCGTTGAGCGGCTGGGTGGCGTCCAGCACCACCAGCACCAGGGCGGCGTCCGCCAGGGCCTCGCGGCTGCGCGCGATCCCGAGCAGTTCAGCCTCTTCCAGACCCTCGCGAAGGCCTGCCGTATCAACCAGTTCCAGCGGAATTCCGTCGAGCGAAATCCGCTCCGTCACCAAGTCCCGCGTGGTTCCCGGCTGGGCCGTCACAATGGCCCGCTCCCGCTCCACCAGCCGGTTGAACAGCGAACTCTTGCCGGCATTGGGCCGACCGACAATGGCCAGCGTCAGCCCGTCGTGGACAATCCGTCCCCGCGCAAAGGAGCCTGCGAGCGCCCGGAGAGGCGGTATCAGCTCCCCGATCCGCCGCGCAATCTCGGCCTCGGGCGCCACATCCACATCGTCCTCGGCGAAGTCGATCCCCGCCTCCAGCAGCGCAATCAACTCCACCAGCCCCTGCTTCACGGGAGCCACTCGCCTGCTCAGCGCCCCGCCCATCTGGCTAGCTGCCTGGCGCGCCTGGGTCAGCGTCTGTGCCTCAATCAGGTCGCGCACCGCCTCGGCCTGGGTCAGATCGAGGCGACCGGCCAGAAACGCCCGCTGGGTAAACTCCCCCGGCTCCGCCAGCCGCGCTCCCAGGTCGATGGCCCGGCGGAGCAGCAGTTCCAGCACCACCGGCGATCCATGCGCCGCTATCTCGACAAGATCCTCGGCGGTATAAGAGTGCGGAGCGCCAAACCAGGTCACCAGCGCCTCGTCGATGCGGCCCGGCTCGCGGGCCGATGACTCGCCGCTTCCATCCTGCCCTGGACCCTCCAGCACATCCGCCAATCGCGCCCGCCCGTGCTCCAGGGGCTGGCGCAGGCACACCAGTTGCGCGGCAATCTCCGCCGCCCGCGCCCCGCTCAGCCGCACAATCCCGATCCCGCCCCGCCCCGGCGGCGTGGAAATAGCGGCAATCGTGTCGGCGCCCATCTCCTGCTTCGGGTCCGGATTGGTCTCTTCGCTGTTCATGCGCCGGTCTCTATTGTAGGGAACCAATCCGGCCGCGAACTGCCGTCGCGCCCAATCTTCGGGAGTAGATCGGACTATCCGCTCCAGCCGCGTTCCCTAACCCCAGGCAGGCCAAGTACCCCTGAGTTCGAGAAACGCCAACGCGTGAGATCAAACGTTTTTTCCGGCGCAATCGTTTGCCTGCGTCCTCTCGGTATAATTCAATGTGACCCGGAAACCTCTTGTTGCGCAATCTTTCATCCTTCCAGGCCACGTACATCACCCTCAAGGCCGACCTCACGTGAAGATCAATTTGCAGTTGAAGTGCGGGCAGCGCAGTCAGGCTCTCCGATTCCTGGCGCGCCGGTTTTCTTTATCGTTCGCCATGGTGCTTGTTTCCGCGGCCACGGCGCTCGCGCAGCCACCCGCGCCCACGGCCGCGTGGCAGGGAGTCCTGCACGACGCGGCCGGAGCGCCCATCCCCGCCGCCAAGGTTCGCCTGACCGCCAGCACTACGGCCGCACCCGCCCCCACGGCGGAAGCCGCCACCGCCGCCGACGGCCAGTTCCGCCTCGCCCCGCTGCCTGCCGGAGCTTACCGCCTGACCGTTGAAGCCGAGGGCCGCTCGGTCGACTACGCCCAGCCCATCGATCTGATTCCGGCCGCGCCCGCCGTCGCCCTCACTCTTTCGGCCCGCGGCGAACTCACCGTCGCGCTTCTCAAAGGCCAGGCGGCGACAGGCGGCGAGGAGCTGTCCAGCCAGGCCGTAAGCGAACTGCCGCTCAACAAGCGCGACTTTTCCAGTCTCTTGCTGCTGGCCGCCGGCACCATGACCGACGCCAATGGCGCTACCAACTTCACCGCCCAGTTCGCCATCAACGGCCAGCGCGGCGTCGAGGCCACCTTCGCCATGGACGGCGCCGACATCTCCGATCCGGAGATGGGCGGCAGCACCTTCTCCAACTTCAATGTCGATGCGGTCGAAGGCATCGATTCCAGCTCCGGCTGGATGCCCGCCGAGATCGGGCGCGGGGGTGCAGGCTTTACCAACATCCACACCCGCTCGGGCGCCAGCGGCTTCCATGGGTCAGTGTTTGAATTTGTCCGCAACTCGGCCTTCGACGCCCGCAACTACTTCGACCACTCCACGCCCGCCTACCCCGGCCGCATTCCGCCCTTCCGCCGCAACGAGTTCGGCTTCACCAACGGCGGCCCGGTCTATTTGCCTCACCTCTTCGACGGCCGCAAGAGCACCTTTTACTTCGTGGAGTACCAGGGCTTCCGCCAGGTTTTGGGCACAACCCAGGTCCTGCCCGTACCCGCCTCAACGGAGCGCCCTTCCACCGCAAGCAACACCGTCTGCGGCAACGTCACCTACCCCGCCAACTACGTTTGCGACACCGTCACCTACCCGGATAAGAGCGTAGACACGCTGGCTGTCCCGGTCGACCCGGCCATCGCCGCCATCCTGGCCCGCTATCCGCTGCCCAACGACTTGTCCGGCCCCTTCGCCGGCCGCACTTACGCCACTGCCTCCAAGGTCGCCACCGATGCGAACCAGTTCTCCCTCCGCCTGGACCACAAGATATCGTCCAAGGACCAGTTTTTGGCGCGCTTCAACTTCGACAACCTCACCGGTCCTACTACCAATCCCGATCAGACCGCCATCGATCCCGCCTTCGGCATCCAGTATGCCGATCGCCAGCGCAACGTGATGGGCTCCTGGACCCGCACGGCTACGCCGCATCTTACCTTCGAGTCCCTGATCGGCATCACCCGCTCCACGCCCGGCTTTCCCACCAGCGATCCCACCGACCCCGCCGTCAAATTCAACGACGGCCTCTACGAGGCTTTCAACTCCGCCGGCGGATCGGTGATGCAGGCTTATGGCAACCTCTTCCACGGCAGCGAAAGCGTCGCCTACATCCGTGGCAAACATGCCTTCAAGCTCGGCGCCGAGGTCCGCATCAACCGCGACACCACCTACTTCGGCATCAGCCCCAACGGCGAATACGACTTCGGCGGCGGCGGCGCCTACTCGCGCGAAGCCATTCTTTCGCAGAGCGGAACGCACAACATCGGCCCCGGCGATCCCCTCCCCGACACGCTCTCCGGCTTCCTCACTGGCAGCGCATTCGACTACACCACCGCCCTGGCTCCCAGCTTTATCTCCGGGGGTGAGCACATCGGGCCCGCCGCCATCAGCCGCAACAACGTCAGCGGCTATTTCCAGGACACCTGGAAGATCACCCCAACCTTCACCCTCGATTACGGCATCCGCTGGGAGCTCTACACCCCCATCACTGAGCGAGCCCACCGCACCTCCGCCTTCAAGACCATCAACGGCGAGCAGCAATACATGGTCAACCCCCAGCCCGGCTACCGCACCGAGTGGAAGGCCTGGGCCCCGCGCATCCAGGCCTCCTGGCAAATGACGCCGAAGTTCTCCGCCCACGCCGGCGGCGCCGTCACCACCATTCCGCCCAACATCTGGCAGGATAACTTCCTCACCGGCGCAACGCCGTTTGTCATTTATCCCCGCGTGCTCTCCGCCTCGGTCTATCCCATCACCTACGGATTTCAGATCACGCCGTCGCAGCTCCCCGACATCTACACGCCCGCAGGGGTCAACATCTTCGCGTCAGGCCAGACAAAGTCCGTTGCCGCCAACACCATCATGGATGTGGACCGCTTCGAGAAGGGCATGGCCGCGCTCACCCCTGGCGGTGTGGCCGGCGCCATCAACTTGCAGGGCATCGACCCCGCCTTCGGCAACGCCACCCTATACACCTGGACCGTGGGCGTAGAGCGCAAGCTCGGCAACTTGACCGGCGACGCGGCCTACGTGGGCACCGCCGCTGAAAAGCTGCCTCGCTACAGTTTTCCCAACGCCTATCCCGGCGCCACCGCGGCCTTCGCGCCGCACACGCAGTTCGACGGCGCGGGCAACGTCATCGGCGGATTCGGCGTGGAGAACGTCATTACCGACGACGCCCACTCCAGCTATCACGCCCTGCAGACCTCGCTCTCCGGCTCCCTGGGCCATGGCGGGCCAGGCATTCAGGCCGGCTACACCTGGAGCAAGTCCCTGGACACCACCAGCGAGGTGATCGGCGGCACGGGTTCCACCGGCGCAGTGGCCTCCGGCTTCTCGCAGAACCCCTACGATACGCACCCTGAAAAAGGCCCCTCGGCCTTCGACGCCGCCCATTCGTTCAGCCTCAGCCTGGCCCAGGATCTGCACCTGGACAGCTTCAACTTCCTGCGTCCTGTCACCCGCAAGGTCACCTACGGCTGGGAGCTGCTCTCCATCTCCTCGATTAGCTCCGGCGCGCCGTTTACGGTCTTTAGCGGCATCCAGCAGACCGGCGCAGGGTCCAACGGCGTCGACCGGCCCAACCAGATCGCCGTGCCGCATCTGTCCACCGCCCGCGCCAACCGCCAGGACTACTTTGGCCAGGGCGCCAACAACGCCACCGCCTTCTTCTCCATCCCCATCCACGTCGCCGGCGGCACCGGCCCCAATCAGGGGGTCTTCGGCGCCCTCGGCCGCAACAGCTTCCGTGGCCCAGCCTTCTACAACTACGACTTCGCTTTAATCAAAGACACGCCATTCGGCCGCCGCAAGAGCGGAGCCGAGCTCGTCGATCTCCAGTTCCGCTCGGAGTTTTTCAACCTGTTCAACATCGTCACCATGGGCATGCCGTCCAACACTCTCACCGGCTCCGGCTTCGGCGAGATCAGCAAAACCGCCGGCAACTCAAGGCAGATTCAGTTCTCGCTCAAGCTGATCTATTAGGGCCTGCCTGGGTCCTCAACTAAGACTGTCATCCTGAGCGACCGAAGCGGAGCGAAGGGGGTCGAAGAACCTGCTGTTGCCTTTTTACCGAATCCGGCAACCAAGCTCCGTGCCCCATCCTTTTCACAGTCTCATCGTGAAAAGGGTGGGAAAGCACAGACCCATTCATACGATTATTTGAGTAGATCGACCGGCGGGTGGCCCACATTCGATAGTCTCTGAAAACTGGGTGCCCCAGGTCCCGCTTTTGGGACCTGGGAAATCACGAATCCACCCCCCCGCCCTCTGCGCGAATCACCTCAGCAAATCCAAAGCCACCGCCGTCATCGCCGTCACCCCGGTCGTGATCGCCGGCGCATAAACCGGCGCAAACAGCGCGGAGTGCGGACCCGGCAGCGGCACGCCGGTTTTATGGCTCTCTTCCAGCTTCGCCGCATCGGAGGCGCCCAGCCAGTACATCACTCCGGGAATCTTGCCCTCCAGCGTGAACAGCCCCACATCCTCGCTGCCCATGATGGCCCTGGCCTCGCTCACCCGCTCCGCGCCCAGCGCGCGCACCGCCGCTGCCCGCACCCGCTCGGCCATGGCCGTGTCGTTGATGGTGGCCGGCGTGCTCTCGGTCATCGTCACCGTCGGCATCAGGCTCTCCGGAATCCCGAATCCCTCCGCCAGCCCCGTCGCCTCGCGCTTCACCGCCTCCACAATCCTGTCCCGCACGGCCGGCGAATAGGTCCGCAGCGTCAGCCCCATGGTTACCTCGTCGGGAATGATGTTGTTCTTCGTCCCGCCGTGAATTGTGCCCACCGTCAGCACCGCCGGTTGCTGCGGATCGATCTGGCGGCTCACAATCGTCTGCGCCACCAGCACAAACTCCGCCGCCAGCACAATCGGATCCTTGCCCGCTTGCGGCGCGGACCCGTGCCCGCCAATTCCGCGCACGGTTACGTTTAACGTAGTCGCGCTGGCCAGCAGCGGCCCGCCCTTCACCGCGATCGTGCCCGCGGCTACCTCGCTCGAGTCGTGCTCCGAGAGCACAAAATCCGGCCGCCCGAAGCGCTCATACAGGTGATCGCGCAGCATCGCATCCGCGCCCTGGATCATCTCTTCCGCCGGCTGCCCGATCAGCAGCAGCGTCCCGTGCCACTCGCTCTTGCGCGCCGCCAGCTCCTTGGCCGCGCCCAGTAGAACCGTCATGTGCAAATCGTGCCCGCACGCGTGCATCACTCCCACTGTCTGGCCCTGAGCGTTGGTGGTTTTCACATGGCTCGCGT
Source organism: Occallatibacter sp. (assembly GCA_031296215.1). Lineage (GTDB taxonomy): Bacteria > Acidobacteriota > Terriglobia > Terriglobales > Acidobacteriaceae > Telmatobacter. The sequence goes on from JARLGE010000060.1 coordinate 15,891, forward strand.
AGTCCAGGCCAGTCTTTTCCTCCACCGGCAGCGCATCAAGCTCCGTGCGCAGCAGCAGGCGCGGGCCGGCGCCGTTCTCCAGCACCGCGACCACGCCCTCGGCCTGCGCGCCGTCCGCATACTTGCCCACGTGCTCCGTAACCGTGTAGCCCAGCTTGCGCAACTCCCCAGCGACGAAGGCCGGCGTCTGGACTTCTTGTTTGGAAAGCTCCGGATTCTCATGCAGATGCTTGTAGATCTCCGTCAGCGCTGGCAACTGCTTCTGAGCCGAATCCGCCAGGCCTGCATGAGCAGCCGTGCTTTGTGCTCCCAGTTGAACCGCCCATGCCGCCGCCGCGGCCATCGCAATCATGCGCACACTCATCCCCGACCTCCCCATCCATTTGCACCAGGATTCTAGGCGCCAGCCTACCACATTCCACGCGACTTACAGATTTCCTGGAACCGATCCCAATGATCCTTCGTATTGCATTCCCATAGAAGATGGTGTACGGTACTTCTATTGGTTAGCAATAGAACCGGGGAGAAACAGAAATGGGCGACAAAACCGATGTCTGGCAGGGAACTCTCAGCCTCATGGTCCTGCGTACGCTTGAGTCCATGGGCCCGCAGCACGGCTACGGCCTGGCGCGCCGCATCGAGCAGACCAGCGGCGATCTGCTGCAATTGAACTACGGCACGCTCTACCCCGCGCTGCTCAAGCTCGAACAAGAAGGCTTCATTCGCTCCCGTTGGGGC
>JARLGE010000061.1 GCA_031296215.1 Occallatibacter sp.
CAGCATGGCCAGCAGCGAGAATCCGATGGACAGGAACGCAAGCGCGCGGACGCCGGCAGCGCGCTGGTCGACCTGTTGCTCCATGGTTCGCAGGCCATCGACCACCAGCGTGGAGTCCAACTGGTGCATGGTCTGGCGGATGGCGGGCTCGACAGTAGCGGGCGGCTGGGTGGTACGGAGATACACGACCACGCCGCCGGGATGCTTCTGCTGCAGATAGGGCATGTAGACAGCCGGACCCATTTCGGTGCGCAGGTTCTGGTGGCGGACATCGCCGACCACGCCAACGACGGTGGTGTCGTACTTGGCGTCCTCTCCGCCGCCTTCGGCGATGAGACGCCCAACGGCGTTTTGCGGAGAGCCAAGGTACTTCTTCACGAAGGCCAGGTTGACGACCGCGACTTTGGGCTGAGCACTGACATCGGCTGCGGTGAATTCCCTGCCCACAAGCAGCGGCTGACGCAGCGTGGCGAAGTAGCCGGGGGTGATGCGCGGCTGCTCCATGTTCATGTGCTCATCTTCAGTGGGCTTGTAACCCTGGATGGAGAAGTTGGATGTCTCGGTGTCGCCGGCGAGCTCGGGATCGGTGGTTGCAGCAACAGTGACGACGCCGGGAATGCCGCGCAGCGCTTCGAGCGAGCTGGTGACAATTTGCGGCGTGCGGTCCTCGCCGTAACCGGAGCTGGTGGGATCGAGCGAGAAGACGGCGAGGTTGGAGGTTTCGAAACCGACCTGCTGATGGCGAAGATTGTCGAGCGTGCGGACAAAGAGGCCCGCGCCGCCGAGCAGCAGAACGCTCAGCGTGATCTGCGCTCCCACGGCGAGCTTGCGGAAGTGCTGAGAGTTCTTCGAAGCTGTGCTGGCATTCTGGCGGAGCGCATTGGCCAGATCGGGGCGCAGGAAGTGGAAGACCGGTGCGATGCTGAACAGGAAGCTGGCGACCAGCGAGATGCCCAGCGTGAAGAGGAGAATGCGCGTGTCGATCGTCGAGGAGTAAGGCTCCTGGCCGGGATCGGAGTTGGTCATCAGGCGCACCAGAGCAACGGCAACCGCGGGCGCGAGGGCAAGCCCCGCGACCGCACCGGCCAAGCCAAGCAGACCGCCTTCGGCCAACAGTTGCGAGACGATACGGCGGTGCGTTGCGCCGAGAGCATAGCGCATGGACATTTCGCGAGCACGGCCGGCGGCGCGAAGAAGCAGCAGCGTTGCCACGTTGATGGCGCACATGGCCACCAGCAGGCCAGCCATGCTCATGAGAATCATGAGCGGCTTATCGAGCTCCGATCGATCGGGGTTGAAGCCCTTGGAATCGTCGATGACCTTGAGGTGCGAGATGTCAAGGAAGTTTTTCTTGAAGCGGTCGCTCGAGTGCTTGTAGAGGGTAAGCTCGTGGGCGCGAAGCGAATGCCAGAGCGGCTCCAGGCTGGCCTCAGCTTGTGCGGGCTTGACGCCGGGCTTGAGGCGCGCCACCAGCGTAAGCCAGACGGACTGATGGTTGTTCAAGTCGTCGCGCGGGGCCATCCAGGGCATTGCGACCTCGACCATGCTGATGGGGATGAAGACGCCGGGCCGATAACCGCCAATAGCGGAGTCGAAGTTCTGCGGAGCCACGCCGAGGATGGTGAAGGCGTGGCCGTTGACGAGAATGGTCTGGCCGACGACATCGCGGGCTGCGCCGAGGTGGTTCTTCCAGTAGGTGTAGCTGAGGACGAGGACGGGATTGGCATTCTTGGCGGTGTCGTCCTGGGGCGTGAGCAGGCGGCCGAGCGCCGGCTTGAGGCCAAGCAGTTGAAAGTAATTGCCGGTGACGACTTCGCCATCCTGGTTCTCGGCCTGATTGTGCCAGGAGACGCCGACCTGCGTCTTGTCGGCGGCGAGGATGCCGCTGAAGACCTGGTTCTGGTCGCGCAGGTCCTTGTACATGGGATAGGAAAAGTAGTTATCGATATCGCCGCCGAAACTGCTGCCGGAACCGGAGAAAGCGCCGGTGAATTGGAAACGGACCAACTCCCGCGGTCTCTCGACGGGCAACATGCGCAACAGCACCTGGTCGAAGAGGGTGAAGACGGCGGTGTTGGCGCCGATGCCGAGAGCGAGGGTGACGATCACGGTGAGCGTGAAGGCCGGCGACTGGCGCAACTGGCGCAGTGCGTAGCGAATGTCCTGGAGCAGCGTGTTCATCTCTGGTTTACCTCGGGGTAGCCTTCCGGACTTGCGTTACTCGGTTCTTAACGCCTGCATGGGGTCAATGGAAGCGGCGCGGCGCGCGGGAATGAAGCCCGCTGCCGCGGCGCAGAGAACAAGCATGAGAGGCGCGCCGGCCAGCGCCCAGGGATCGTAGCTGCCCACTTCGTAGAGCAAGCTCTTCATCAGATAGCCGGCGTAGAGCGCGGCGGGAATGCCCAGCGCCAAGCCAATGAGCACCTGCCAGAGAACGCCGCGCATCACCATGCCGACCACGCTTGCGCGGGTTGCGCCCAGCGCCATGCGGATGCCGATCTCGCCGGTGCGGCGCGCGACGAAGTAGGACATGACGCCGTAAAGACCGACCGAAGCCAGAATGAGGGAGAGAATTCCGAAGAGGCTGGAGAGTTGCGCGACCAGGCGGTCCTGAGTGAAGTTGCCCGACACCTGCGCGTCGAAGGTGCGCAGATCCATCACGGTGAGGTTGGGGTCGATCGCAGCCAGCGTCTGGCGAATCAGGGCGTCGGCGTTCTGCTGCGGCGTGTTGAAGCTGAGCACCATGGAGTTGATGAACATGGACTGGGTTTCGCCGGAGTTCATCTCTGGCTCTGTGTAGCCGGCGAAGGGCTGCGCGAGCGGGCGAAGATACACCGCATTCACTTCGCTGCGCGGATTGTTGAGTTTGAAATCGGCGAAGACGCCGACAATTTGCCATGCGCCGGAGTACTTGACGTCGTCGATGCCGAAGTGCTGGCCGATGGGGTCCTGGTTGGGATAGAACTTCTTCACAAAGGCCTGGTTGACGATGACCACCTGCGGCGATGTGGCGGTATCCTGCGCGGTGAAGTTGCGGCCGCGCACCATGGGCACGCCGATGGAATCGAGAAAGTGGGTGCTGACGCGGTCCCACGAGGAGCCGCAGTGGTCACCCGGGCGCGGAGCAGGATGGCCCTGCTGAATGACGCACTCGCCCCAGTTGTTGCCTTCGAGCGGACTGTAGGTTGCCATACCCACGCCGGTGACGCCGGGCAACGAGGAGAAGCGGTCTTCCATCTGGCGATAGAGGCCGGGAAGCCGGTCGACGGTGTAACCTGCGCCGGCCGGATCGAAGTGCACGACGTAGCGGTTGGCGGTGGCTACGCCGAAGTTCTGGTGTTCAAGATTGGCCAGCGATTTGGCCATCAGGATTGCGCCGGCCAGCAGAACCAGCGACAGCGCGGCCTGAAAAACCACCAGGCCCATCTGCGGCAGAGAAGAACGGTCGCGGGTGGCGCGGTTGATGCCGCGCAGCGCCTCGGCAGGCTGCGCGTGCGCCGACATCCAGGCGGGAGCGGTTCCGAAAAGGATGCCGGTCACGAGCGAAACCAGGAACGCAAACCCGAGCACCGGAAGCGATGGGCCGGCATTGATGGGAACATATCGCGCATCGGGGAAGGCGAGGGCAAGAATGAGGTGCGATCCGGCGTAGGCCACGGCCAGCCCGACCAGTCCGCCGATGACGCTCAACAGAACGCTCTCGGTGAGGATCTGGCGCATGACACGACGGCGGCCCGCGCCCAGCGCCATGCGCAGCGCGATGTCGGCGCGGCGGCCAGTGCTGCGCGCAAGCATCAGGTTGGCGATGTTGGCGCAGGCGATAAGCAGCACCACCGAAGAGAGAATCATCAGCATCTTCAGGCCCTTGCCCGCCTGCTGCTGAAGGTTTTGAATGCCGCCGCCGCCCGGCGAGAGCACTACATGCATTTTGGGAATGATGGCCGCGCCTCCGTTGGCCGTGAGTTGGGGACGCGTGGAGAGCCACTGGCGCAGCGTGAAGGAAATCTTTGTCTGCAGTGCACCGATGCCGGTCCCGGGGCGCACTCTGCCGAGCAGATAGAGCCAGTGCGACTCCTGATGATGAAGGAAGGAACCCGCGCCGTGCAGATAGGGCTCGGTCTGGACGGGCAGCCAGAAGTCGGGGGGACTGTCGGTAACGCGGTCGCCGAAGAAGCCGGGCGGCGTAACGCCGATCACGGTGAAGGGTTTGGTCTGAATGAAGACGGTGGAGCCGACGATGGATGGGTCGGCGGCATACTGTCCCTGCCATGCGTTGTAGCTGAGGACCGCGGTTGGAGTTGCGGATGGCGTATCGTCGGCGTCAGAAAAAACGCGGCCCGCATAACCGCCAATTCCAAGAGTGGAGAAGTAGTTGCCGGAAACAAACTCCGCGCGCTGGGGCTTGGCCGGATCGTTGCCGCGGCGTACGCTCCATCGATCTGATCCGGATTGCACGGCGGCGAGCTGCTCGAACTCGGGCGTGGAGTTGCGCAGATATTGATAAAGGTCGGCGGAGAAGATGGTGAAGTCGCCGGTGTCGCTGGCGTCGCCGGGAAAGCCGCCCTCGACGCAGCAGTCATCGTTGTCGCCGATGCGAAAGAGCTGGGACGGGTCGGCGACGGGCAACGAGCGCAGCAGGATGCCGTGCACAAGGGTGAAGATGGCGGTGTTGGCGCCGATGCCGAGCGCCAGCGTGATGACTGCGGTGAGCGTGAAGCCCGGCGCCTTGCGCAACTGGCGCAATGCGTAGTGAATGTCCTGGAGCAGCGTGTTCATTGCTGATTCACCTCGTGGAGACTCTTTTTTTGAGGGCGCATTACTCGGTTCTGAGCGCTTGCATAGGTTGAATGGAAGCGGCGCGGCGCGCCGGAATGACGGAAGCCGCGAGCGCGAGCAGAAAGATGAAGGCTGCGGCCAGGACAAGAACCGCAGGATCGAGCGGGTCGACGTTGAAGAGCATGGCGCGCAGCAGGCTCGTGGCGAACAGCGAGCCGATGAGGCCGAGGCCGCAACCGACCAGGCCAAGCTTTGCGCCGGAGACAAAGATCAGCCGCATCAAACTGGAACGCTGCGCGCCGAGAGCGAGGCGGATGGCCATCTCCTGGGTGCGCAAGGCGGCGGAGAAGGCGATGACGCTGTAGATGCCGAGCAGCGCCAGCAGCACTGCCGCGGCGGCGAAGCTGGAGATGAGCGCGGCGTTGAAGCGGCGCGGCGCCTGGCCTTCGGCAACTACCTGGTCCATGGATAGGACATCGGTGAGCGGAAGCTGGGGATCGATGGAGCGGACTGCGGCGCGGAGAGAATCGGCCATCTGTTCCGGCGGAAGCTGGGAGCGCAGCACGATGGAGCCGGTGTTTCCGGTGAGAAAAGCGGCGGTCGCAAACGAGCCGACGCCGGCCTTGACCTGGCTGGAAGGCAGATAAATCTGGTTGACCGTCGGGGCGTCCGCGGCCAACTGTTTCAGGTCGCCGATTTCTCCCACCACGGTCAGCCAAGGCAAGGCAGCCTCTACCGGGCCGCGGTGCAGACGTTTGCCAATGGGGTCCTGTCCGGGCCAGTAGTGTTCGGCCAGCGTGCGGTTGACGATAACCACCAAAGGAGCGCTTGCGTCGTCGGCTGAAGTTAAGTCGCGCCCGCGAAGGACGGGAATTCCCGCGGCGCGAAAGTAGTCGCCGGTCAACTGCGAAAGCCAGGCGAGATTCAAGCCTGCGCCCTTGGGCGGGACGTAGCCGTCGGGAGCAAACGTGGCGCGCGCGTCGTATCCGGATGCAGGCAGCGCGGTAGTGACTCCCTCCGCCTGCACGCCGGGCAACTGCTCCAGCCTGGTGCGGAGGGTCGCGTTGAATGCGTCGATCGAAGTTTGCGTGGAGTATTGCTGGCGCGGCAGGCTGTAGCTCGCGGTCATCATATGATCGGTGCG
>JARLGE010000062.1 GCA_031296215.1 Occallatibacter sp.
GTCCGGCGCTTACCTGGCGGCGACCAGCGGCTGGGTGGTGAGTGCGCCGCTGGCGTAGCCCTTGGCGATCTCGGTGATGGCGATGGGCTTGTAGTCGCCGGCGTGTCCGGCCTGGCCGAACTGGGTCATGCGCTGGGCGACCACTTTCTGCATGGCCTCGCGGGCGGGCTTGAGGTAGTCGCGCGGATCGAATTTCTCCGGGGTCTCGGCGAAGACCTTGCGGATGGCTCCGGTGATGGCCAGGCGGTTGTCGGTGTCGACGTTAACCTTGCGCACGCCGTTGCGGATGCCGAGCTGAATCTCTTCGACCGGGACGCCCCAGGTCTCCTTCAGCTTGCCACCGTACTTGTTGATGATGTCCTGGAGGTCCTTGGGCACGGAGGAGCTGCCGTGCATGACCAGATGGGTGTTGGGCAGGCGCTTGTGGATGGCGATGAGCACGTCCATCTTGAGCACCGAGCCGTCAGGCTTCTTGGTGAACTTGTAAGCGCCGTGGCTCGTTCCAATCGCAATGGCCAGGGCGTCGACGCCGGTGCGCTCGGCAAACTCGACTGCCTGGTCGGGATCGGTGATGTGATCGAGGCCGCTGCCGCCCGCGCCGTGGCCGTCTTCCACGCCGCCCAGCACGCCGATCTCGCCTTCGACGGTGACGCCGCGCTCGTGGGCGTAGTCGACCACCCGCTTGGTGACGGCGACGTTCTCTTCGAATGTGGAGGGGGTCTTGCCGTCTTCCTTGAGAGACCCATCCATCATGACCGAGGTGTAGCCGAGCAGGATGGCGCTCTTGCAGGTCTCAAAGCTGTTGCCGTGATCCTGGTGCATGGCGATGGGAATCTCAGGGTTGAGCTCTGCCGCCGCCTGGATCAGCTTGAAGAGGTAGAGGTCCTCGGCGAAGGCGCGCGCGCCGCGGCTGGCCTGGACGATGACCGGCGATTTGGTTTCTTTGGCCGCGGCCATGATGGCCTGGATCTGTTCCATATCGTTGACGTTGAATGCGCCGACGCCGTAACCGCCCTTGGCGGCCTCGTCGAGGAGTTGCCGCATGGAGACTAATGGCATAAGGAACTCTCCTTCTTGGGGTGAATCTGGATTGGATTCGGCCGCCTGTACGCTCGGGCCCGCTGAGGGACAGGAAAACAGCCTAGCGGGCGGCAGGAACTGCAATCGTCCTTATGGTAGCAGAGATGCGCAAGGGAAAAGTGTGTCAAGGAACACATCGGCTGATGCAGTCCTGGAACGGGCTTCCCTGATGGGGGCAAGTGCGCAGGTTTACAGTTCCCGGTTTGGCAGCAAGCCGGTCAGGGCTTGGAAAAGCCTTCGCTCCCGGCTCAATGAGTGCTTCGGCCTGTTCACGTCAACGCAGGGCGAAGATTCACCGGGCGGAGATTGATTTCTGGCCTGAGAAATTCGGTTGCTCTTCTCGCCAATCAATTGGAGGCCGCGCACACGCCGAATTCGCGCAATTCGGGTCGAGTCCGAACTGCGGCTTAAAGCTCGCGAATCGCGGTCACGGGGTTCCGGCGCATCGCTCGATGTGCTGGAATATAGGATGCTAGCAACGACATTGCTCCCAGGAGCGTGACGACGGAAACGACGGTGACCGGATCGTTGGCGCCGATTCCGTACAACAGCCGGACGATAAGACGTGTCAGTCCCAACGCAAACGCCAATCCCAGCACCAGCCCGATGCCTGTGAGCCACAATCCCTGCACAAGCACGAGCCGCAGCACGTCCACGCGTGAAGCACCCAGGGCCATTCGTATTCCGATCTCGTGAGTTCGCATTTGGGTTCGATATGCCACGACTCCGTAGATCCCCGTTACTGCAAGAACCAGCCCGATCAGCGCGAACATTCCCGCCAGGGCGCTCTCGATGACAGCGAAACTGCTCGCCATCTGGGTGCTCTCACGCATGGGACGCACATCGAAAACCGGCAGCCGTGTATCGATTTCGTGGATCGCGTTTTGCACCGCTGGCGCCAGGTCGACCGGATTTCCCTCGGTCTTCACCTGCACCATCGTCTCGTACCCCGCCTGGAAAAAACTCATATACACCATGGGCTCCGGTGACTCATTTATGAAGGTATGCGTTGAATTCCTCACAACGCCGACTACCGTGAAAAGGCTGCCCCACACCCTGAGTTTCTTTCCCAGCGGATCCTGCCCTGGCCAGTAGCGCCTCGCCGCGGTCTGATCCACAATGAGTACCCTCGGGGCCTTTTCATCGTCATCCGGTGTAAACTCTCGTCCTTCCAAAATGGGTATATGAAGGGATTCGAAATACCGCGGGGACACCTCGGCATGCAGCACCTTCAGAGATTCATGGGGGTGCGGCACATACCCTTCTGGATACGCATCCTCCCCCTTGTGGCCCAGGGTCATCGGAATCCAGTCCGTAAAAGACGCAACCTCCACGCCGGGCAATGCCGACACGCGGTCAAGTATCTTGTGACGGATCAGCTGTTCCTCGTCGTGGCTGTAGCCGGCAATATTCAGCCCCACGGACGCAGTGAGAATATGGTCCTGCTCGAATCCGGGATTGGCGCCGGCGAGATTCCGCAGTGTCCGCAGAAATAGCGCGGAGCACAACAGCAGAGGAAGTGAAAGCGCGATTTGCGCCACCACCAGCCCGCTGAGCAATTTCCGGTTGCGTGAGCCGCCGGAGATGCTTGCAGACTCTGCCTTGAGTACTTCAACTGCCTGCGCGTGGGACGAACGCCAGGCGGGGAGCGCGCCGCAGAGCATGCCGGCCAACAGGGACGATACCGCAATCCCGATGACCACCTTATAGTCCATGCTGCCGTCGAGTATGAGGGGGTTCGAGTTCGCCGGAAAGAACCATGCGAATGTCTTCGAAGTCCACGATGTCAACACAAGTGCCACGGCTCCTGCGAAGATGGAAAGCATCACGCCCTCCAGCACCATCTGCCGCACCAGTTGCATGCGATTCGCCCCGAGCGACTGCCGGATCGCAAGCTCGCGCCGCCGGGATACAAACCGCACCAGCGTGAGCGTAGCCACGTTCGCGCAAGTCAGCAACAGCACCACAGCGGCGAAGGCCAGCAGAATGGGCAGCGTCGCCGCCATGTATCCGTTGGCGCCGAATGGCGAGCGCCACATCGGATCCAGCGTGATCCGGTTCTCGCCCAGATGATCGTCCGGGAACGCCGCCACAATGTGGTGCATCAGGGTGTCGAGATCCTGGGCCGCCGTGCCAAGGCTCACGCCGGGCCGCAATCTTCCTATTACGTTCAGCCAGACCGCACCACCACTGCGATGCGTCATCCGCCACACATCCGTCCCCAGGGGATCGAGCGTTACCCACAGATCTTCACGGATCCCGGGCATTGCTCCGACAACCCCCTCCGGCGCCACACCGATCACCGTCACAGGATGCCGGGCGATCTCGATCGACTTGCCCACAATTTCCGGGTCTTCGGCATAACGCGTCTTCCAAAGCGAATAGCTCAGGACCACGTTTGGAACAGCATCTGGACGCGTCTCTTCCTCAGCCAGAAAGAAGCGCCCCAGCATCGGCTTGATGCCGAGCACATCGAAATAATTTGCCGACACGTTCGCAATATAGGCGCGCTCCGGCTGTGCGCCGCCGGTCAGCGTGATCCAATCGTGATGATATGCGAGTATTCCGGCGAAGGTGTGGTTCTGCTCGCGCAGATCGCGATAGTCGAGATACGAGAAGGGCGGAGTCGGAGAGAAACTACGTTCCCCCCGCTGCAGGCTCACGAGGTCGCCCGTGTCTCGCGCGCCAGGAATCGGACGCAACATTGTTCCGTCGATCCAACTGAATACGGTGCTGTTGGCGCAGATAGCTACTGCCAGCATTGCCGTCGCCGTGATGGTAAAGCCGGGGCTCTTGCGCAGTTGCCGCAAGGCATAACGGACATCCCGGCCCAGTTGTTCAAGCCAGCCTTGGCCCCACATCTGGCGCGTCACATCCTGCACCAAAGGAATGTTTCCGAACTCCCGCGTCGCCGCTTGCCGCGCCGCCTCTACCGTCTCGCCTCGCGCCACTCGATCTGCAATCGCCATCTGCAGGTGCGCATCGATCTCTTCCTGCAATTCGCGCTTCCGCCGCTGAAAACCGAAGTTCGGGAACCACTTCATGACTCACTCTCCTCCGGCTTGACGTACATCACCGACCCAATCGCTTCGACAATCCGCTCCCA
>JARLGE010000287.1 GCA_031296215.1 Occallatibacter sp.
ACCCGGCCCAGGTGGCCGAGGCCTGCCGGGAAGCCGCGGCGGAGACCGGCCTGCCCGTGGCCGCCGCCAACCTCAACTCGCCCAACCAGACGGTCATCTCCGGAGCCCTGGCTGCTGTCGAAATGGCTTCTGCCTTGGCGAAGGTCAAAGGCGCGCGGAGAGCGGTGATGCTTCCGGTCAGTGCCCCCTTCCACTGCGCGCTGATGCAGCCGGCGCAGGAGGAAGTTGCGCGCGTTCTGGCTCGCCTCACGCTGGCCGACCCGGCCATCCCCGTGGCCGCCAACGCAACCGGCAGCCTGCTCACCACCGCCGATGCCGCCCGCGACGCGCTCATCCGGCAAGTGACCGGCGCGGTCCGCTGGGTGGATTGCATGCACGCCTTGATTGCGGCCGGGGCGACGCATTTCATCGAGGTCGGGCCGGGCAAGGTGCTCTGCGGGCTGCTCAAACAGATCGACCCGGTGCAAAGGTCGTTCAACGTGGAAGACACGGCCAGCCTGGAGGCAACGCTGGCTGCGCTCTCCGCTCCGGAGCCCGCTGCCTAAACGTCAACAATTCCGCAGCGGGTAACTCCGCTGACCCGCAGTCTTTTACGGCCCCAGGTATAGCTCCACGCCAGGCGGCGCAAAGTCCAGCGTCTTCGACTTCGGGTCGTAGTCCAGGTTGAGCGCCTTGCTTTTGCGGCCATTAATGAGGATTGCGACCAGGATGCCGTTGCCGTAGCGGCCGGCCAGCGCGATCTGGTGGCTCTGGATGGCGCCGTACTCGTTGTCCGGGCTGCTCGAGCTCCAGTCGTCCTGGAAGCGCGAGAACGGATACGACGCGGTCTGCGGGGGCGGGTGCTGCTGCCAGTTCTTGTCGTGAATCCAGATGCCGTAGGCCGAGGGCAGGTCGTTCTTCTCCACGGCGGTGAGGAATTCGTTGACCTTGGCGCGGCCGAAAAGATAGTTGTTCCAGTTCCAGGGCCAGTCGACCGGTCGGCCGGCCACCGCCCACCAGGCCACAAACAGCACCAACAGGAACCCCGCCGTGCTGTACAAAAACACCTGCCTGCGCCGCTCGCGGGCTGTGTCGAACTTTGGTGCGTCGAGCAAGGTCATGGAGAATTCCTCGAAGTAAGGATACGGCAAGACAGGGAACAGGGATCAGGGATCGGCGATGGGCCAATGCAACCCACTCGATTCTCGCCCGAGCTCTCTGCCGCCCACCACCGCGCTTCACCCCTGTCACGTTAGACACCGGCAGCGCGCATCCTGTTCCCTGATCCCTGATCCCTGTTCCCTGTTCCCTGTTCCCTGCTCTTTCAGTCCCTTGTATACGACGTCCGCGTCTTCTCCGCCTGCCGCTCCAGCGCCAGTTCGATCAGCCGCGTGATCAGCTCCTTGTAGGGGATGCCGGTGGCCTCCCACAATTTGGGGTACATGCTGATCTGGGTAAAGCCGGGCAGCGTGTTCACCTCGTTCAAGAAGATGCGCCGCTTGCCGTCGGGCTCCATGAGGAAGTCGACGCGGGCCAGGCCGGAGAGATCGCAGGCGCGGAAGGCGGCCACCGCCATCTCCCGAATCTGCTTGGTCTGGGCTTTGGTCAGCTTGGCCGGAATCACCGGCACCGAGCCCTCCGAGAGGTACTTTGCCTCGTAGTCGTAGAACTCCTTGCCGGGAATGATCTCGCCGACGACGCTGGCCCTTGGGTCGTCGTTGCCCAGCACGCCGACCTCCAGCTCCCGCGCCTTGGCCGCGACGCCGCCGCGGCGGGCCGCTCCGCCCACGCCCTGCTCCACCACCAGTTTGCGGTCGTACTTCGCGGCCAGGTCGAGCGCCGGCCCAAGCTCGCCGCGGTTGTGCGCCTTGCTGATGCCCACCGACGAGCCCAGGTTGGCCGGCTTCACAAAGACGGGGTACTTGAGCGCGGCCTCCACCTGCCGTATGGCCTTCTGCGGCTGCTGTTCCCAATCGGCGCGGAGCAGAGTCACGTGCTTCACGATCGGCAACCGCGCCTGCGCGAACAGCCGCTTCATCACGTCCTTGTCCATGCCCGCGGCCGAGCCCAGCACGCCCGAGCCCACGTAGGCGATCCCGGCCAGCTCAAACAATCCTTGAATCGTCCCGTCCTCGCCGAAGGTCCCGTGCAGCACGGGAAAAACCACGTCGAGGGACTTGCCGTCCAGGCGTGGGTTGGCCTGTGCCGGGACCAGCGCGCCTGCTGCGGGCGGTGCTTCTTCGGCCGGCTCGGGGGCAAAGAGTGTGGGAATGCCCTCGTGCAGCAGCCTCGCTCCGGGCGTGGCCTCCGGATCGCCGGCGCGCAGCCGCCGGCCCACGGCGCTCTGGTCGCCCTCAAGCAGCCCGTGCGCATCCCCGGCCCCCAGCCAGTGCCCGTCCTTGGTGATGCCGATGGGGACCACATCGAACTGGGTGCGGTCGATAGCCTTCAGAATCGAAGCCGCCGAGAGCAGCGAAACTTCATGCTCCCCGCTCCGCCCGCCAAACAAAATGCCTACTCGGAGTTTTTTTGCCATTTTCCTCTAGCTCGGGCCTTCCGTGCGCGGAAGTTGAGCTCACATTCAGTCTAGGACCCCGATCGTTTGGCTGCTCAAAATGCCTTGCGCGGCCTCAGCTTCACTTCGCGGCAACCGGCTCGCCGCGCTCATTGAGAGGGGTTCCGAAGCAGGCATCGGTGCGGATCGGGTTGGGGTCAACTTTCTGCGGCCAGACGTAGCGACCGGATCTCTCTGTGCGTGGCTGGCCGAGTGCAGCCTGGACGGTCCAGTTCCGCGTCTTTTCCAGCGGCAGAATCGAGCCGTCTGGGGCAAAGCGCAGCGGTGGACCCCAGTATTGGAGGTCGTGACCCTTGGTGCCGTCGGGGCGCGAGTTCCATTCGTCTCCCATCCAGAGATAGGCTGGGCCGTCGGCGGTCTCGATGGTGGCCACAAAAGTTTGCTGGGCGGGGATGGTGGTCTTGCCGGAGGCGTCGCGGTTGATGTTTGCCAGTTCCCGGTAGGGTCCCATGGGGTTGGAGGCAACCAGAACGCGCGCCCCGCTGCCCTCAGTGCAGAAACAGCAGGTGGTGTCGAAGAGGGCGTAATAGCTGGAGCCGCGGCGGAAGATGGAGGGCGCCTCGCAGCCTACGCCGAGCACCCCGCTGACCAGGCCGGTGGAGGAGAGGAAGTCGGGAGCGAGCCGCTCGACGCGGATGGAGTGATGCTGATCGATGGCAGTGTAGATGAAGTAGGCGCTGTTGTCGTTGTCCACAAAAAGGCTGCCGTCGCCGGGGTGGTCCTTGGCCTGCGACAGCTCGACATGGGTGTTGACGATGGTGAACGGGCCCACCGGCGTATCGCTGGTGGCGACGCCCACTTCTCCGGCCCACAGCTTGGGGTACCAGTTGTACCAGAGCACGTATTTGCGGGTGAGCTGGTTGTAGGCCACGTAGGGGCGGTAGTAGACGCCGTCTGGAGGCGACTGGAGCAGTTCGCCCTCGAAGGTCCAGTGCTCCATGTCGGCGGAGCTGTAGACGCGAAAACGGTTGTTGATGGTGTAACCCGCGGTCTTTCCGTAGGCGGTGCCGTAGAGATAGTAACGGCCGGCGTAAAAGTGCAGGCAGCCGTCGTGGGCGTCGATGACGTTGCCATCGACGTCACGCCTGGGCTCGGTGTTCTGGATGGTCACAGAGCGGAATTTCGGCGGCTGGGCTGCGGACTTCCGGCCCAGAAGACACAGCACGAGGAAGAGCAGCACGAGAACAGAAGCCGCGGGGCGGAGGAGTGCGGCACGGCGGCGCGGTGGCGCAGCATCTACCCGGTAAAAGCATTGCAGGCTCATAGTATCTTCTTCCCAAACGCCGAACAGGCCAGTTCCACGGCCAGGTCGGCGGTGCGGTTGTGCTCGTCGATGACTGGGTTCACTTCGACAATCTCGAAGCTCAGCAGGCGGCCGTGGTCGGCGAGAATTTCCATGGCCAGGTGAGCCTCGCGGTAGGTGGCGCCGCCGCGCACCGGGGTGCCCACGCCGGGCGCGTCTTCGGGGTCGATCCAGTCCATGTCCAGCGATACATGGTAACCGGCAGTCCCGCGGCCGGCGGCGCGCAGCGCCTCTTCCATCACCGTCCTCATGCCGCGCTCGTCGATGTCGCGCATGGTGTAAACCTCGGCCACGCCGGCGCGGCGAATGTTTTCGCGCTCGGCGGCGTCGATGTCGCGCACCCCGACCAGGACGGTGTTCTCCGCGGCCACCTTGGGCGCGTAGCCGAAGATGTTTCCCAGCTTCTCCGGCCCAAGGCCCAGCAGCGCGGCCAGCGGCATGCCGTGGACATTGCCTGAGGGAGAAGTCTCCGGGGTGTTGATGTCGGAGTGGGCGTCGATCCAGATCAGGCCGATCTTCTCCCCCTTGCGGCGGTAAAACTCTGAGACGCCGGAGACCGAGCCGGCGGCCAGGGAGTGGTCGCCGCCCAGAACCAGCGGCATCATGCCCTCTTCAAGGGTTTTGACCACTGCTTCGGCGGTGCGGGTGCAGGTTTCGGCGATTTCGGTCAGGTAGCGGGCGCTCTTCTCCCCCGAAGCCCGGGTCTCGGCCACCTCCACGCGGATGTTGCCGCCATCGGTGACCTGGTGACCCAGGGCTTCCAGGCGCGCTTCCAGGCCGGCGACGCGCATGGCGGAGGGGCCCATATCGACGCCGCGGCGGCTGGCGCCCATGTCTAATGGGACTCCAATGACCCGGATGCGGCGCGTGGGCTGGGCCTGCGTACCGCCGTGCGGCACAGACGCCCCTTCGTGCGAGACTTCGGATCTCTTCGGCATCTAAGCCCTCCCTCGCAGCGGACTCCGGGTCTACCCCTTGGGGCTACGATCGGCCCGGGGGGCTGCACTCCCAGGGGCAACGGAAATTCCGGGCGAAGCTACGCCCCGTGACCGGCGCCCAGGACATTAAAACAGACTCACATGAGAGTAAGATGGTTGGCAAGGGTTGATCGGGTTCCAATATCCTTCGATTGCGCATCACCCTTTACGCCGAATTGATTCATTGGGCGAGCTTTGCCGATAGGGTCAGTGAGGAGGGCGGAAGGGAAACCCCTCGCGCTCTTCGAATTCTTCGAATGAGAAGATGGATTTCAGCTATCGCAGTGTTTCTGTGCCTGGTCTCAGCTGCGTTAGCAGCGCCCCCGGCCCCTCTTACCAGTTTGCGCGCCATACACGCCCTGACGAATGCCCAGGCCGGCCAGGGGCTGCCCGTTGCCTTCGAAGCGACGGTGACCTACTTCCGAAGCTACGAAAAGACGATGTTCGTCCAGGACGGCGGCGTAGCCATCTATGTGCAGCCCACCACCGCGGCGAAGCTGGTCCCCGGCGACCGCATCTTCATCAAAGGGACCACCCACGAAAGCTTCCGCCCCTTTGTCCTCACCAACGACATCACTCTCCTGCGCCACGGCGCATTGCCTGCTGCGGTACCGGCCACCTATGACGAGATGATTCGCGCCCAGCACGACTGCATGCTGGTTTCCGTCCGCGCCAAAATCCGCGCCGCCGACCTGAACCTGAGCTCTGAGGTCCCCAGCATCAGCCTGCAAATGCTTACCGACGGAGGAACCATTGACGCCGTCGTGGATAACGGCGACGCAAGCGCATTGCCGGGCCTGCTCGATGCCGACGTGGAGATTACCGGGGCGGATTCGGGAAGATTCGACGGCAAGATGCAGCAGACAGGCATCCTGCTTCATGCCACCTCGCTGGCGGACGTCAAGGTGCTCAAACTCGCGAGCGTTAGCCCGTCGTCGCTCCCCGTCACTCCCATGGACCAGATCCTCGCCGGCTATCATGTCCAGATTCTCTCCCAGAGAATCAGGGTCCACGGCGCCATCACCTACTATGAGCCCGGCGCAGCGATTGTTCTCCAGAGTGGATCCAAGAGCCTATGGATTCAGACCCATTCCATCGCCCCCCTGCATGTCGGCGATCTCGCGGACGTGACCGGCTTCCCAGGCCTCCATGACGGCTTTCTCACCCTGACAAACGGCGAAATCCAGGATAGCCGCGTACCGGCCCCTATCACCCCCCAGCCGGCCACCTGGCGCCAGCTCTCGTCGAGCGGAAATGTCTTCGATCTGGTCTCCATCGAGGGGCAGGTCGTGGCCGAGGTCCCTGAAGCAGCCCAGGATGAATACGTTCTGGTGTCGAACCACCAGATGTTCTCCGCCATCTACCGTCATCCTCCCCCCTCCCGGCTGATTCCCGAACCGCCTCCGCCGATGCGGGAGATTCCCTTGAACTCGCGGATCCGCGTCACCGGCATCTGCATCCTCGACGATTCCAATCCCTTCGACGCACAGGTGCCTTTCACCATCCTCCTGCGTTCTTACGACGACATCGCGGTTGTCGCCGAGCCTTCCTGGCTCAATATCCGCAACCTCCTCATCCTGATCGGTTTTCTCCTTGTCGTTGTCTTCGCCGCGGGCGTCTGGGGATGGACGCTGGAACGCAAGGTGCGCCGTCAAACGGCGGCGCTGGCTGCCCGCACCGAGGCCGAGGCTGCCCTGGCGCGCCACTCCGCGCAACTGGAACAGCGGCGCAGCCGCATCCTTGAAGACATCAACGGATCGCGCCCCATGGCCGAAATCCTGGAGCAGATCGTGGATCTGGTTTCATTCCGGCTGGGCGGCGCTCCCTGCTGGTGCGAGGTCATCGACGGCGCCCGGCTGGGCCACTATCCGCAGGCGCTGGAGTCGCTGCGCATGGTTCGAGAGCCGGTCGTGGGCCGCGCCGGCGCGCCGCTTGGTACGCTCTTTGCGGCATTCGATCCAGCCACCAGGCCCTCCACCCTGGAAGCGGAATCCCTGACCATCGCCGCACGGCTGGCCACCGTGGCCATTGAGACCCGCCGCCTCTACTCCGATCTGCTGCACCGCTCGGAGTTCGACCTGCTCACCGACATCCACAACCGCTTTTCGTTGGACAAGCGGCTCGAAGCCCAGATTGAACTGGCGCGCCGCGATGCCGGCATCTTCGGCCTGATCTACATCGACTTGGACCGCTTCAAACAGGTAAACGACCTCTACGGACACCGGTTGGGCGACCTCTATTTGCAAGAGGTTGCCGTCAGAATGAAGCGCCAGCTTCGCTCCCACGACCAGTTGGCGCGGCTGGGCGGCGATGAATTTGCCGCCGTGGTTTCCGAGGTTCACAACCGCGCCGGCGTGGAGGAGATTGCGCAGCGCCTGGAACGCTGCTTCGACGCGCCTTTTGCCATCGATGGCTACATCCTCAGCGGCTCGGCAAGCGTGGGCGTGGCGGTTTACCCAGCGGATGGAACCACCAGAGACAGCCTGCTCGGCTCCGCCGACGCCGCCATGTATGCGGCCAAACACATGCACCTGCTGGCCTTGGAGACAGCCGCACTGCAGGACAATCCCGGCCCGGTCCGCAAGAGCCGCGCATGAGATGCACCCGCCTCCGGCTCATGCGCGGCTGTTGGCAGGGCTGAGACCTGCAACGGAAGTGGCATACATCGCAGCAGGACTTCGACAATAATAGAGAAGGCGTGCCCGATGTTGCAGTGTTGATTCTCTGGCGCATGGCAGGCAGGATCCTGCTTGGCTGGCTCATTGGGAGCAGCCTTGATGGGAGCCGTCAAAGGCAGACGCTGCGGCACAGGGCTGAGTGAGATGGGGTCCATGAAGAGAGCCGTGAAAGCACTGGCGATCGTTCTTGCATGCGCCGCGGCCGCCTGGGGAGCGGAGCCCGGCGTTCTCACCACGGTGCATGCTGTCCACGCCCTCTCCAGAGCTCAGGCCGCAAAGGGCCTTCCCGTCGCTTTCGAAGGCGCCGTCACCTACTACGCCAAGCCGGACGTCTTTGGCGCGTCGGACATCGACCTTTTCGTTCAGGACGGCAATGAGGCCATTTATGTCCAGACCCTACCCAATCAGGATCTGTCTATTGGCGACTGGGTGCTGGTGCGGGGAAAGACGCTGGATAGCTTCCGCACCGATATCGTCGCCGACAGCGTAGTCCGGCTTCATCGCGGCGAGCCACCCAAGCCCGTGGCGGCCGGATATGAACAGCTTGTCCGCGCGGAGCTGGACTGCATGAGGGTGACGGTGCGCGCCACGGTGCGCAGCGCCGACAAAGTCAACTTCGGAAATATGCCGGGCGTCGATCTCAAGCTTCTGATGGACGGCGGCTATATTGACGCCACCGTCGTCACTGGCGCGGTCTTCAATCTGAAGGAGATGCTGGACGCCGAGGTGGAAGTGACCGGCGTTGCGGCGGGCATCTTCGACGCCAAGAACCAGCTCACCGGAGTCGTGCTGGAAGTTCCATCGCTGGCGGACGTGAAGATTGTGAAGCTGGCCCAGGCCGCTCCGGACGCGCTTCCGGTGTCGCCCATGGACGAAGTGCTGGCGGCCAACCTCGTCGAGGACAGGACGCGCAGGGTCCGCGTCCAGGGGACCATTACCTACTATCAGCCGGGCTCGGCAGTGGTGCTGCAGAACGGCGCCAAGAGCCTGTGGGTGATGACCCAGTTTGAAGGCCCTCTGCGCGTCGGCGACTGGGCGGATGCGACCGGATTCCCCGCGGTCAATGGGACATCGCTGACCCTGGCCCGCGCCGAGATTGAGGATAGTCAGCATTTATCTCCCATTGCGCCCAGGCAGGTAAGCGGAGAGCAACTGGCCTTCGGCGCCGAGGCGTTCAACCTGGTCTCGATTGAGGGCAAGGTGCTGACCACGGCCCGCGAAGCCGCCCAGGATGAATACGTGTTGCAGGCCGGCGACAAGGTGTTCTCGGCCATTTACCGCCATCCACAGATTCCCGGCGCCGATCTTCCTCCCATGAAGGCGGTTTCCGTGGGGTCAAGGGTCCGCGTTACCGGCATCTGCATGCTCCAATACGGCTCCGATCCGTTTCATGGGCCGGAGGCGGTGGATGTGCTGATGCGCAACTTCGACGACATTGCCGTAATCGCCAGGCCAACGCTGTTCAGCGTTCCCAACCTGGGCATGGCCGCCACCCTGCTGTTCATCCTGGTGCTGGTGGCCGGAGCCAGGAGCTGGATTCTGGAGCGCAAGATACGGCAGCAAACCGCCGCGCTGGCTTACATCGAGCGCCGCCGCGGCCGGATTCTCGAGGACATCAGCGGCTCCAAGCCGCTGGCGGAGATCCTGGAGCAGATCACCGAGCTGGTCTCGTTCAAGCTGAAAGGCGCGCCCTGCTGGTGCCAAATCGCCGAAGGAGCCCAATTGGGCAACTGCCCGCCCAGCCTGGAGTCCTTCCGCGTCATCCAGGAAGATATCCCGGCTCGAACCGGGCCGGCGCTGGGCCAGGTGTTTGCCGGGCTCGATCCGCTCACCCCGCCCCGGCCCATCGAGCGAGAGGCCCTCGCCATGGCCGCGCCTCTGTCCGCCCTGGCCATCGAGACCCGGCGCATCTATTCCGATCTGCGCCACCGCTCCGAGTTCGATCTGCTCACCGACACCCACAACCGCTTCTCGCTGGACAAGCACCTCGACAGCATGATGGACGAGGCGCGCCGGAATGCCGGCATCTTCGGCGTCATCTACGTTGACCTGGACGGATTCAAGCAAGTCAACGATATGTATGGACACCTGGTCGGCGACCTCTACCTCCAGGAAGTCTCGGTCCGGATGAAACGGCAGCTCCGCTCCCACGATCTGCTGGCCCGGGTCGGCGGCGACGAGTTTGCCGCGCTGGTTCCGATGGTGCGCAACCGCGCCGAGGTGCAGGAGATCGCGCACCGCATGGAACGCAGCTTTGACGAACCGTTTGTCATCGCGCCCTATACCATTCAAGGCTCGGCCAGCGTCGGCATCGCCCTCTATCCCGAAGACGGCGCCAACAAGGACAGCCTGCTCAGCTCCGCCGACAGCGCCATGTACGCGGTAAAGAACTCCGCGCGCCGGCTCGCCTAATACTACAGTTGCAAATCGGAGATTCCGGAGGGAGCAGGGGGGGTTTAACCCCCTGAAAGATGGCGAATGGACGTGGCCTTTAGGCCCGGACTTTTGCGGGTCTTCCAGGAATTCGGCGAAATACAACTGTAGCTCTAAAGGCCGCTGTGAAAAATCCGGCTCAGGTCCGATTTGCCGCTGCCGGAGGCGTACCACGCGGCCCAGTAGTAGGGGTGACGGTAGCGTGGATCGCTGACCATTTGCCGCCGCGCCGCGGTCAGCGCCTGGGGCACGGTGAGCCCGTGGGCCAGGCCCCCGTAGAACGCGTCCATCATGGGAACGGCGGCGCCGGAGTCGATCTGCCAGCGCGTAGCCACCACGTCGGGCACGCCCAGCGAGGCCAGCGTGGCAACAATGTCGTCCATGCCGTGGTTCCAGCCCTGCTCCTTCTTGCCGCTCGAGCAGGCGGAAAATACCGCCAGGCGGGCCAGGCGCGGGGGATGTTTCCGCAGCACCGCGCTGTCCAGCCAGGGTGTGTCCGGAAGGACGCCTGCGGGGAGTTTGCCGGCGGCGCCGGAAGCGGCCTTCGCGGGCGCCAGCAACAGCCGCGAACTGCCGTCCTGCCTGGCCGCGTGGCCGGCGAAATGAAGCACCGATGCCGTTGCCAGTTGTGCGGCGACGCGGGGCTCGGTCGCCTCGTCCCCCAGCAAAAGCGTGGAGGCGCGGTCGAAGCGAGCCACCGCCCGCGCCTCCTGCAACACTTCGGGCAGAAGCTGACTCTCTCCGGAAGCAACCGATGCGCCGACAACCAGAGTCTTGCCGGGAGCGGCCTGGGCCGCGTTCGCGCGCCAAGCCAGCAGCAGGGAGGGCGACTCTTCGAGATTGGACCCCAGCCCGAGCTCGCCCGCGGCTGTGGCCACCGAAGGCCAGGGCAAATTGCCCAACAGCGGATCGGCTTCGAGCAGGAGCCGCCTGCTCTGCCCCGCCTGTCCACCCCAGGGCGAAACCCCAATCCGATCCAGCGGGTCAATGAGCAGCTCACCCACCCGGCGGGCGGCGCGATCGACGGCGTTCATCGGGGTCGCCGGCGAGTTGACGGCCCGCTCCAGTGAATCCGCGGCCGAAAGCACGTCTTCCTTGCCGGTCCGAATCTGGGTCCAGCGCACGCCCTCGGCGCCGGCCTGGTAGAGCAGCACACGATCGGGCAGGACCACCTGGCCCAGGAGACAATCGAAGCCTGGCTGAGCCACCGCGCCGGCCACCTTCGCCTTGAGGCAGTCCAGTCCCTTATCCGCGCAGGCCGGAACGGGAATGCCCAGGATTCGTAGCCGGTAGCGCTCCCAGAGGGCGAGAATCTGGACGCCGGAGCGGCCCTGGGCCAGCCACACCCCGGCCAGCATGGCGTAGAGGTCGCGATTCTGCTGGGCCTGGACGATGCTCTCCGCGCTGCCCGCGCCGCTGGCCTGCTCCTGTGCCAGAAGCGCATTGCGCAGCAGAGGCTCGGCGGTTTCCGGTTGGCCTTCCGCCAGAGCCTGTTGGCCGCGGGCGACCGCGTAGTTGCGCAGATAGATCCCGGTGCGCTGGCCGGCCATGTGCTCCCAGGCCGAGTCCAGCAATTTGCTCGCTTTGGCCGGGTCGCCGCGATCCAGATAGACACTGCCCATGGCGGTCTCGACCTCGGCAAGTATGGATTGGACAGACCGTCCGCCACCGTTGGCGGCCAGCTCGCCCTGGGCGGCGCGCATGGCCTCCTCCGCTTCGGGAATGGAGCCGGCGCGGATGGCTGCCGCCGCCAGATTGAGCCGCGCGGTGGCAATCAACTGCCGGTTCGGGGTCAGCTCCAGGGTTGCCAGAGCCTCGCGCTGCAGCAACAGCGCCAGGCGCGTGCGCGGGGTCGACTGCTCCACCTGTTCCAGGCCGCTCAGCGTCCCGGAAAGGCGAAGAGCGGCGTAGTCGCCCTGGTAAAACTCGCGCAGATTGGCCAGGTAGTCGCGCCAGGCGGCCTCGGCATTGCCCGCGTCCACCGCGGCGCCGCCGCGCATGTTCCTCACCCGCAGCTCAATCAGGCCGTAATGGCTCGCGTGCGCCAGTCCCTCGGCGCGCACGAATCCCGGATTGTCCTCGGCATCCGAACCGGGAGCCGGATCGCAGTAGGCGTCGAGGGCCTGGTCCTCGGCTTCGATCCAGACAAACTCCGGATTGCGCCCCAGCCCGGCATGGGCGGCCTGGTAGCAGCCCGCGTAGTTGGCCGCGGCCTGCAGGGCGTCGGCCCGCTCCACCGCGGCCAGTTGCTCGCCGGCCGCGTTGTGCAAAGCGTGAAACTGCCGGCCGGCCTGCTCCGCTCTCTGGGCGGCGGCCAGGTAGTCGCCGGCCGAGTAGCCCTCAATGGCCTGCGACAGCGCATGGGCAGCCGCTGAAAACTGCGGATCGGATGAGGAGAAGTCGGAAAAGATCTGAGGGGTGGGGAGGAAGCGGGTGAGCCAGGGGTCCAGGTGGTTGCGTTCCAGCGAGCCGGCCAGGGCGGCGAGAAGGGTGCGCGCCGCCTGGCACTGGTCCCCGCACGGCGACCCCCGGGACCGGTCTGTTGGAGATTGATTGGCAGCGAGCGGGAAGGCCGCGTCGAGCAGCCGGGGCAGCAGGGTGGTGGAGAGTTCCTCGTCGAGGCCGGCAAGTGCGGCCGGGGAGGCGGCGAGCGCGCGCATGGCCTGGGGCAAGGCCAGGTGCTGCTCCATGCGGCTCTGGTGCGTCTTCAACTGGTTCAGCTTTTGTTCCAGCGCCTCGATACGGCGGCGCCCCTCGGCCAGCCAGCGCGCATCGCGCTCGAAGCGCAGGTAGCGGTTCCAGGTCTCCACCGCGTTCATCAACTGTCCGCGGTCTTCCATGGCCAGCGCTTCGTTGAACAGGATGACGGGGTCGCCGGGGGCCAGCTCGTCGGCGCGGCGCAGATCCTCGAGGGCGGAGTTGCGGTCGTTCTCGCTGCCCGTCGCCGCGCCGCGCTGGAAGTAGGCCGACGCATCGTCGAGCAGCAGGCTGGGCGTCACCGGTCCGGCGGCGATCAGCCTGTCGAGAATGTCGATGGCCGGGTCGAACTTTTCTTCCAGAATGTCGGCGCGTGCCTCCAACTGGAGCCAGTGGGCGTCCTCGGGGGCGCGCTCGAGCTGGCGCTCGATGCGGGCCCGAGCCTCCAGCAGCCGCGACGATTCGCGACCAGTCGATCCATTTGATCCGCCGCGCAAGTGGGTCCGCGGCGTGACCTCGGCAAAGCCGGCGCCGGGCATGCGCAGGTCAAAGATGCGCGACTGCCCGTAAGCCTCGGCCAGCAGGCGCTCCGGGGTCGAGGCTGCTCGCCACCAGGAGAAAAGCCCGGCGGCGAGCAGCAGCGAAGCCGCCAGGCCCGCGCCGCTCCACAGATAGAACCGCGTCGCTTGAGCGCGCGAAGATTTTCGCGGGGTCCGCGCCAGC
Source organism: Occallatibacter sp. (assembly GCA_031296215.1). Lineage (GTDB taxonomy): Bacteria > Acidobacteriota > Terriglobia > Terriglobales > Acidobacteriaceae > Telmatobacter. The sequence continues at coordinate 13,366 of JARLGE010000287.1, forward strand.
TCCGCTGCCAGCTTGCGCTGCCCCTCGGCCGATGCGAAGGCCAGGTCTGCCAGGGCGGCGCTTTCTTCCGGCGACGGATCGGCGGACAAGGCCAGCAGGCGCTGCGCACAATTGCGGCAGGCGGCTGCATGGGCCAGCAATGCGCTCACCTTGGGCAATTCCGCCGGACGCGCCTCCCCGCCCAGCAGCAGTGCCCACTCGCCCGGCTCGGGACAAGGGGCTGCCGCGGCGTCCAGCGTCGAGCTCTCCCGCCGCGCGGGGTCGGGAGCCTCAGCGCCGGCGTGCAGCTCTCGCCCCTGGATCAGTTCTTCAAGTGCCGCGGCCAGCTCATCCCCAGTATTTCCTTTTGGGTTTTCTGAAACGGAGCCCGGGTTGAAATCACTATTCATGTCTGCACTCTATTTAACGGGGTTCGGCAAAACATTCCTTTTGACACACCGTCTGCCCGGTTAGCCGGATTCAAGCTTGGCCCCCGCCTTCTTTTCCCCGATCTCGCCGCGCAGCCAGTTGGTCACCCGCCGCAGCGCGCTTTCCACGCCTTTGGCCGTCAGCCCCGCGGCCGGCATGCGCGCAATCTCTTCGGCCGTAAAGCCCTGCAAATAATAGAGCCAGAACAGCGCCCGGTCGCGCTCGCCAATCTCGTCCGGCGCCGAGCGGAGCTTCTGGTCCAGTTGCGCCAGCAGCGCCGAGTGCTCGATCCGTTCCGCCGGCCGCCCCGCACCCAAAGCAACCTGGGACTCATCGTCGGCCAGCGCCATGGTGATCACTTTGCCGCCCCTCTTGGTGGAGTAAAGGCGGCGAAAGTAATCGTTGGCCACCGAGGCCGCCACAATGCGCAGCAGGCCAAAGAAGGAGTCCTCGCCGCGCGGCTCGAAGTCGCGCAGAATGCGCCGCTCCTGCTCGCACAGCTTGAGGAAGACCTCCTGCACAATATCGTCCACGGTTGCCGGAGAAGGGTCGCTGACCCACATGCGGCTGATGCGCAGCGCCACCAGCGAGGCCAGGGGCACGGAGCGGCGCACAAGCTCTTCCCATTCCGCGGCATCGGGA
>JARLGE010000288.1 GCA_031296215.1 Occallatibacter sp.
ACGCTGTTCAACTCGGCCGACGCGGCGGTGATTACCAAGATCGACATTGCCGAGCCGTGCGCCTTCGACCGCGACCTGGCGCTGAAAAACATCAACGAGATTCGGCCGGGGATCCGGATCTTTGAGACTTCGGCGAAGACCGGCGCGGGGATGGACGAGTGGCTGGAGTATTTGGCAGATCAACGGGGTTGAATTGGGCCTGCGGGTTGCAATGAAGGATATGGCCATCGTGGTGGGCGCTGCCTGCCTGATAGGCGCGTTTTATTTGCACCCGCAGACGCGTCGGCAGTGGGCGATTTCGGCCGGGTTGTTTTCCGTCGCGCTGCTGGTGTACTTCTTTGTAATTCGGTGAGGTGAGGAGAATGGCGGCCAGATCGACGAGTGCGGAGAGCGGCAAGGCGGCAGTGGAGGCTTACCTGGCGCAGGTTCCGGAGCCGGCGCGGACGACTCTCGAAAAACTGCGTGCAACGATCAGGGCCGCTGCACCGGCTGAAGCGACCGAGGCCATCAGCTACAGGATTCCTTCGTTCCAATTCAAGGGCGGGTTGGTGGCGTATGCGGCCTTCAAGCAGCATTGCAGCTTTTTCCCCATGGGCTCCGCGGCCATCGAGGAGCTTGCGGAGGAGCTGAAGGGCTACAGGGTGTCGAAGGGGACGATTCAGTTCGCGTTGGATAAGCCCCTGTCGGCCGGGTTGGTGAAGAAGATGGTGAAGGCGTGTGTGGCGCGGAACGAGGCGAAGGCGAGAGGGTAGCGCGTGGCTGATTTCAAGACGATTCGCGAAGCGAAGGATTATTTTGCAGGCCGGATCGTGGCAGAAGCTAAGCACGACGGCACGCCGCTGACGGAAGTTGAGCGGAAGATGCTCTGTTTTTCCGAGACGGATTGGACGCTGCCCGGCATGCTCGAAATCAACGCCGAGTTCGAGGGAGGCTACAACGACAGCGAATACGAGAGCAAGATCGCCGGGCTGATCCGCAAAATCGAGACGCGCGATGCCGATGACGAAGAGGAAATGCGGACTTGGGGCCAAGCGGCGGAAAAATTGAGTGAGGGCGACAATTACCTGTCGATCATGCTCGATCCTTCCTTTCCTCCAGTGGGCGAGACCGCACGACCGCCTCATGATCGGCTGAAGCTCTGGCTCACTGCTTTTGGCATCTTATTCGGCGTCTTCGGCTTTTTGGGGTTGCTCAATTGGGCGTTTGGACCTAAGCTCTGGGCTTTTGAAGATTGGCTTTCCCACCACAACGCTGGCGGTTTGCCCGGCCTTCTTTTCATCGCGGCCATTGCGCTGTGCTGGCTAGCTAGACCTCGGATTTCGGCAGCATTCGATCGGTTCTTGACCCGGAAGAAAACAGGCACCCATACTGGATGAACTGGTGATGTGGATCACACTATACGGTTGCTCGTGAGAGGTATAAGGTAGTTGCCATGTGCTTAGCGATACCGGGAAAAGTGATTGAGATTGCCGAGGAGAACGGGCTCCGCATGGGGCGCGTCGACTTTGGCGGGGTGGTCAAGCGGGTTTGCCTGGACTATGTGCCGAATGTTGAGGTGGGCGACTATACCATTGTCCACGTTGGGTTTGCGCTGCAAAAGATCGACGAAGAGGAAGCCCAGAAGACGCTGGCCGTGTTCCGGGAGATGGGCGTGCTGGAGGAGGAACTGGCCGACGGGGATGAGGCGTTTGCCCGGGCGGCTTCGGCGCCGCAGTCGAATTGTCCCGATGGGAGCTGCACGGCGGAGCACGTCAAGAACCGCGGTTGAGGGTTGTGGTTTCCCACCCTTGCGACAAAAACAAGAGCGACGCAAGGATGGGGCACCCGGCGTTGGCGAGTTAGCAGGTTCGCGTTTGGATTTTTGAGATTCTTGCTCTCCCAGGTCCCAAGATCGGGACCTGGGGCACCCAGCATTGTTGTTCCCATGGGAGTTGCTCCTCCAAATGAAGTATTTGACTGAGTTTCGGAATGGCGAGATTGCGCAGCGGATGGCGCGGGAGATCGCGGCGATCGCCACGCGTCCATGGAAGATCATGGAGGTGTGCGGCGGGCAGACGCACTCGATCATCAAGAACGGGATCGACCAGATGCTCCCCGTCGGCATCGAGATGATTCACGGGCCGGGCTGCCCGGTCTGCGTCACTCCTCTTGAATTGATCGATAAGGCGCTGGCCATCGCCGCGCAGCCAGGAGTGATCTTCTGCTCCTTCGGCGACATGCTCAGGGTTCCGGGCACGGATGCGGATCTGTTCCAGATCAAGGGCGCGGGCGGCGATGTGCGCGTGGTCTATTCGCCACTCGACGCAGTGGAACTGGCGGCAAAAAACCCCGACAAGCAGGTGGTCTTCTTCGGCGTGGGGTTTGAGACCACCGCTCCGGCCAACGCCATGAGCGTGCATGTGGCCAAGCGGCGGGGGCTGAAGAATTTCTCGCTGCTCGTCTCGCATGTGCTGGTGCCGCCGGCCATCTCGGCCATTCTGGAGTCGCCCGGAAACAAGGTGCAGGCGTTTCTGCTGGCCGGGCACGTGTGCAGCGTGATGGGCTACTGGGAGTATCCGCCGCTGGCCGCGAAATATGGGGTTCCGCTCGTCGTCACCGGCTTCGAGCCGCTGGACCTGCTGGATGGGATTCGCCGCGCGGTGATCCAGTTGGAGGCCGGGCGGCACGAAGTTGAAAACGCCTACGAGCGGATCGTTACGTACGACGGAAATCAGCCGGCTCAGAAGTTACTCGCCGAGGTCTTCGAGGTCACGGACCGGGCGTGGCGGGGGATCGGCGTGATTCCGAAGAGCGGCTGGCGGCTCGCGCCCGCCTATCGGGATTTCGACGCCGAGGAGCGATTTCAGATTCAGGGCATTCACACCCAGGAGTCTGCGCTTTGCCGAGCCGGGGACGTGCTGCGCGGGGCCATCAAGCCAGCCGAGTGCTCTGCGTTTGGCAAGGAATGCACGCCGCGCCATCCGCTGGGCGCGACCATGGTCTCCAGTGAAGGAGCCTGTGCCGCTTACTTCAATTACGGGCGGTTTTTGTCCGCAGAGGAACTGGCTGGGGCGGGCAGTGCTTTGAGCGGAGCAGCGCATGGGTGAGGATGCGAAGGCCAGCCTGTTGGTTCGCGCCAGCGCGACGCCGGATTTCTCCGGCTGGTCGTGCCCGCTGCCGCTAGTGGGCTATCCGACCATCGTGATGGGCCACGGCGGGGGCGGCAAGCTGGGCAATGAGCTGGTGGAGCACCTGTTTCTGCCCGCCTTCCGCAATGCGGCGCTGGAAAACCTGGGCGACGCCGCGGTGCTGAATCTGCCTAGCGGAAGACTGGCCATGAGCACTGATTCCTTTGTGGTGCAGCCGCTGTTCTTTCCCGGCGGGTCGATTGGCGAGCTGGCGGTGAACGGAACGGTGAACGATCTGGCTGTCTCCGGCGCGGAGCCGAAGTACCTCAGTGCCAGCTTCATCCTCGAAGAGGGATTTCCCCTGGCGCAACTCGCCGCCATCGTCGAGGCCATGGCTGCCGCGGCGGCCACAGCGGGCGTGCAGATTGTTACCGGCGACACCAAGGTCGTCGAGCGCGGGCACGGAGACGGCTGCTACATCAACTCGGCGGGCATCGGCGTGCTGCGCGAAGGCATCTCCGTAGGCCCGCGGCATGCAATGCCCGGCGACGCGATTCTGGTCTCGGGAACCATCGGCGACCACGGCATGGCCATCATGAGCGTGCGCGAGGGCCTCGAATTCGAGAGCCCGATCCGGTCCGATTGCGCGGCGCTGAACGGCATGATCGGTGCGGTGCTTGACGCCGCCGGCACTCAAGTTCACGCCATGCGCGACCCCACCCGCGGAGGCCTCGCTTCCACGCTGAACGAGATTGCGCAGGCTTCGGGCGTGGGCATTGCGATCGACGAGGCGCGGCTGCCGGTGCGCACCGAAGTCCAGTCGGCGTGCGAGCTGCTGGGCCTCGATCCGGTGTATGTGGCCAACGAGGGCAAGGCGGTCTTCTTTGTGGCTGCCGAAGCCGCGGAGCAGGTGTTGGCTGTGCTGCGCGCGCATCCGCTGGGACGCGACGCGGCTCTGATCGGTCACGTGACATCCGAGCACAAAGGCATGCTGGTGGCGCGCACCGCGATGGGCTCGAACCGGGTGATCGCTCAGCAGATCGGCGAACAGTTGCCGCGCATCTGCTGAGCAAGCAGCGAGTCAGCAAGGCAGCCGCGCGGCAGGAATCCTCGAAACCAAATTATGATCGAAGAGGTTCCGGGTCTGTGAGGGAACAGAGCCGGCCGTGGAGAGATGCAATGGCGAAGTGGTCGGCGCTGGCGCTGATAGCGGTGTGTGCAACTGGAGTGGCCAAGGGGCAAACGGCGGCGGATGGGCGACGGGCCTGCGCCGAGATCGGGAAGCTGACCCTGGCGCAGGTTGAGATTGTGCAGTCCACACCGGTGGAGGCGGGTGCGCTCAAGCTGGAGCACGGGCCCGCGGACCCCATCTTCAAGAAGCTGCCGGCGTTCTGCCGGGTGGTTGCGGTGGCCAAGCCAACGGCCGACTCCAACATCCGGATCGAGGTCTGGCTGCCGCTCAAAGGGTGGAACGGCAAGTTCATCGGGCAGGGCAACGGCGGGTTCGCCGGGTCGATCGGCTACCACGGGCTGGCGGTTGCGGTGCGGAGCGGGTTCGCGAGCGGCGGCACCGACACCGGGCACACCGGCGGCGGCACCGACGCAAGTTGGGCGCTGGGCCACCCGGAGAAGGTGGCCGACTTTGGCTATCGAGCCGTTCATGGGATGACGGAGCTGAGCAAGACCGTGGTACAGGCGTTTTATACGAACGCCGCGCAGCACAACTACTTCACCAGCTGCTCGGATGGGGGACGCGAGGCGCTGATGGAGGCCCAGCGGTTTCCCGGCGACTACGACGGAATTCTGGCCGGTGCTCCGGCTTACAACTGGACCAGCCTGTTAAGCCGCGCGGCCGATGTGAACCGGAAGCTGCTGGCCAGGCCGGAGAACTATCTTCCCGCGAGCAAAGTCCCGGCCATCGGCAAGACGGTTCTGGCGGCCTGCCAGAGGGAAGAGCCGGGGCCGTTTCTGGCCGACCCGCGCACCTGCCAGTTCACGCCCGGCATGATGGCGTGCAAGGGAGCCGAGACCGACAGCTGCCTGACGCCGGCCGAGGCCGAGAGCATGAAGGCGCTCTATGCCGGCTCCTCTCTGCGCGACGGCACGCCGGTCTATCCCGGCCTGTTGCCGGGCGGAGAGCTGGGCGACAACGGCTGGCCGGGATGGATTACCGGCGACAAGCCGGACTCGAGCGCGGCGGCGGCGTTTTCCGAAGGCTTCTTTCGCGACATGGTGTATTCCAACGCAAAATGGGATCCGAAGAGCTTCGATCTGGACCGCGATCTGAAGGCGGCTCAGGAGAAGACCGCGAGCGCGCTGGATGCGGTGAATCCGGATCTGCGGGCCTTCCGGGCACGGGGCGGCAAGCTGATTCTCTATCACGGATGGAACGATGCGGCCATCTCTCCGCTGGGGACCATCGACTACTTCAACAGCGTGGAGCAGACCGTAGGCCAGGCGGAGACGGCTTCGTTTGTGCGCCTGTTCCTGGTTCCGGGGTTGCAGCACTGCGGCGGCGGGCCGGGGCCGGCCGATTTCGGGCAGCGGGGTCCCAGCTTCGATCCGGCGCTCGACGACGCGGCGCACAACATCACCACGGCGCTCGAGCAATGGGTGGAAAAAGGAACGGCGCCGGAGCAGGTGATTGGGCGGGGAAGTTATGAGGTGGCAGGCAGAAAGGTCTCCTTTGCGGAGCCGATCTGCTCGTACCCCAAGGCGGCCGAGTACAAAGGGAGCGGGGACCGGAAGGTCGCGGGCAGTTACGCTTGTGTGGGGAAGTAAGGCAGTGCTCGTGCCTTCCCACGTCTGAAAATCCAGGCCTGGGGCACTCGGCTTCAAGGCATCTGGCGCGGTTCTGGGAAGGCCGTCACTCGAAGAGGGCGAAGGCCTGCTCCATTCGGGCGGGCAGCTTGGCGGGTTCGCTGCCGAAGGCGTGGTCGATTTCGAGCACGGCAGCGGGCGGCGAGGGGAGGGCCTTGAGAGCCTTGACCGCGGCGGGCCAGTCGATGTTGCCGTCGCCGGGCCAGAGATGCTCGTCCTTGACGGCGTGGTTGTCGTGGACATGGACGCTGGCGATGCGGCTGCCCAGGGTGGCGATGGCATCGCCGATGCCCGCGGTCATGTGCGCGTGGCCCAGGTCCAGGCAGAAACCGATGCTGTCGAGGTGGCCGAGCTCGAGAATGTCGGCCAGATGCGCGGGTGTGGTGGGCTCGCCGGTCAGGTTTTCTAGCAGCAGGCGCACGCCCAGTGGATGGGCGAAGGCGCCCAGGTGCTCGAGGGCGTTGATGGCGTACTCGACGCTGCGCTGCGACCAGCCGTCGGTGCGCTCGCCAAGGTGCATCACCAGGTTGGAGAAGGGGATCAGCTCGGCGGCTTCCAGAGCGCGCTTGATCTCGTCCATGGCGTCGATGCGACGGGCCTTCTCCGGGTGCAGCACGTTGACGGCGGGCGCACCTGCGCGGCCCATCTCGCGATCGGGGAAGAGCGGCGCGTGCATGGAGAACGGCTGGAGCGGGTTGGAGCGGAACCAGGAGGCCAGCTCGGCGACGTGCTCGCGGCTGGAGTAGTCGAAGTGCTGGCGGGCAGCAAAGATCTCAACGCCCTGGGCGCCGGAGCGGGCGGCCAGTTCCAGCAGCCCGGGATGCAGGCGCTGGCCGAGGAACAGGTGCGTGGAAAGAACTCGCAGCATGGTTGGGCTTGTCTCCGGCATTGGGCATGCCCCAGGGGCGTGCCGGCTGCTGATGAACATTGTCTCATTTTTTGAACAGGTTACGGCGGAAAGTATCTTGCCGGAAATGGTGCATGCCGGGGAGCGGGAGCCGGGAGCTGATTCGGCAGGGACGCCGGACGGCCGGCGGCGGCGCGGCAGCCGGTTCTGCCGCCGCGATCCTCAGTAGCCGGCGGCTTTGCCGTAGTGGCTGCGGTGGTCCTGTCCGCCTTCGAGCTCGCCGGTTTTGGGGTCGATGGCGATGCACTCGCCGTTGGACCAGTGGCCGTCGCGGATGTTGAGCGGGTAGCTCATCTTCCTGAGGCCGGCCAGGGTGTCGGGTGAGAATCCGGGCTCGAGGTAGAGCTTGTCGGGCTGGTACTGGTGGTGGAAGCGGGGCGCGTCGACAGCCTGCTGGATGTTGAGGCCGCCCTCGGCCGCGGAGAGGAAGATGTTGGCCACGGTGGTGATGATGCGCGCGCCGCCGGGCGAGCCGAGCACGTAGCGCAGCTTTCCGTCTTCAAGAACAATGGTCGGGGTCATGGAGCTGAGCGGGCGCTTGCCGGGGGCGATGGCGTTGGCCGGGCCCTGGATGAGGCCGAACATGTTGGGCACGCCCATCTTGGCGGCGAAGTCGTCCATTTCGTCGTTGAGCAGGAAGCCGAGCGGGCCGGCGGTGACGTGGGAGCCGAAGCTGTCGTTGAGGGTGGTAGTGACGGAGACGGCGTTGCCTTCGGCGTCGACAACGGAGTAGTGGGTGGTGTCGTGCGACTCGGGCTTGCGGCGGCCTGCGTTCACGGGTGCGGGAGGCAGGAAGCCGGCAGGACGGGCAAGCGAGGCTGAGGGTGTGGCGGATTCCGGAAGGATGGAGGCGCGCCAGGCTTCGGCGTAGGGCCGGGCGGTGAGCGCGGCGGTGGGGATGTCGTTGTAGTCCGGGTCGCCCAGGTAGTCGGCGCGGTCCATGTAGGCGCGGCG
>JARLGE010000063.1 GCA_031296215.1 Occallatibacter sp.
ACACACACAACGAGCGTGGCGAACGCCAACAGCAAAAGCGCTCCGGTTCCGGGCATACCTCTATTCAATCATTTTCGTGCGGCTTTCGGAGTTCAAAATACCACGCGCAGAAATCTTTCCTCGCGTGCGCCCGGTCACGATTTCTCTTTACAATCCCGCGTTACACTGTCTAAAGTGCCAACCCCGCGATTCCGTCGGGGAGCCACGCCGTCATCGAGAATACTCGTTCCTATTCGATGACTTCATGTCAGATAAACCCAGGTTGTACCAATCCGGGATTGACTCCCAACCCGGGGCCTCCGAGGCCCTGCAAATGCGAAGAGGAGAGAGAACGATGCGTGTTGCTTTATTGACCGGCGGAGGCGATTGCCCCGGATTGAACGCGGTTATCTATGCCGCTGTGAAAAAGGGGATCAACCACTATGGCGATGAGTTTATTGGCTTCTTGAATGGCTGGCGCGGCGTGCTTGACAACAACTTCATCCCCCTCACCCTTGAAAACACTGACGGAATCCAACTCAAGGGCGGTACCATACTTCACTCTTCGCGCACCAACGTGAAAAAGATCCCTGGCGGCATTGAAAAGGTCCAGGAAGTCCTCAAGCTCAACAACATTGACGCGCTCATCGCGCTCGGCGGAGACGACACCCAGTCTGTCACCCTTTATCTCAGCGAGCACGGCGTACCCAGCGTGGGCGTTCCCAAAACCATCGACAACGACATCAACGGAACCGACACCACCTTCGGCTTCGACACTGCCGTCTCCATCGCCACCGAGGCCATCGACCGCATTCACACCACAGCCGACTCGCACAACCGCGTCGTAGTCGTGGAAGTCATGGGCCGCGATGCCGGCTGGATCGCCTATGCCTCCGGCGTTGCCGGCGGCGCGCATGTCATCCTCGTTCCTGAAAAAGACATCGACATCGACCACGTCTGCGCCCTTCTTAAATACAACTACGACCACGGCAAGCACTACGGTGTCGTTGTCGTCGCCGAAGGCTGCCACCTCCCTGAGGTCGGTCAGGTCATCGGCTCCAAAGAGGTCGACTCCTTCGGTCACGCTCGCCTCTCCGGCATCGGTGAAGCACTCGCCGAACTTATTGAAGAAAAGACCGGCTTCGAGACCCGTTCCGTCAACCTCGGCCACACCCAGCGCGGCGGCGTTCCTACCGCCTACGATCGCACTCTGGGTCAGCGCTACGGGCTCCACACCATCGACATGGTCCACGAGGGCAAGTGGGGTCGCATCGCCGTCCTCCATGGCACTGACATCACTGACATCACCATCAAGGAAGCCATCGCCACGAACCGCCGCCTCGACCAGCGCTTCTTCGACGTAATCAGTGGCCTCGAAGCCAACGTCTAAGCCACAAAGCTCAAATCGCAGAGAGTTCAAATCGCAATTGACTCAATTTCGTCCCGGAGGGACGACGCGATAGTAGCCCAGGGGAACCCTGACCAGCGCGAAGGGGCACCCCGGGGTTACTGTCCCAATGAAGCCCTCTCGCCCTGTTGGGGCGGAATGAGTCCTCATCATCCTTCAATTGCATGCCTCCAATTGCCCTGCGATAGTTCCTCGCCGGCCCATGCGATAAAGTGACCCTGTGCTCTATCGCCCCTTCAAGCCGCAAGACCTTCCCGCAATCTACGCAATCGAGGAGGTCTGTTTCCTTCCGCCGCATCGCTTCAGCGACACCTACTTGCGTCAGCTCATTGGGGATCCTCATGCGGCGACTTGGATCGCCGAGCGCGATGCCCAAATCCTTGGTTTCGCCATTGTCGAGTGGCCCGGAGGCCCCGAAAATTTCTTCGCCTACATCCAGACTCTTGAAGTGCTGCCTGAAGCGCGTGCCCAAGGTGTCGGAGGCGAATTGCTGCGCCGCCTGGAAGGCTCAGCCGCCGAAGTGCAGGCAAGTGCCATCTGGCTCCACGTAGACGCCGACAACCTCAGAGCCATCCGCCTCTACTGCAAAGCCGGCTACCGCCTCCGCGGCCGCGAAGAGGACTACTATGGCCGCAACCGCCCCGGGCTCGTCTACTTCAAACTCCTCTGAACACAAGGAATCTCAGGCGATCCGCAAGGCACTCATTGAAGCCGAGGCCGAAACCCAGCGGCCTCAATCCATTCCGTTAGGTGATTTGCATCACAGTATACTAACCAGTAACGCCTTTAAGGTGAATTACGGCATGTATCTTCTCTGGCTTCGAGTTGCGGCTATCCTCTACGCAACGGCGTCCGTCGCCGTCTTCCCAGCCGTGCTTTATAAAGCCGACCGCTGGCGCCGTTGGTGTGTTCACCTCGGCGGCATGGCTTGGTTCTTCCACTTCGTCTCCGCCGTTGAAATGCTCGTCCAGGCCCATCATTGGGTTCCCGTCAGCCTGCGCGAAGTCCAATCTCTGCTCGGATTTGCCGTGGTCTCGGTGTTCTTCCTCGTCTGGTGGCTTTATGACGCCATCTCGCTTGGTTTGTTCGCCTTGCCGGTCACATTCTTCCTGGTCCTGATCCCGGCACTCGGCGCAGAGCGTTACACCTTTCCCTCTCAGGGAGTCCGCGTAAGCTGGCTCATCGCCCATATCGCCGCGCTGCTTCTGGCTTACGTCGCCCTCGGCTTCAGCCTCCTTGCCTCCATCCTCTATCTCTTCCAGGAGCGCCGTCTCAAAGCCAAGCCCAAGACCCGCTTCCTCACCAAAGAAGACTCCTGGTGGGCTCCGCTCGATTGGTTGCCGCCACTCGACACCCTCGAACGTCTCTCCGAAGCCATGCTTGAGTTCGGTTTCCCGTGCATGACCGTCGGACTCGTGATTGGCGTCGTTCTTGCCCAGGAAACCTCCCTCGGCGCATCCTACTTTCTTGATCCCAAGATCATCGCCGCCTTCGTCAGCTGGGCCATCTACGTCCTCCTGCTCCTGGTCCGCCGCGCCGCCGGCCTTCGTGGTCGCAAGGCAGCTTACCTCTCCGGCGCAGTTTTTGCAGTCATGGTCGTCGTCTGGACCGCCAACCTCTTCAGCCATGTCCACAGGTTCGGTGCCCCATGAGCCTGTCCATCATCGGCATCAACTACAAAACCGCTCCGATCGCCCTCCGCGAACGCATCGCCATCAGCCGTGACGACCTGCCCGATACCACCCGTGCCCTCGCCGCCATGGAAGGCGTAACCGAGTGCATGATCGTCTCCACCTGCAACCGTGTCGAGTTACTTGCCGCCGTAGAGTCCCCTGAGACTGACCTGACCGGCTTCCTGCATCAGCACTTCGGGCTCGACCGCGCGCTGCTCGAACCGCACATCTACAAGCAGATTGACCGCGACGCTGTCCGCCATCTCTTCCGCGTAGCTGCCAGCCTCGATTCCATGGTCGTCGGAGAACCGCAGATCCTAGGCCAGGTCAAGGAAGCCTTCGCCGTCGCCCGTGCCGCCGGAACCGTCTCCGGCCAGCTCGAACACTTGCTGCAAAGCGCCTTTGCCGCCGCCAAGAAAGTCCGCACCGAGACCGAAATCGGCTCCAGCTCCGTCTCCATCGCCTCCGTAGCCGTCGACCTCGCCAAAAAGATCTTCGGATCGCTCCAGGGCCGCACCGTCTTCCTCGTCGGCGCTGGCAAAATGAGCGAGCTCGCCGCCCGCCACCTCGTCCAGCAAGGCGCAGGAGCCATCCTCGTTTCCAACCGCACCCAGGAACGCGCCCGCCGCATGGCCGACCAGTTCAAGGGCCGCGTCATCCCTTACGAACAGCTCTACGACGCCGCCAGCGATGCCGACATCGTCATCAGCTCAACCGGCGCGCCCCACCCGATCTTCCGCCGCGAGCACGGTCAGGCCTTCATGCAGCGCCGCCGCAACAAGCCCATGTTCTTCATCGACATCGCCGTCCCCCGCGACGTCGACCCCGAGATGGGCAAGCTCGAAGGTATCTTCGTTTACGACATAGACGATCTTCAAGCTGTCGCTGCCGCCCATCTCGAAGAACGCAGCCGCGAAGCCTCCGATGCCGAAACCCTCATCGCCGGCGAAGTCGAGCGCTTCCATCAAAAGCAGCGCGCCGTCAACGTTGCTCCCGCCATCGTCGCCCTCCAGCGTCAGGCTGAAGAGATCCGTCAGGCCGAGCTGCGCCGCATCCAGTCCCGCCTCGGCAGCCTTACCACAGACCAACTCGCCGCCGTCGAAGCCCTCACACGCGGTCTCGTAAACAAGTTCCTCCATCCGCCTATGCAGGCCCTCAAGCAGGCCGCCCGCGAAGGCGATCAGCTCCGCCTCGAAACCGTCTGCGATGAGTGGTCCATCTCCGCCGCAACCGACAGAGTCGCAGAGCCGCAAGCCGTCCAGCCCGTCAACAATTCAGAACCGGAAAAAGCTGAAAGCGATCCCGTAACCGCAGCCAGCGTGGAGACCCGTCGATGAAGCTCCGTATCGGAAGCCGTGGTTCACAGTTGGCTCTATGGCAGGCCCATCACATTCAAGCCCTGCTTCGCGCCCGGGGCCACGAAGTCGAAATCGAAATCATCAAAACCACCGGCGACCGCCTCCAGGAAGTCACCTTCGCCCAGGTCGGCTCCAAGGGCATGTTCACCAAGGAGATTGAGGAAGCCCTCGCCGAAGGCCGCGTTCACCTCGCCGTACACTCCCTCAAAGACCTGCCCACCGAACTCCCCGAGCCCTTCGCTCTGGCTGCCACACCGCCCAGAGTCGATCCTCGAGATGCCCTCGTGTCGGTAAAATTCTGGAGCTTCGCTGAACTCCCCCAGGGAGCCGTCGTAGGAACCAGCAGCCAGCGCCGTCGCGCCCAGTTGAAAGCTCTCCGTCCCGACATTGAAGCCGTCGAGTTCCGCGGCAACGTCGACACCCGCCTGCGCAAGCTCGACGAAGGCCAAGTCGACGCCATCCTGCTTGCCGCCGCCGGTCTTGACCGCCTCCAAAAAACCGAGTGGGTGAGGGAACGGCTCGATCCAAAAGATTTTTGCCCAGCCGCCGGTCAGGGTTCGCTCGGTATTGAAACCCGCAAGGACGACCCTGAAACCATCGCCGCCGTCGCGTTCCTAAACGATCCCGCAACCAGCTTCGCCGTCAACGCTGAACGCGCAGCATTGGCTGAGTTGGGTGGAGGCTGCCAGGTCCCCATCGGAATCCATTGCAGGATGAGTTCTGCTCCCGGAGAACCTCAGGTCGAAATCTTTGGCGTAGTCGCCGACCCAGCTACCGGCTCCGCCGTGCGCATCTTCCACACTGCTCCGTTTGCAGGCTCCGACCCCGCCGCCCTCGGCCGCCTCGCCGCCAAAATGCTCCTCAACGCCGGCGCCGGGCCGTTACTAGCTGCTGAGGCTGCCCGGTGAATTCCTTGCCGCTCGCGGGTCGCCGCATTCTCGTCACCCGCGCCGCCCACCAGGCTGGAAAACTCAGTGAGGGCCTCCGCGCCCTCGGTGCCGAACCAGTCGAAGTCCCCGTCCTCGAAATCCAGCCCCCCGCCAGATTTGAAGCCCTCGACGCCGCGCTGGCCAACCTGGCTTCCTACAACTGGCTCATTCTGACCAGCGCCAACACCATCCAAGCCCTCGCCGCAAGATCCGCAGCCCTCGGCATCCCGCTCGCCCAACCTGCCGGCCTCAGAGTCGCCGCTATTGGCCAGGCCACCGCCGAAGCCGCCCGCCGCGAAGGCTTTGAGATTGCGCTGATTCCAGAATCCTACGTGGCTGAAAGCCTGGTTCAAGCCCTCGTCGCTCAGTCTGTCGGCCAGCGAATCTTACTGGCCCGCGCCGCCGTTGCCCGAGACATAATCCCTGACGCGTTCCGCGCCGCCGGAGCCCAGGTCGATGTGGTCGAAGCCTACCGCAATGTCATACCGGAAACCGCGCCAGCCCAGCTTCAAGCCGCCCTGGCCGCTGGCATCCACGCCGCCACCTTCACCAGTTCCTCCAGCGCCACCCGCCTTGCTGAAGCCGCCCAAGCCGCCCAAATCTCCTGGCCCTTCGCCGGCGTCCCCGCCATCTCCATCGGCCCCGTCACCAGCGCCACACTCCGCGAAACCGGCTGGGAGCCAGCCATCGTAGCCACCCCCTCCGACATCCCCGGCCTGATCGCCGCCGCCGTAAAACTCTTCACTCAAAAATGAATCATGGGTGCCCCCCGTCCCTCGCTTTTGGGGACCGGGGAAAGCCTCAGCCCTCAATCCGCCCCCACCCGCCCCGCCTCCTCCCGCTCCAGGTCCGTAAGCTTGTCCAAGGTTCGGTCCGGCCTGTTGATTGAGGCCGTCTCAATCCGGAACCCCATCCCACGAAGCGCAACCACCTCGCGCAATACGAAAATCATCGACAACGTCGGATAACGGCTCGCCAGGTAGGCAATCGACCGCATCGGCCCCTTGCCCTCCATTGCCACGTCTGCCTCGCCCATCCCCGCCACCTGTCTATCTCAAACTGTCTTTTTGAAGCTTCACAAAGTATAGGGTCCCCTGAGGTTAACCGGTCCGCGTGGGCTCTCTTCAAATACCCCCGAATCCCAACACGTGCAGAGATTTCTGCGCCCCATGCCTCAATGGTGATACTTTACTTTTTGGCTGCGTTCCGGCCGCGCACGTAACGCGAAATTGCCAGCAGTGCTGCGGCATCAC
>JARLGE010000064.1 GCA_031296215.1 Occallatibacter sp.
CCCTGCGACCAGCAGCCAGGAAGACCGGGGCACGAGACGCTGTAACCCTCCTCGGAGTGGCGGAGAACGACGCGATAGTTTGCCATGGGAGTTATGGTACACCCTTCCCAGATTTACCCGCAAAAACGGAGGAGGCTTGGTTTTCCAGCCCTATGCCCCTAGCACTGAGATCGCGTGATTTTGTAAGGGCTGGAATGCAGCGCCGGTCTCCAGACCGCTGTTGTGCGGGCCTCAACGCCCGCACTCGTGCTGAAGCAGTTGCCAAATCATGCTGTCGAGACACGAGTCCCAGTTCCCTACCCCTGCTCCTTCCCCACTTCCACCAGCGTCGAGTAGAAAGTAGCTCCCGCGCCGAGATCGGTGAGCCGTTCGCTGGTCAGCGCGTTTACATTGGCTCCGCCGGCGCTGAGCTTGGCCCAGTCCAGCTTGCCCGCCACCACGCCCGCGGGCAGGCTGGCATTGATCATTGCCGTCAGCCGCAACTCGCCCCGATCGTTCCAGATGCGCACCGCGTCGCCCTCCGCAATGCCACGCTGCGCTGCGTCGGAGGGGTGCATCTCCAGCCGCTGGCGGGTGCGCATCTCCATCCGGCGGTGCCCGTCGAGGTTGGCGAAGGTTGAGTTCATGTAGTTGTCGGCCTTGCGGCCGAGGAATTCAAGCGGATAGCGCTGCGCAGCCTCGCCGAAACGAGATTCGACCGGAGGGACAAAAGCCGGGAGGGGATCGAGCCCCTGCGCTGCCAGTTTCTCGGAGTAGAACTCGACTTTGCCCGACGGCGTGGCGAGCGGGCCCGCAAGATAGGGCTGAAACGGCCGCCCCTCGGGGTCGCTGTGAAAAGCGAGCGGGATATGGCCGTGCCGCTTCAAGCCGTCGATCGTAACGTGCTCCATCTGCGGCCGTGTGGAATGGCCATCCGGCCCGATGGCCAGCGCGGCCTTGATCAAGTCGATCTCCGAATCCCGGAAGCAATCCTCTTCGAACCCCATGCGCTCGGCCAACTGGCTGAAGAGCCAGACATTCGAGCGGGCCTCGCCGGGCGGGTCAATGGCCTGCTGCGAAAGCTGCACAAAGTAGTGGCCATAAGCGCCCTGCACATCGGTGTGCTCCAGGAACGTGGTGGCGGGCAGAATGTAGTCGGCATAATCGGTTGTGTCGGTAAAGAACAGCTCGTGGACCACGGTAAACAGGTCGGCCCGCGCCAATCCCCGCTTGACCGCGTTGTGGTTGGGAGCGACAGCTCCAGGATTCGAGTTATAGACAAACAGCGCCTTCACCGGCGGGCCGTCCTCCCCAGCTTCTGATCCCTGACCCCTGACCCCTGACCCCTGCTCGGCAAGCGCCTTGCCGAGCTCCGACATATTCACCACGCGGGCCAGGCGGCCCAGCGGCGAAGCCAGCGCCAGGTCGGGGCGCCTCAAGGCATCTTCGTCCCACTTGAAGGCGCCCGAAGTTGAAAGCTGCCCGCCGCCGCCGCGGTATTTCCACGCGCCGGTGAGCGCCGGGAGCATGGCGATGGCCCGCACTGTTGTTCCGCCGTTCTCCGTGCGCTGCACACCGTAGTTCAGGCGGATCGCCGCCGGTTGCGTGAGGGCGTACTCGCGGGCGAGTTGCTCAATCTCCGCCGCCGTCATGCCGGTCCAGGCTGAAACGCGCTCCGGCGTATACTCGCGGGCCCGCTCGGCAAGCAGCTCGAGCCCATGCGTCATTTCGGCAATGTAGGCCTTGTCTTCGAGACCCTCGTTCAGAATTACGTGCATCATGCCCAGCGCCAGGGCGCCATCGGTGCCGGGGCGGATGGCGATGTGCCAGTCGGCCAAGGCGGCGGTGCGGGTGCGGTAGGGGTCGATCACGATCAGCCGCGCGCCGTTGCGCCTGGCCTGCTCCACCATCGGCCACAGGTGCACGCTGTTGCCGTGGATGTTCGCGCCCCAGGCAACGATCAGCCTGGCCAGGCGGAAGTCTTCCGTGGGTGTGCCCAACTTCTTCCCGTAGACCAGGTTCCACGCCACCCCGCCGGCCTCGGAGCAGATGGTACGGTCAAGCTGGCTGGCGCCCAGGCGATGGAAGAAGCGCCGGTCCATCGACCCAAAGCCCAGCACGCCGATGGTGCCGGCGTAGCTGTAGGGAAGAATCGATTCCGGCCCGAACTCGTCCGCGATGTTCTTGAGCCGCGCCGCGATCGCATCCAGCGCTTCGTCCCAGCCGATACGTTCGAAGGCCTCGTGCTCGCGGCCCTTCACCAGTGGCCCCTTGCCCACGCCCGGCTTGCGCCGCAGCGGGAACAGAATCCGCTCCGGCGCGTAAACGCGGTCGAGATACTTGGCCACCTTGCCGCACAAAAACCCTTGCGTCACCGGATGCTTCGGGTCGCCCGCCACCTTGATCGCCCGGCCATCGCTGTCAACCGTGACGAGCACGCCGCAGGAGTCGGGGCAGTCGTGCGAACAGACGGTGTGGACGATGCGAAAGGTAGGGGAAGCGGCAGCCGCGCTCATGCTGTCATTGTAAGCTGGTTCGTGATGAATTCTGCCCCGGAGGGATTTCGATGAAGCGTTTTGCCCTGGCTCTTGCCCTGCTTTTGGCTTGCACTGCCGCGCTAGCCCACGCACAGGCCGCGCCGGCGGCGTCTGCCCCACCGCAGACGAACATCGGCGTAATCACCGGACTATCGGCCGCGCCAGCGCCCTCTGCCCCACCGCAACTGGACGAGGCGGCCATTCGCGCAGCGATTGCCGCCCAGGCCGCTGCGTGGAACCGCGCGGACATTCCCGCCTTCATGCAGAGCTACGAGAACTCGAAGGATACGACCTTCATCGGCGCCCATCTGGCAAAGGGCTACGCGCCGATTCTCGATCGCTACACCAAGGCTTACAGCAGCAAAGAGCAAATGGGCACGCTCACCTTCGTAAACCTCGACATCCGCCTGCTGCCCTGCTCGTGCGGCGCAGTCGAATACGCCGTGGTCACCGGCAACTTCCACCTGGAACGCAGCGCTCACGGCGAGGCCACGAAAGACGACGGCATCTTTTCGCTGGTCTGGCGCAAGGGGCCGCAGGGCTGGAAGATTCTGCTCGATCACACCAGCTGAGACAGGCGAACCCGCCGCGCCCGGCTAGGAACCTGCTCTCGGCCTGAAGCCTTCGTAGGTCAGGTAGACGCCGATCAGGAACGACGGAGTCAGGCACACGTAGAAGAGCACGGGATCGCGGAACCAGCTCAGGATGATCTCGGTGTCCGCCGCGGGGGGCAGCAGCACGAACATCATGCCCTTGATGAGCACCAGCCAGCCCACCAGGGTAACCACCACGTTTTGCGCGCCGCCGGACCAGCGATTGTGGGCCAGAACCATGGCCAGGCCGCCGATGACCGTGAAGATGCTCACGATCAGCATCAGCGCCGGATTGTGAAGCAGCGTAGCACCCAAGTCCACGGTGGCTTGCTTGTGAATCGCCAGGGACGGCAGGACGAGAATGCAATACAGGCCGATGAGCCTGCTCATGTAGATGGTGCGGGACAGCATACTGCCCTCCATGCGAGTCAGAGGCTACAGCGTTTTCGATTCTGCTCTTTACAGAAACCTGGAAGCCAAGTGGCTCTTTCCTCAAGAAAAAGCCACATTGCACGATCTGCAAACGTCAACGAGTGAATCGAAAAAGCTCTAAGCTGCCAGGTGAGGTTGAGCCCCAGGCTCGGGAGTTTCGCTTCCATTGGCTCGCGGAGACAAATATACGCCTCGAAAACCCTCGCCGGCTGAGGGTCGCGGCGGCGCCTGCTAGTACTCGCTCCTGACCAAGATAAACACCGGCGCGTTCGAGTCCCGCTCGTTGTCATTCACCAGTTCGGCTTTGTCCGGGGCGATCAACTCGAGGCGGAAGCTGACCGGAGGATCGTTCAGGGTGCGCGGCGGATGGGCGCGGCGATGGCTTACCTCAAACGTGAGCGTGTTGCCGTCGAAGCGCGGATGGAAGAGCGGTTCGGGAACTCCGGGTGTGGCCGTGATGGGCTGGCTGGGGTCGCGGCGATGGAGATAGAAAAGGACTGCGCCGGCGAGGCTTCCGCCTTCGTCAGTGACGGTGAGCGTGACGGCGGGCAGGTCTTCCATCTGACACCGCCAGATGCCCAGGATGGGCGCGGTGTTGGCTGGCTGGCCCGGCGCAGGAACCTGGGCCATCGTGGCCGCCGCCAGCATCCACATCAGCACGCACACAAGAACCATTCGGCTTTTCATTGTTTACCTCCTGCACTGACTCGTCAGCCCTGTTGCTTGCCAATCGCCGCGGTGGCCAGGGTTCCGCCCAGGCCCATCGTCTCGACAGCCGAGGAGGGCACTATGACCATCGAGCCTCTCTCCTTGATGGCCTCGTAGAGCATGTTCATGGCGCGCAGATGCAGAGCGCCGGGATTGTCGTTGTAAACGCGCGAGGCCTCGGCGAACTGCTCCGACACCTGCACCTCGGCGTGGCCCAGAATCACGCGCGCCTGGCGCTCGCGCTCGGCCTGCGCCTGCTGCGACATGGCGTCCTCGAGGCTCTGCGGAATGCGCACGTCGCGAATCTCCACCGACTGCACGGTAATCCCCCACGGATTCGTCTTCTCATCCAGAATCTGCTGAAGCTGGCGCCCCATCACCTCGCGCTCGGTGATCATCTGCGCCAACTCGTGGCGGCCGATCGACTCGCGCAGCGCCGTTTGCGCGCTCATATTCACGGCGTCGGCAAAGTTCTCCACTTCCAGAATCGACTTCTCGGCGTTCCACACCATCCAGAACACGATGGCGTCCACGTTCACCGGAACCGTGTCGCGCGTCAGCGTCGACTCGGCGGTGACGCTGTGCACGCGCACCCGCTGGTCAATGTAGGAGCTGATGGTCTCAACGACCGGAATCACGTGAAACCACCCTGGCCCACGCAGGCCCACATAGCGGCCCAGGCGCAGCAGGGCCACCTTCTCCCACTGCTGCACGACCTTGATGGCGAACAGCAGGTAGACGCCGATAAGCGCGCCGACGATTATCGGCACGTCGTTCTTGATCAATGCGCCCAGGGCCAATCCCGCGCCGGTCGAAAGCACAAACGCCGTTACCGCAACTCGGTTCAAGGGAACCATTTCCACTTTCGGTGTCATCGTTCGTCTCCTTCCATCATCTCTTGCGCGCCGGCTCACCAGAGAGTCCGCGCAATTCTTCGATCAGTTCATCCACGGTGAATCCCGCAGCGCCCGCGCGCGCGACGCAATCGCCCACAATCTGCGCCAACTGCCGCTCGCGCTGGGCGTCGGAGCGCTTCATCTTCTGCGCGCCGATGAATGTGCCCGTGCCTTGATGCGTCTCCAGCAGCCCGCCCAGCTCCAGCTCGCGATAGGCCCGCACCACGGTGTTGGGATTGATTTCGAGGTCGACGGCGAGCTGGCGAACGGTGGGCAGCTGATCGCCGGGTGCGAGCGCGCCGGAGGCAATCGCGCCGCGCACCTGGTCCATGATCTGGCGGTAGACGGGCATGCCGCTGTGCAGGTCGAGGAGGAAGCGGAAGCCGTTCGATCTGGGCCGTGAACTCATGACCAACTCAGTGTACTATAAGACTAGTACATTATGTCAAGAGAAAAAAACGCGCTTCCAGAATAGCCGGCAATTGAAGGGTTGACCAAGGCTTCCGGGGCCGCCATACTGGTCGCATCCCAGATTTCAGGAGGCTCCCCATGGCTCATCCCGTCGTTCACTTCGAAATCGGCTGCAAAGACAAGGAGAAGACCAGCGAGTTTTACCGGCGCGCCTTCGGCTGGTCAATCGACTCCGGCCCCATGGGCGCTATCGACACCGGCGCCGGCGCGGGTATCCCAGGGCACATCGCCGCGCTGGGGCACGAGCCGCACCAGTTCACCCACTTCTACATCGAAACCGGCGATGTGGCCGCGTCACTCGCGAAGGTGGAGGCGGAGGGCGGAAAGGTGATCGTGCCGCCGGTCGCAATCCCCGCGGGAACTTTTGCCTGGTTTGCCGATGTGGAAGGCAACACGGTGGGCCTGTGGAAGCCGAAAACGGACAACTGAGCCACACTGCCTCTGCCAACCCCATTGCTGCAACGCCGATCGATCCCGTAGCGCCCATGTTGCGGGCGCGGAGGCCGCCCTGTACACTGGGGTCGCTATGAGCTGCCTGTTCTGCAAGATCGTCGAGGGCGCTATTCCCTCCACGCCTGTCTACCAGGATCCGCTGTGCTACGCCTTCGCCGACATCCATCCGCAGGCTCCGGTGCACGTGCTGGTGGTTCCGCGCGAGCACATCGCGTCCATGATCGAGACCGATCAAAGCGATCAGGCCCTGCTCGGCCACCTGCTTTTGGCGGCAGCGGAGATTGCACGGAACAAAGGCCTGGGCGACGGCTACCGCATCGTGGTCAACACCGGCAACGACGGCGGACAGACGGTGGACCACCTGCACCTGCACCTGCTGGGCGGGCGCGCGATGACCTGGCCTCCTGGATAGACGCAGCTATCGCGCGTTCTTGCGCGCAATGAAGAAGGGCGACCGCTGCGGCGGTCGCCCTGTTTTGTTTCGCGCTCTACGGCCGGTTGGCTCACACCGGTTGCGGGTAGTTGTCTTCTTCCTCTTCGAGGCCGTAGCGGCGCAGCAGGTTGGGCAGACTCTGCGAGAAGGCCGAGCGGGGCATGACCGTATCGCAGCCCGCCTCGATGGCCTTCAATTTGAGGTCGCCCTGCAGGTGATTGAGGAAGCCCACGATCGAAGTTGCCTTTTTGAACTTCGCCTTGAACTTGGGAATCAGCGTCATCGGCTTGGCGTTGAGGTTGTTCAGGTCAAAGACCACCAGCGTGGGACGGTCAGCCTCCGCCACTTCGATCAGCTTGGCTACGGAGTCCTTGTCCCCCTTGACGAACTCCACCTTCACGCCGAGTTTCTTCGAGGTTTCGATGATCTTGGCCTGGAAGAAAAGATCGTCGATGAAGCAGAAGATGCGCGTGGGGACGTCGTCGCGAAGGGCCGCCGCGGGCGCCACATAGGCATCCTGGTAATAGCCGCCATTGTGGCCGTTGTTGCTGGTGATCTGGATGGTCGAGGGAGGGCCGTCGGCCACGTTGCCGTTGACGGCGCGGTAGCTGTGGTCCATGGGGCCGACAAACTCGCGCGGGCCCTTTTGCCTGCCCTTGCGCTTGCCCTGTGAGCCGCCCACCGTGTTGCCGGGCTGGTGGGTGGTCCCGTTGTTGGCGGGTTGCCCGCTGGCCTGCGAGCCCTTTTGGAAGAATTTCTTCTTCTTCCTTCCCTGGCCCTGATGCTGCTGGTGCTGGGCCTTGGGCGCGGGCGGCGCGGCGGACTGGCCGACAGGCTGGGCCTGCGGTGGGGGCGCGGACTGGGGCTGTTGAGGGCCCTGCTGCCCCTGCGGCGCGCTCTGCTGGCTGGTCTTGTTCTTGCGGCGGCGGCGGCGGCGGCGATGCCCTTGCGACTGCGCCTGGCCGCTGGCCGCGCCTGGCCCCAGATCCGTCTGGGGCTCGGTCGATTCTGTCGTCATGCGTGTACTTCCTGGCAATGTGCTGTGTGGTGCATTGCGTTCCCGCGCTCAGCGGCTCTCAATTCCGGCTGCCGAACTTCGTTTGCCTGCCGAGGAGTCCGGGTGGGGACACGGGACTCGCCGGCCTGCGATGAATTTTCTAGAGGACACTCGGCAAACTGCCGCAAAGCCTGGCTCCGCTCAATCTGCCACGATCCCCGGAAGAATGGCCCCGCTGCTGCCTTGCCGACCTCTGCACAGAAACCCCGCAGGAGTCTCCTCCGGTTCTCTGCATCGATTCGGCGCGGCCGGCCCTTTCCTCTGGTAATGCCCTTCCTATGGGAGTTTCCGCCGCGTGCCTGATGATGGATGAATTGAGCGGCGAAGCTTCCTTGCTCGGCGGCGAGCGCGCTCTGCCCGTTTGGGGTGGCTCGCGTCAGCCGCTTGATAGGCAAGTCCGATACTACAGCCAAGAGCCCCGGCTGGCAAGGGCATTGCTCGGCTGGCCTGCGGAGGCTGCAGAAATTTCCCTGCCCAGAATGGGTCCAGACACACGAAACGCCACTCTCATCGGAGTGGCGTTTCGCTGTCCCGCGCTGGTCACTGGCCTCCCAAGTTGAGTGAGGACGGCGGTTATATCCGCCGCGCCTGCTGCAGGTTCTCCCGGCCGGCTTCCCCTTTTGAGGGGCCGCTTCGTTGGCGGAGTCTCTTGCCGGGTCCTGCTGTTCTTTGGGCTGGCCGGGATTGTCTCCAGCAGCCGGTACATCACTGGCACCCTAAACCTAGCAATTCCCTGACCGTTCATCTTTCTTCATGTTTTCAATCACTTGTGGATCTCAAACGGCGAGAAGTTTCTGCATTCTGGAATTCATAAGCGATTGATAATCCAAAAAATAGTAGACGCCTGCTAATGCTGGCACTGGGGACAGTAGTGCGTGCCCCTGCCGCCGACCAGAATGCGGCGAATCGGCGTCTCGCACTGGCGGCACGGCTGCCCGGTGCGCAGGTAAACGCAATGCTCCAACTGGAAGAACCCGCGCACGCCGTCCGCGTCCACATAGTCTGAGACCGACGAGCCGCCCTGGCGGATGGCTTGCTCGAGCACCGCGCACAAGGCCAGGCGCAGCCGCTCCAGCTCCGCCCTGGTCAGGCGGCCGGCGCGCCGGCGGGGCCGGATGCCGGCGCGGAACAGGCTTTCGTCGGCATAGATGTTGCCCACGCCGGTGAGAAGCGCCTGGTTGAGCAGCGCTGCCTTGATGGCCAGCTTGCGCCCGTGAAACAGCGCGGCAAACTCTTCGGCGCCAATGGTGAGCGGCTCCTGGCCCGCGCCTTCGAAGCCCGCGGTGCGCTTCAGGTCACGGAACTCGAGGCGGCCAAAGCGGCGCGGGTCGACAAAGCGGATCTCGCGGCCGCTCAAGAGCCTGAGCCGCGCATGGGTGTGGTTGGCGATCGGGCCGTCGGGGGTGGTGACCAGCAGCCGGCCGGTCATGCCCAGGTGGACGATCCACTGGGCGGCTGCCTGGTGAGCGGCTGGTTGCCTGCTGCTCTCAACCGAAGGCCCGCCGCCCGTTTGACCGAGCTCGCAGACGATGTGTTTTCCGGTGCGATGGACGGAGAGGATGGTGCGGCCCTCGAGGCCTTTGGCCTGGCGTGCCGGCGGGGTCTTGAAGGGCTCCCGGTGGCTGCCGAACCAGGCTTCGACAATCCGGTCGCCGCGCAGGCGCGCATCGACTCCGCGGGCGATGGTCTCAACTTCGGGCAGCTCGGGCATCGGTCCATTGTAGTGGAGGGCGCCCCACGGAAATTATTGAGCGCTGCCGGGTTGGGCGGCGAGCCGCGACCGGTATCTACTTGTGCTCGTTGTGTTCTCCGGGTTCGCGGATTCTGCTGACCTCGAAGCTCACAACCTTCCACACTCTCTGGGCATCGCGCACGTAGACCCGCGTGTAGCGATAGCTGCCAGAGACCTCGCCTTCGCTGGTGGCGCCCCGCACCTCCGCTATCGACGTAACCAGCGCCGTTGACCCGTAAAAGCGCACCTTGCGGTCCGAGATCTCGAGCTGGGTGAAGTGCGTTCGCCCTGTGCGCAGGTTTTCCAGCGTCTGGTCCTTGGTTTGCAGCGTGCCTGAGGAGGTGATGGCGAGGTAGTCGTCGGCAAGCAGATTCTGCATCGCCGTTGCGTTCGACTTCAGCAAGGCCTCGCGCCACTGCTCTTCGAGCTGGTCGATCTCGTGACGGCTCTCATGCTGCTGCGCCTTGGGCATTCCCGCCTTGGGGGTTTCCGCTTTGGGCACGCCTCCCTGCAGCGCAAGCGAGGCGGAGCAGGCCGCGACGAGAAACGCAAGGGCCAGCGCCGGCCCACTCGCTCTCAAGAGGCGTAGCGGCTTTGAGGAATTGGTCATGGCACCGGGCAATTGCGTATCGGATAGTAGTCTCGAACAGGCGTAGCGGTCAATGAGGATTCAGTTTCAGCAGTGCCGCTCCGGGTACCCCCGCCCCTGGACAGAGCGCCCCGCACCCCTTCGGGACTCATCGCCGATTGGACGCGCCGGGCGATCTAAACGAGAGCAAGCAGGTTTTCGACGCTCCGCTCCCGCATCTTCTGGAACAGGCCGCCCACCGCATACTGCTTGAAGTGGTCCGTCTCGCGGTGCGCCGCCAGCGCCTTCTGATCCACATACTGCTCATAGATCAACACCGTGTCCGGGTCGTCCTCGAGCTGGTGCGGGATGTAGCTCACGCATCCCGGCTCCAGCCGCGTAGCCGCGGCGAGCAGGCGCAGCGATTCTGCCACATCGGCCCGGTCCTCCTGATTGAAACGGAAACGAACAGTAAAGCTGACCATGGATTGATTCTCTCTCACCCGAGCTGAGCCCGCAGGCGTCTTCAGGCGATCTTGATGGATTAGGCGTGAATTTCGTTGAGCGCCGCCGCAAACTCCGGCAGCACCATGGTCTGGTCGCGGTCGGGCCCGGTGGAAACCATGCCGATGCGCGCGCCGCTCTCCCGCTCCTGGAAGCGCAGATACTCGCGGGCCGCCTGGGGGAGCTTGTCGAACTCCGTAATCCCCTCGGTCGAGGTCTGCCAGCCCTTCAACGTCGTGTAGACGGGCTTGATCTGCTCCAGGCCGTTGACGTCGGCGGGAATCTCGTCGGTAGTCTTGCCGCCGCTCTCGTAGCCCACGCAGATGGGAATCTCGGCGAGAGAATCCAGCACGTCGAGCTTGGTGACCACCAGCCATTCCGCGCCGTTGACCTGGGTGGAGTAGCGCAGCAGCGGGATGTCCAGCCATCCGCAGCGCCGGGGCCGGCCGGTCACCGCGCCGTACTCGTTGCCGCGCGCGCGCAGCTCCTCGCCCGCCGCCGAGTGAATCTCGGTGGGGAACGGCCCGCCGCCTACACGGGTGACATAGGCCTTGGTCACGGAGATGACGGTGCCGATGGCCGTGGGACCGACGCCGGTTCCCGTGGCCGCGCCGCCGGCCGTGGCCGAGGAAGATGTAACAAAGGGATACGTCCCGTGGTCGATGTCGAGCATGGTGCCCTGCGCGCCCTCGAACATCACACTGCCGCCCTGAGCCAGAATCCTGTTTAACAAGCGGCCGGTATCGGCCACAAACGGCCGCACCTGTTCCGCCGCCGCCGCGTACTGGTCGAACATCTTTTCAGGGTCGAGGGGCTCCGTGCCGGTGCCGAAGAGAGCTCGCACGATCGCGTTCTTTTCCGCGCAAGCCGCCTCGATGTGCGTCTTCAGCAGTTCCGGCCGCAGCAGGTCCACCACCCGCAGTCCGCTGCGCGCCATCTTGTCTTCATAGGCCGGACCGATGCCGCGGCTGGTGGTGCCGATCTTCTTGCGTCCCGGCGCGCTCTCCGCGGCCAGCTCGATCATGCGGTGATAAGGCAAAATGACCTGCGCCCGGTTGGAGACAGAAAGCTGTTCATCGACGGCCACGCCCAGGGAGCGAAGTTTTTCCACTTCTTTGAGGAAGGCGATGGGATCGAGGACCACACCGTTGCCGATGATGCCACGGCAGCCGGGACGCAGAACGCCGCAGGGAATGAGCTGCAGGACGAATCTCTGCCCGCCGATGATGACCGTGTGTCCGGCATTATGCCCACCGGCGTAGCGCGCCACCGCGGCAAATCGCTCGCTCAGCACGTCCACAATCTTGCCCTTGCCCTCGTCGCCCCACTGGGCGCCCAGCACTACCGCCGTCTTTGCTCGCATGTCCGTCCGTTTCTCACTCATCCTCCCCGCGCCGGCAACCCACAACGGAGGAGCAAGCGCAGGGAAGGCAGGTTCGGGCGCTTCTGGAATGGAAGCGCCGTTGTCGATTCTAAACCCTGGGTACATGTGCCGCGAAGCGATCCCCCTGGGTTCGTTCAAGGCCGATTCCGCCCGCCCGCCCGTGTCGAAACTCTGCAAGATCCAGGCAGCCCAGAGTTTTTTCGCAACTATCGCGGCAGTCCGGTGTCTAGGCTAGACATCCGTCTTCCGCTCGGCGGCTGCTTTGGCGGCCGGCGCGCTGGTCGGCTTGACCTGCTTCATTGGGAATCACCGGGCCCTTGTGAGGGAATATGAAATCCCAGTCCTTTCTGCGCCCAGTGCGCACTGCGTTGCCTTCTGCTCTCCCCTTTCACTCGGTCTCACACGAACCTTCCACTTCCCGGAGCTGTGGCCGTCTGGCCGCAACAGCCCTGATTGTGATTCCGGCCCTGTTCGCGGGGCAAACGCTTGCCGCGCAACAGGGCTGGCCGCAAAGCCCCCAGTACCAGCAGGCCTACCCGCAGCCGCAACCCTACGCCCAGCAGCAATATGCGCCGCAGCCCCAGTACGCCCAGCAGCTCTACGCGGCCCCTGGCATGAGCGACTCGCAATCGGCGTATGCGCAGCCGCAGCAGGGCTCTCAACCCTTTGCCGCCGAGCAGCTTGAGCAGATGGTGGCTCCCATCGCGCTTTATCCTGACACGCTGGTGGCGCAGATTCTGGCCGCGGCCACCTACCCGGCGCAGGTCATCGCCGCCGACAACTGGATCCACGCGCAGGGCTATGCCTCGGCTGACCAGATTGCCGCCGGGGCGGACGCGCAGGCCGACTGGGACCCCAGCGTGAAGGCGCTGACCGCGTTTCCGCAGGTGCTTGCCCTGATGAACCGCGACCTCGGCTGGACGACCGATCTGGGCAACGCCTACTACAACCAGCCACAGGATGTGCTTGCGACCATCCAGCTGATGCGGCAGAGGGCCGAGGACGCCGGAACCCTGCGCGCCACGCCGCAAGAGACGGTGACCTACGACCAGGGCAACATTGAGCTGGCGCCGCCAACGCCGCAGGTGGTGTATGTGCCGGCCTATAACCCGTGGGATGTCTACGGGCAGCCGGTCGAGCCCTACCCCGGTTTCTCTCTGATGGGGGCGCTCGATTCCTTTGCCGGCTCGGGCGCGGTGCGCTACGGGCTCGGCATCGCGATGTCTGCCTTCAGCCACACGCCCTTTGGCTGGGCGGGCTGGGCGCTGAACTGGCTGACCTCGTCGATCTTCTACCACCAGTCGCCTTACTCTTCGCAGAGCGCCACGGTGGCGCGGTGGGGCGGCGGGAGCTGGGGAGGGCGTGGCGGCGGCTGGAATGGCTCCGGCGGGTACGGCTCGCAGGGAGGCGGCATCAACCGTACGCCCAATGGCTATGGGCGCCCGCAGCAGGGCTTGAACCGGTTCGGCGACAGGTATGGCAACCAGCAGGCCGCGCCGGCGTTCACGCGGCCCCCGGTGCGGGGGGAGGAAAACTACGCCTATAACCGCGGTGGGGAAGCGGCCAGCCGAGGCTACGCGGGCGGCTATGGGCGGCCGGCGCTGCGCGACTACACCTACAACCGCCCACAGGCTCCTGTCGCCCAGCCCGTCCGGCCGCAGGCTTATGCACGAGGCGGAGCCTACGGTTACGGGAACGGCTATCCTTCGAACTCGGAGCAGGCCTACGCGGCACGGCCCGCGGCTCCGTACGGGGACCCGCGGCAGGGCTGGCGCGCGCCGGCCTACGGCAACCAGCACAACGAGTTCGCGCAGCGCTCTTATGCTGAGCCGCGGTCCTTTGCGGAACCGCGCTCCTACACCGGCGGACGCGGCTATGCCGAGTCCTACTCCAAGCAGGAGCGCGGCGGCGGCATGCACTTGTTCGGCGGCGGACACGGCGGAGGGAGCCCGCATTACTCGTACAAGGCTCCCAAAATGCCGAAAGCTCCCAAAATGTCGGGCGGCGGCCATCATGGGGGTGGAGGCGGGGGCCACCACGGCGGGGGCGGAGGCCTCTTCGGGCATCACGGCCGCTGAGCTGATGACGGTCGGGCTCGCGCGAATCGCAAACTCATCCAACCACTCCCCACGCTACTCCCGGCTGTTATATTTTCCCTCGACGCAAAACCGCGTTTATCGCGCGCGGCAAATCTGGCGCGGCGAGGGAGAACCCCATGGAGTGGAGCGAGGGCACGAGACGGTCGTTTTTGAAGCAGATGGGCGCGGCGGGAGCTCTGGCTCTGACCGCCGCGAGCACGGAAACGATTGCTGCGACGGCCGCGCAGGCTGCGTCGCCAGTGGAATCGGCGATGGCCGCTACGCGGGCGCAGCGCATGACCTGGTGGCACCAGGCCCGTTTCGGCATGTTCATCCACTGGGGCCTCTACTCGGTCGTCGGCCAGCATGAGTGGTCCAAGCAGGTGGAGGGCATTCCGATTCCCCAATACGAGCTCCTCGCCAAGCACTTCAAGCCCAAGCCCAACGCCGCCCGCGACTGGGCGCGCCTGGCCAAGGCCGCCGGGCAGAAGTACATGGTCATGACCACCAAGCACCACGAGGGCTTTTGCCATTGGGACACCCAGCTCACCGACTACTGTTCGCCCAAACAGGGCCCCGGCCGCGACCTGGTGCGCGAGTTTGTCGACGCCGCGCGCGCCGAAGGCCTCCGCGTGGGCTTCTACTACTCGCTCATGGACTGGCACCACCCCGACGGCGCAACCTGCAAGACCGACCCCGCCGCCCGCAAGCGCTTCGTCGACTACACCCACGGCCTGGTCCGCGAGCTGATGACCAACTACGGCAAGATCGACATCCTCTGGTACGACGTCGACTGGCCGCTCACCGCCGCGGAGTGGGAGTCCGAGCGCATGAACAAGATGGTCTTCGAGCTGCAGCCGGAGATCATCGTCAACGACCGCAACGGCCTGGCCGGCGACTTCGGCACGCCCGAGCAGGAAGTGAAGGCGGCCGAGTCGGGGCGGGCGTGGGAGAGCTGCATGACACTGAACGACAGTTGGGGCTTCAACCGCGGCGACGACGCGTGGAAGACGCCCAAAGAGATTGTGGCCAACCTGGCCAACTGCGCTCGCGGCGGCGGCAATTACCTGCTCAACATCGGCCCCAAACCCGACGGATCGATCCCGGAAGAATCAGTAACCGTGCTGGAAGCGGTCGGCAAGTGGCTCGCGACCAACGGCAAATCCATCTACGGCACGGAGCGCGGCGATCTGGGCTGGAACTCGAACGCCAATTACACGCGCCGCGGCAACACGCTCTACATCCACCAGCAATACTGGCCCGGCCACACGCCTGCGGCGGAGGCTCTGACGTTCTTCCAGCCGGAAGCCGTTATCGCCATCGCCGGCCTGAAGGCCAAGGCGAAATCCGCCCGCCTGCTCAAGACCGGCCAGCCGGTCGAGTTCACCCAGGACGAGTGGTCGCTGCGCCTGACGGGCCTTCCCTTGCAAGCTCCCGACCAGCCCGTCACCGTGATCGAAGTGGAGTGCGACGGCAAACCCGACATCGACCACGACGCCCTGCGCCCGCTGTGGCCGCGGTACAAAGTCGGAATCAGCA
>JARLGE010000289.1 GCA_031296215.1 Occallatibacter sp.
GGGAAGGGGAAGCATCTCTAGTGCGCCACGGCCGCGGCTTCCGCCGGCTCCGCTACGCCGTTCTTTTTCTTCCAGTCGCCGATGGCCGCGCGAATGGCGTCTTCGGCCAGCACCGAACAGTGAATCTTGACCGGCGGCAGCGACAGCTCTTTCACAATGTCGGTGTTCTTGATGGCCAGCGCGTCGTCCACGGTCCGGCCCTTGATCCACTCGGTTGCGAGCGAAGAGCTGGCGATGGCCGAGCCGCAGCCGAAGGTCTTGAACTTGGCCTCCTCGATGACCTGCGTCTCGGGGTTCACGCGGATCTGCAGCCGCATCACGTCGCCGCACTCCGGCGCGCCCACCAGGCCGGTGCCGACTTCGCTAGACGCCTTGTCAAGTTGGCCCACGTTGCGCGGATTGTTGTAGTGGTCGATGACCTTGTCGCTGTACGCCATTGGTTCCATCCTTCTGCGGGGAAGCCGCGGAAAAAAGTTGTCAGTTAACAGTGGTCAGATCTCAGTCTAAGGTCCATCTTTGCTGAACCCTGAACCCTGACCCCTACCTCTAATGTGCCGCCCATTGAATCTTGGTCAAATCGATGCCTTCCAGCACCATCTCGTAGAGCGGTGAAAGCTGGCGCAGGTGCTTCACAATGTCGATCACCTTGGCCGCCACATAATCCACCTCGGCCTGGGTGTTGAAGCGGCCAAGCCCAAATCGAATGCTGCTATGCGCCACATCGTCGCCCAGCCCCAGAGCCTTCAATACATACGATGGCTCCAGCGTCGCCGAGGTGCAGGCCGAGCCGCTCGAGACCGCAACGTCGTTGATGCCCATCAGCAGCGACTCGCCCTCGACATAGACGAAGCTCATGTTCAGGTTGCCGGGCAGGCGATGCTCCCACGACCCGTTCACATGAACGTAGTCGAGCTCGGATTCGAGCTTGTTCTTCAGCCGGTCGCGCAGGCCGCGCAGATAGGCTGCCTCGGTGTCCATCTCCTCATAGGCAATCGCGCAAGCTTTGCCGAGGCCCACGATGCCGGGCACGTTCAAGGTGCCGGACCGCATGCCGCGCTCGTGCCCGCCGCCGTCGATCTGTGCCGCAATCTGCACGCGCGGATTGCGCCGGCGCACGTACAGCGCGCCAACACCCTTGGGTCCGTAGATCTTGTGCCCGGAGAGCGAAAGCACGTCGATGTTGTCGGCGATCACGTTCACCGGAACCTTGCCCACCGCCTGCACCGCGTCGGTGTGGAAGATGACGCCCTTCTCATGGCACAGCTTGCCGATCTCGCGGATAGGTTGCAGCACGCCAATCTCGTTGTTGGCCGCCATGATGGAGACAAGAATGGTCTTCTCGTCCATGGCACGCCTGAGGTCTTCGAGATCGATCAGCCCGTCGGCCTTCACCGGCAGATAAGTCACGCGGTAGCCGTTTTTCTCAAGGCGCTTGCAGGTGTCAAGTATCGCCTTGTGCTCCGTCACCTGCGTGATGATGTGGTTGCCACGCTCGCGATACATCTCCGCGATACCTTTGAGGGCCAGGTTGTTTGACTCGGTGGCGCCGGAGGTAAAGATGATCTCCTTGGCGGTGGCGCCGATCAGCTTGGCGATCTGCTCGCGCGCCGTTTCCACGGCCTGCTCCGCCTCCCAGCCAAACGAGTGGTTGCGGCTGGCCGCATTCCCAAACTTGGTGGTGAAGTAGGGCAGCATAGCCTCCAGAACCCGCGGGTCCATCGGGCTGGTGGCGTGATTATCCATATAAATTGGCAAGCTCACGCCTGCCGGCACTTCAACATTGCTGAAAACTGTTTCCATTCCAGATCTCCAAATCCATGCTCATTTCCGCTTCAACGCGGAGGGGAAAACTTGCGTTACAGCGTTAATTCCGTCACAGAGTCAGGGCCACCAGCCTTTGCGCCGCGTGCTGGCGGTGGGCTGGCTGTTCGTGCTCCGCCAGATCCTGAATGCTGATGCTCTTCAGGACTCCGGCAATGGTGTCGTTTACCCGCGCCAGGGGCTCCTTGATGGTGCAGCTTGGCGTCAGCTCGCAGCTCTTTGCGCCCTTGGTGCAGGAGGTAATGAAGAACGGCCCGTCGATGGCGTGAATCACCTCGTAGGCTGAAATCTCGCGTGCGTCGCGGGCCAGAGCGTAGCCGCCGTTCATCCCGGCATGCGACTTGAGCAGCCCGTTCTTGGTCAGCAACTGCAGAATCTTGGCCAATAGCTGCGCCGGAATCCCGTATGCGTCGGCCACGTCCTTGGCGCTCAGGGCAGGGTTTTCCGGGTGCTCGGCCAGGTACTTGAGCGCCATCAACCCGTAATCCGCCTTTTTGGTCAACTTGAGCATTCAGGGCCTATATCCGACTTCTTCAGTCCGCATTCAGTATACGACCGAATCTGTCGGGATTTCAAGCCCCGCTTTGAAATCCTTTCGGCGCCGCCGCCGCGATTCTGTGGGGAAGAGAGAAAGATTCAACAAAAAGCCGTTCCAAATTATGGAAAAGACCGCTACAATCTTGCGGAAAGAGAAGTTCACTCCACTGAAATTCGAGCGATGGCTAACCTCTGCAAGCACCCCAGGGTCCGTATCGTCTCCCGGCACGAAGACACCGAGTATGTCGAGTGCCTGGAGTGTGGCGAGGTCTTTGACTCCGAGGAGTTCCGCGACATGGAGATTGAAGAAACCGCTGAAACCGAGGACGTCGTGAACGATGAATGAGATCGTGTCCTCAGCGGGCGCCCGTCCCGCCGGCTGGCGGAGCACCCACCCGGCGCGATGCTACCCATGCGTAGTGCAGGCCCGAGACCACGGTCAGCACCATGGTCGCGTCCAGCATCACCAGCCGCACCGCCGTCACCCAGGTTGCCGAGGTCAACTGGTGCAGCAGCACCGCGGCCACGGCGGCGATCTGGGCAAAGGTGTTGGCCTTGCCGAAGATGCTGGGCGCAAACTCCCGCCTGCCCGCCGCCGCATAGAGAATGGCGGCAACCACCAGGATGCCCACATCCCGGCCGAAAACCATGACGGTGACCCTGGCGGGAATCAACCCTTGGTGCATGAGCACCAGGAACAGCGTGCTCAGAAGCAGCTTGTCGGCCACCGGGTCAAGGTAGGAGCCCACCACGGTGCGCTGCTGGAGGACGCGGGCCAGGGTGCCGTCCAGCCCGTCGGTCAGCCCCGCAACCACAAACAGGACAAAGCTCAAGCCATAGTGGCCGTCGAGGATGGCCGCAACCAAAAACGGCGCCAGGCAGATGCGCGCCAGCGTCAGCAGGTTGGGCGCCGTTCGGAATGGGTTCAGCTTGGTGCTTGCGTCGTCGGCCATGGAATGTTCGACCTGTGCCGCAGCGGAACGCCGCGCAGGCGCAGCAGTCTTCTGCATTCGTGAATGATGGTACAGCATGGGCTCCACGAGACAACACCAAGCCTTTTCCCGCCGCTCCGATCCTGATAGAATAACCAGAGTTGGCCCGCAGGCGCGTAGCTCAGTTGGTTAGAGCGCTTCCTTGACACGGAAGAGGTCGCTGGTTCGAATCCAGTCGTGCCTACCATATTTATCAATCACTTACTGGAGTTTTTCCCACCCTTTCAACTCAAGTTTCAACCCTGGGCCGCCTCCACTTGTCCGTTTGAACCCGCAACCCATTGAGTGAAGCATGACGGTCCCGTCAGAACGCGCTATGCTGTACGCAAATCATTATGCCCACCAAGAGCCTTGAAGTCCGTCTCGCCAGCCGTCCGCAGGGAGAGCCCACCCTCGACAATTTCTCCTTCGCCACCGTTGACCTCCCTGACCCAGAGCCGGGCGAGGTGCTGGTTCGCAACGTCTGCATCTCGGTCGACCCCTACATGCGGGGGCGAATGAACGAGGGCAAGTCCTACGTCCCGCCCTTTCAGATCGGTCAGGCGATGGAGGGCGGAGCCATAGGGAAGGTGGTTGTCTCCCGCAACGAGAAGCTGCCGGCGGGGACCTTTGTCCAGAGCATCTACGGATGGCGCGAAGCCTATGTGGCGCCGGCCGCGAGCCTCAAGG
Source organism: Occallatibacter sp. (assembly GCA_031296215.1). GTDB lineage: Bacteria > Acidobacteriota > Terriglobia > Terriglobales > Acidobacteriaceae > Telmatobacter. The sequence goes on from JARLGE010000289.1 coordinate 4,020, forward strand.
CCGTGGACACTTCGGTTGCGCCTCCCTCCGCTTATCTGGGCATTCTGGGCGTAACCGGCCTGACCGCCTGGGTGGGTCTGCTCCAGATCGCCCGCTTGAAGCATGGCGAAACTGTCTTCGTCTCCGGCGGCGCCGGGGCAGTGGGCAGCGCCGCCTGCCAAATCGCCAAAATGCACGGCGGCAAGGTGCTGGCCAGCGCCAGTTCCGAGCCGAAGGTCGCCTTCCTGCGCGATGAGCTCAAGGTGGATTACGCCTTCAACTACCGCGACGGGGACCCCCTGGACCACCTGAAGAAGGGCGCGCCCGACGGTATTCACATTTACTTCGATAACACCGGCGGTCCGCAACTGGAAGCCGCGCTGGCTGCCCTGCGCAGCTACGGCCGGGTGGCCCTGTGCGGGGGAATTGCCGGCTACAACACCCCCGTCCCCGGCCCGCGCAACCTGATGCTGGCCATCGGCAAGCGCCTGCGCCTGGAGGGCTTCATCGTCTCCGATCACGTTGGCGAGATGCCGGCGTTTCTGGCCGAGGCCATCCCCGCCCTGAAATCCGGCAAGCTCACACACCGCGAATCCTTTGTGGATGGCCTGGAGGCCGCACCGGCGGCCCTGCTCGACCTGCTCCACTCCGGCGCCGCGAACATCGGGAAGATGATCGTCCGGCTGCCGGAATAAAGGAATGTCTTTAGCGCTCCGCCTTCGGTGCGCCCAGTTCGTCCTTGTAGACCCTTCCGCCCTTCATCACAAACGACACGTGCTCCAGCGTCTCCACGCGCTCCAGCGGGTTGGCGGTCACCGCAATCAGGTCGGCGTACTTGCCGGCTTCCACCGTTCCCACGTCTTTCGCGCGGTCGATCAGGTCGGCGGCTGAGGAGGTGGCGGCGCGGATGGCCCCCGCGGGCGTCATGCCGAACTTGACCATGTAGTGGAACTGCCGGGCGTTGTCGCCGTGCGGGTAGACCCCGGCGTCGGTGCCGAAGGCGATCTTGACCCCGGCGGCAACCGCCTTGGCGAAATTCTCGCGCTGCAACTGCCCCAGAGCCTTTTCCTTGTCCAGGTTTTCCTTGGGCAGGCCGAACTCGACCGCCTTGCCGAGGATATAGTCGTCGTTGTAGATGTCGGCCACAAGATACGTGCCGCGGGCCTTCATCATCGCGATGCCTTCCTGGTCGATCAGGCTGCCGTGCTCGATGGAATCGACGCCGGCGCGCACCGCGTCCTTGATTCCCTCGGTTCCATGGGCGTGCGCGGCCACCTTGCGGCCGGCGCGATGGGCTTCGTCGACCGCCATCTTCATCTCGTCATAGGTCATCTGCTCGGCGCCCGGCTTGTCCCCGGCCGAGAGCACGCCGCCCGTAGCCAGAATCTTGATCACGTCCACGCCGTACTTGATCTGTTCGCGGACCACGCGGCGCACCGCATCCGGGCCGTCGGCGATGGCGTAATCGCGCTCGGCAGGGTACATCATGTTTTCCACGCCGGGCGCAAAGCCGTTCATGTCGCCGTGCCCGCCGGTGATGGTGATGGCCGGGCCGCTGGCCACCACGCGCGGGCCGGGGAAC
>JARLGE010000290.1 GCA_031296215.1 Occallatibacter sp.
ACGATGCAGACGACTGTCATCAGCCAGGCGCGCGGCAGGGTTTTGAGCCCGTGTTTGAACATCGTCCGGTGATCTCCGAGGGGGATGACCTATCTCTCCACAGCTCTCCGTTTGAAGCCTGGGGCCATAGAACAACGGTAGCAGGCGGCTGGGGTGACTTGTCCTCCATCGAAAGGTGGAGGGGCGAAGGCAGCAAGCCGGCGAATTGCCGGGGAGGGCCTCGGAAGTGCTGTGAAAGCAAGGCTCAAGTTGTCCTGCGCGAGATCAAACTGCGCTCTGCTCAGGCCCCTCGGCCCAAGGACCGAGGGGCAAAGATGAGCAAGCCGCCGTGGTTCAGCGCCTATTGAACCGCGACCTGCTTCCGGGTTTCGGAGGGTTGGTTGGCCACCTGCAGGTAGTTCTTCACGCTGAAGACGCCGGAGACGCCGTTGGCGCGCAGAAATGCGGTGTCCTTGTCGGACTGGCTGTCGACGGTTCCGTAGAGTTCCACATTGCCGTTCTGCACCGAGATGCGGATGGGCTTGGCGGGGTCGATGGCGTACCGGTTCAGCGAAGGATAGCCGTAGACGGCGCGCGCCACTTCCATGCGCGTTTGGTCGTCCATGATGGAGACGGGATCAACCTCGATTTCGCCGATCACGTCCTTGACGCCGGGATAGGTGCTGACCAGGGCCAGCGCCGAGTCTTTGTCCACATCGGTGCGGGCATGGCCGCCGAGCGTGACTACGCCGTTCTGCACGCTGAACGTGATGGCATTGAAGGTGTTGCCGTAGCCCACGCGGTCATAGGCCAGCTTCTCACCTAGCTTTGCCGTCAGTTCGGAGTCTGGAACGCTGGGTCCGGCGACCTCGATCAGGTTGCGGACAGCTGTGACCCCCTTGGCCTTGTGCACACTCTTTTCCGCGTCGGCCTTGTACTCGTAGAGGTCAACGGCGCCAGTGAGCGTGGCGATGCCGTTGTCCACACCGACCTTCACGCTCTTGTATTGCTTCTTGTTGAGGCGGGCGGCCGCGTCGCCGGCCCCTGGGTTGTCTGCCAGCGCCTGAGCGGCAGCGCCGGAGCCTGGAGCCGCCAAAGAGATCTGGGGAAGGCTCAGGAGGGCTCCGGCGAGCGTGGCCGCCAGCAGCGCAGTCCGATTTGTACGCATCGTCATTGTCATGGTGCAACTTCCTCCTTTGTAGATCGACAAAAACCTGTCGCGGCAACCGGCAGGAAGTCTGGATGCCTGCATGGTCCGCAATCGTATAGACACGCGATCCAGTGAAAAGTTAGGGAAGAATCGGGCGGCGGCGAGAGGCGGCGTGTTTCTTGCTAACTTAGGGCCAAAGTGTAATCGAATAGGTCAGACTCGCGTCTAAGTGACGATAAGTCAGCCGATAACATCGGAGAGTCTTCGACTTATCTGGAGAGGTTTCAACGGTAACGGCGGGTGGCTTTGAGGACCATGGAGAAGACGCCGGACTCGTCGCGGGCCACCAGCAGGGAGACGTGGCGGTTGACGGCGATCTCGGCCTGTAGAAGCTGCTCGCCGGTGGTGTCCACATTGGTTGCGTAGGTGAGAGTGACGTTGCGGCCCAGCTGTTCCTCGACTGTGATGCGGGAGGTGGAGTTGCCCAGCGTGCCTATGTAGTTCGGGTCGACCTTCACGGATCCGGCGCCGAAGAGTTTTTGTACGCGGCTGCTCACTGTGGCGTTGAGAGCGCCGCCGAGCAGGGCGTCGGTGGTGGGGTTGGCGACGGACTGCTCCTGCTGCCGGGTGAAGATTCGCTGTTGGCTTTCCGTCCGGCCCAGGGCGAGAAGGGCAACGACGTCGGCCTCGGGCAGCGGTGGATCGCTGCGGTAGGTCACAGCCAGCTTCTGCGGCGTGCCGTGCAAGCCGAGGGTAATGTCGTAGTCCTCAACGCGCGCCGTAGCGTTCAGGTCGATGGAGGGCTCAATGCGCACGGGGTTGGTGAAGAAGACGTCGCCGCGCTGCAGGTCGTAGCGGGTGCCGGCGATGACGGCGCTGCCCTCGGTGATTGACACGCGGCCGAGCAGCGACGGGGAAGCGACGGTTCCGAGCAGGCGCATGTCCACGTTGCCGGCCAGTTTGGCGTAGGCGTTCTGGAAGTTCAACTGCGGCGAGGAGACCACGTGCACGTCGAGGCGGATGTGGTTGGAAGGGGCGTCCGGCGGCGCGATGGTCTGCACGGCATTGGCTTGCGAGGCGAGTGCCGCAATGTCCAGGTCGGGACTTACGGAGAAGCGGGTGATGAGCACGTCGCCGGAGAGCAGCAGGTTGTTCTGCGAGCCTTGCAGGCGCAGCGTGGTGTCGGCCAGGGAGCTCACCCCCTCCGGATAGCGGATGCGGACGCTCTTGCCGGTGACCGAAAGGTCGGCGTGGAGGCCGTGCTGGTAAGCCAGGTAGCCACCCACGCTCAGCAAGCCGCCGCCGCTCATGGCGGTCAGCGACTTGACCTCCAGGCGGTTCTGGTTGAACTCCAGGGCGCCGTGCAACTGGCTGAGTCCATTGGGCACATCTTCGAGCGAGAGCGACCCGTTTTGGAAGTCGATCCTGCCTTTCAGACCGGGATCCTTCAGCGGGCCGTGGGCCTCGATCTGGAAGGTGGTGGTTCCAGCCGCGGTCAGGTCAGGGTCGATGGTTTCGGCGAGCTTGAGGTTGATGGAGCCGTTTGCGGCAAAATCCAGTTGCCGCTTGTCTTTGAGCGCCAGGCTGCCCTGCGCGCGGAGGTCGGTGTCTTCGCCGGTCACGTGCAGGGGATCGAGAACGATGCGGCCGTTGGCCAGGGTGGCGTGGACGCCACCTTGGCTGGCCAGATGGACACCGGCGATGCTGGCGGCCAACTGCTGCAAGCGGGCTTCGCCTCGCATCTCTAGCGGGTGGGCCAGCGGTCCTTCCAGGGTGATGATGCCGGCCAAATCGGACTGGCCGCTTAACCCGCGCACGTGCGCTGCCTTGAGCAAGCCGCCGATGTCGAACTGGGAAAAAGCGAGCTTGGCCAGGGTGGCGTAGTCGCCGCTCAACGCGGTCTGGCCGTTGAGGTCGACCTCGGCGCCCTCCAGGCGGGTGGTTGCCTGATAGGACGCGGAGCGATGGGCGGTGTGGGCCACGAGGGAGAGCTCGCCGAGCGATTCTTCGCCGAAGGCCAGGCCGCTGAGCGTCGCGCGGATCTCGAGCTGCGGGTCGTCCAGCGCGCCGGAACCGGAAACGGAAAAGCCCAGCCCTCCGGTCGCTCCCAGTTCCTGTCGGCGCAGATTCTCGATCTTGGCGATTTCAATGCCGGCGCCCTTGGCTTCGATCTGGAACTGGCGGGACTTCATGTCGTAGCTGCCTGAAGCAGAGAGACTTCCGGCCGATGAAGCGGCGTTGATCAAGGAGAGCTTGAGCAGATCGCCGTTGAGCGTGCCCTGGGCGCGTAGGCGAGCGATGGGCTCTCCCCAGGCGGTTGCGCCGTTCAGTTCGATCCATCCAGAGCCGTCCAAGGCGCGGACTGGGCCGCTGGCCTGGAGTTGCGCATCGAGTGTGCCGGTCAAGGGCAGTTTCCGGCCCAGCAGCGGCAACAGATCGTCGAGGCCGACCTTGCTTGCCTTGAGATGCGCATGAAGCACGGAGTTTGCGTCGAACTGCGGCTCTAGCTGGCGCGCGGAAACCGGGGCGGCAGCAAGCGTACCTTCGACAGCGAGTTCGGCCTGGCCGCGGCGCAGGAGACCGTGTTCGATCGCGATGCGCTCAGCGGAATAGCTGCCTGCTGCCTCCACCGAATCCCAGTGAACGAATTGCGGCAGGGCAGGTGGGGAATTGGAAGCTTGCTGAAATCCGGCCTTGGCATTGGAAGCGGCCGGAATCATCTCCAGGTCCAGCTGGGTGGCTTTGGCACTCCCGGCAAGGTGCGGGTCGACGAGCGAGCCGGTCCAGGTCCCATGAAACTCGCCCTGACCGGCCAGCTTGATGGGGAGAGCGTCAGCGCCGATCTTGCCCTCGCGGGTCAGTCCCAGATCGCGCAGAACTGTGTCGAACTCGCCCAGGTCGTGGGACTGGAAATCGACGCTGAGCCCCGACGTGGTGGTGAGGGGATAGGCGCCGAGGAGCCCGTGGGCTTCGATCTGGCTGGCGGGGGTGCGGAGATCGAGCCGGCGCAAATTGACGGCGCCGTTGGATTGGGTGTAGGTGGCGTCGAGGGAAGCAATCGTCGGGGCTTCTCCGCTGACACCCTGCGCGGAGGGACTCAGGTTGAAGGCCGCGTCCACCACCACGGTCTGCTGGTCGCCTTTGACCCAGTTGGCCGTAGCCAGGCCGTTGATGCGGGCATCCAGTCCGAGGCGCAGAAACGGCGGCTGGCTCACCATGTCCAACACGGTGTCCAGGGCCACGTCTTTGAACTCGGCGGTCACCTTGCCGTTGACGGGGACGTAGATGAGGTTGGGGTTGGGCGGGGTATGGACACGCCGGAGCGGAGGCGCGGCTCCGCTTGCGCGCACGGCGTTCTGGCCGGTGCGCTCGGCTGTTGCACGCTTGGTGGGCAGCCAGGGGGAGAGCGCGATCTCGCCCTCCATCTGGCCGCCTTGGCGTAGGCGCACAACGGTCTTGGTGATGAGCAACTGGCGGGGATCGGCGTGCACGTGGGCATCGACCTGTACGCCGGTGGCGACCACGCCGGTTCCGATGTAGGCGCCGCCGTCGACGTGGACGGCACCGTCGATGCGGAACTCCCCGGCATCTCCGGCGCTGTCGAGGTCAAGGCGGGCAATGCCCTGGGGAGCAAGCGGAAAGCCGAGCGAGGGTTCCAGCAAACGCATGTCCAACTCGCCCCTGGTTCTTGCCTGCCAGAGGGGGTGGGCGAAGTTCTTCAGCATGCCGGAGAACTCCAGCGTGTGCTCGTCTTTGGGGTGTTTGTTGCGTCCTGGGAATTGGGAGGTCAAGCGCAGGGACCGGAGCCAGGCCGCGGTTCGGGTCAGGTCCAGCGTTGCCTGCAGGGAGCCGAGGGTCGGCTTCTCCTTGCCCCGTACCACGCTTAAGTCCGTGGCTCCGGCTTCGATACGGTAGGTTTCCTGGTCCGCGCCGGCAGGGGGAACGTAGCGCAGCAGCAGCGCAACGTTGCGCGCATCGAAGTCGAGGTCGATGAAGCGGTTCTGGAAGTCGAACTCCGCTTCGCGATTCTCAAAGTCCAGCCAGCCCTGCGCAACGGAGAGGCGGCCGGCCTGGAGATCGAACAGCGTGTCGAGCACGGGCTTGCCCGGCTTGGCTGGCTTTCGCGGCCGCGGCACATTGGTCGTGCCGTCGGGGTAAACGATGATATGCAGCGCGGGATGAGCGATCTCCAGGTCGCGCAGCAGAATGCGCGGGCTCCAAATGCCCAGCAGGCTCAGGCGGACGCTGAGGTGGTCGACCACGGCCAGCGGCGTTTCGCCGGGAGCCTCAAGGCCGTGGATGACCAGTCCGTCCGCGTCGGCTTCGAGTTGGAAGAGACGCCAGTGGAACGAGGCGATTTCGACGCGCCCGCCGGTGGTCTGCTCCAGCATGGCGACCAGACGTTTGCGGGCAAGATTCTGGGTTTCATCGGAACCGGCCCAAAAGTAAAAGCCGATCAGTGCGGCAGCCACGGCGAAGGCGATGCAGGCGACCAGGATGAGCAGACGTCGCCGGCTGCGACGCGGCGGGCGCGGTGTCCCGGCAGCGGCCGGATGCGTGGACGCGGACTCGCTCATCGGCTTGCCTTTCCGCTGCCCGAGGAGACACTTGCGGGGCCGCTTTGCGCTGCCGGCGCAGCTTGTGCCGGGGGTTCGGGAGCCGTTTCTTCGACCGTGGGGTCCAGCACCTCGATATTGCCTTGTTTGCGCAGATTGTTGAGCCAGTCGTCGAACAGCACGTTAACCCGCTGTTGGAGAAGAATCTCCTGAATGCGTTTGGAGACCTCTTCGAGAGGCGGAACGGGCTCGCCCTTTGCGTACTGAGGCAGAAGAGTCTCGCGGTAGTAGGTTTCAACCTCTTGCGGCTGGATGCTGATGCCCTGCCGGAAGCGCTGCTCGATGAAACGCAGAATCTCGAGCCGGAAGCGAAGATAGGCTTCTACGCGTTCCTGGGTCAGATTGTGGATGGCGAGAAACTTCTTCCATCCCTCCTCCGTGGCGCAGCCACTGCGGACGCAAGCGGGAAGCTGCCTGCGAATCTCGCTCAACCGGGCGTCGACTTCGGCCTGCGGCGGCTCAGCCGACTGCAAGTCTTCCTGGCGAATCTGCTGCTGGATGAGCGCGCGGGTGACGAGCTGGTCGAGCGCGCGGGCGCGGGTGAGCACACCCAGGCCGGCGCGCCCTGGGTCCAGAACCGAGAGCCGGATCTCGTCGTCGATGTCGCTGTCGAGGATGGCTTGGTTGTTGACCACGGACACCACGCGGTCGAGGACGACCGGAGCCGGGGATGGGATGCGCGCGGGTCCGGTTTCGGACGCCTGTCCCCAACAGGTTAGGCAGAAGGTCGCTCCCGCAAAATGAATGAGGGCGGTTGCCTTATTGAACCGGATTGGGAGCCGTAGCCGCATCAGAAGGTTTGCCCCAGGCTGAAGAAGAAGTTGAAGTGGCCGGCTTCGCCCACGTGTTGGTTGGACGCCGGTTGTGAAAGCGAGTAGTCGTAGTAGACCGGGAAAATGGGCGGATTCAGGTTATAGCTGAAGTCCAGGCGAAGCGGCCCAGCCGGCGTGTGATAGCGCAAACCGATCCCAAGCGCGTGTGAAAAGTAGTTGAAGCTGCACGGCCCGATGAGCCCGGTCGAATTCGATGGAGTGCCTTTGGGGAGAATAGCCGGAACCCTGCAGGCGGCGCGGTCCGGCTGGCGGGCTCGCAGAAAGCTGGCCCAGGCATCGCCGGCGTTGGCGAAGACGTTGCCCATATCGTGGAAGAGGACAAAGCTGAGCGCGTCGCCGAAGAAGGGAAGCGAGGCCGGAGGCAGTCGAAGTTCGGTTGAGTTGATCAGCGCGCCGGCTCCGCCAATGGGATAGCCGGTTTCAGGATCGCGCGGGCCTGCGGCGTTGATGGAAAAACCGCGCAGCGAGGTGGGGCCGCCGGCGTAAAGGCGCTCAGGCAGCGGGATCAGCTCGCTGCCTGGTGTGCCGAAGGCGCGTTCCTGGCCGTAGCGGGTATTGCGGGCAATCACCAGGCGGCCCTTGTCGAGGCTCCAGTAGCTGGAGTTCGACACATCGAGGCGGTTGAGGGCGACTTGCGCGCCGAAGAACCTGGCAGAGAGGAATTCCTGGATGCTGGTGTAACTGCCGCGGTGGGCGTCGAGGACCGAGTCGCGCGTGTCGCGCAGCCAGGTGACGGCGGGACCGGCAACGCGCACCGCGGTGGACAGTCGGGCGATCTCGCTGGGGGCTACCTGCAGGCTGTCGGCCTCCACCTTGACGCGGCGGAAGTTGAACTCGTAGACGAAGGAGTCGGCCCTGGAGAATATCGGCCCTGGCTCATTGAAGTGCTCGGTCCAGCGCATGCCGCTTTCCAGCTTCGAAGCCACATAGGTGCTCACGTCCAGGCTGTTGGCGTAGCCGGCGGAGAGGTTGAGCCCGAAGTCACGCGCGCCTTCGAAGTGCGGGACCTGGAAGAGCAGGTTGACTTTCTGTTCGAGTAGACCGTAAGTGGCCTGGAGCGAAGCCGACTGCTCGCGGCCGAAGAGGTTGTTGCGAGTGACGTCGAACAGCACGCGGGGGCTGACGCCGGTCTTGCCCGCCGCATTGCAGGGTGCGCCGCTGATGGCGACCAGGCCGCAGTTGAAGTGCGGGGTCCCGGTCTGGGCCTCGAAGCCGAAGCCGTAGGTGAGCGCCCAGCGGCGCGCCTCCACGGCCTGGATCAGAACCGTCTTGCGGGTGTCGCCGCCGGCCGGATTCTCCACCGCCGTATCCACTTCGTTGAACAGGGCAAATTCGTACAGATTGCGCTGCGTGTCGGTCAGGGCGGTCTGGTTGAGCGGGTCGCCGGAATGGATGGCGATGGCGCGCGCAACCGTCTGCGGACGGGTGTAGTGGAGCCCTGTAAAAAGCACCTTGCGCACGAACACCTGCTGCCCTTCGGTGACGTGGAAGACCACGTCCACGCGCGCCGGATCGGAGGGATTGGGCTGCTGGGTCACGTCGACCTGCGGGTGCTCAAAGCCCCGGCTCAGGTAATTCGTCGCCAGGGCGTCCCGGTCTCCCGCCAACGCCCGGAGCGAAAGCAGCTGGCCGGCCGTGGTGTTCAGCAGCGGGGCCAGTTGGGCCGCATCCACCTGGTCGTCTCCCTCAATCCGGACCGTGCCCACTTTCTGCTGTACGCCTTCCTCGATGCGATACACCACAGTGAAGGGAGCGGTCTTGCTGCGCGTCCGCGCCGGAGGAACAGGCTTTGAGAGCGTAGCGCCGGCTTCCGGCGCGGAGTTGTCGGCCAGGACGGTCTCAGGAGTGCTGGTCTCCGGCGTGATCTTTACCTTGGTGAAGCCGTTATTCTGATAGACGGCCTCGAGGGCGCTCACGTCGGAGGACACCAGGGCCTGGCTGTAGGCGCCATGACGGTCGAGCGTGTCGACCGCATGGACATTCAACAATTGCTTGAGAGTCTCGGAATCGAAATAACGATTTCCCGCCACTTCTACACGCTCGACCCGGCGCCGCGGGCCCAGGTTCACCTGGAACAGAATCTCCACCAAATCAGTTGTGTTCGCCTGCTGCCGGTGACCCACCTTCACGTCGAAGAAACCCAGGCGCTGGTAGTAGTCGCGCAGGCGGCGGTTGCCTTCGTTCAGCAGGTCCTCATCGACCGTGCCCTCTTCGTAAATGGGAATCACACGCCGGACCCGCGCCTGGTCCAAGTTGACGCCCTCAACCAGGACCTTGACCCGCGGACCCTGCGTTGCGGAGAAACGGAAGTTGGTCCGTTGGGCGGCGGGGTCGAACTCCGTGGACTCGAGCTTGATCTCCGCCTCCAAACGCTCCTGGTTCCGATAGTGCTTCAGAACGCCCGCCAAGGCGCGGTTCACCGTGTCGTGGTCCACATGCGCTCCCAGCCGCAGGTGTGCCCGGCGGCGGAACTCCTCCGCGCTCATCCCCGGGTCGCCCGACACCTGGACCGTGCCGATCCGCGCCTGGGGTCCGCTGTCGACCTGAAAGGCAATATCGACCAACTGGTCTTCCCGGTGGGGCGTCTGGGTCTGTGTAATCTGCGGCTGGTGGAAGCCGTTGTCCGCAAGTGTGGCGCGCATGTCATCCAGCGCCTGAGTTAGCTTGGACTGGGTAAAGCGCGTGCCGGCTGCGAGCTGGCTCGAGCGGGTGAGCTGCGTGTTGATGGTTGCGCCTTTGGCTCCCTCCACGCTGACCGTTCCGATAAAGGTGCGCGGCGTCCCCTCAAATAGAAGCGCCACCCCGTCGTCCAGGGGCGATGCCGCCGCATCGATGGTCTCGTACAGGCCGGTAGCAAAAATCTGGCGCAGGCTCTTCCTCAAGTCGTCGGCGTTGAGCGGCGTGTCCAACGCCTGGGCCAGATGCCCGGGAAGCGGCTCAAGACGGGAGGGGTCAACGCCGGCAAAGGAGATGCGACGCACCAGAAGGCCCTGCCACTGGCCCAGGGCGTCGGTCTCCGGGAAAGCAGCCTGCCTGGGGCCGGCTTGAACCGGGACCGGAGGCTGTGCAGCAGTCTGGGTCCGTCCGGGAATTCCAGCCTGGAGTGCGAAGACGAGGACGGCAGTCGGCCAAACCGCGGATCGCCGCGAACTCCTCCAGTTGCCGCACCAACATGAAGGCTTCGTCCTCAGAGTCATCTCTCTCCCTGCCTGCTGTGGTGGAACCCGCGTCCTTTCGCTGGTGCACGGAACGGGCTTGGCGCCTGGACAGTTCGTCGCTTCGAGCGGTCATCCCGCATAGCGACTCTGACTGCCCCGCCGACTCCCCTTATACTAACGAGGAAAGCAGCCCCGCGCAGCAGGTTACGGATTGTTGGGCAGCGGGTTCGAGCGGTTCCGCAATAGCCAGACCCAGAAACCGCTGCCCTTACATGCCTCTTTCACCAAGAAAAAGGCGCATCTTGTCGCACTGCATTGGCCAGGTGAATCGCGGAACAGCTCCAGGAAGCGTATGCCCCAGTCGAGGTTCCCCACGCGCCCACCCGATCCAGAACCGCAGTTGCCCGGCGGTGGATTGCCTGCTGGGCCTGCTGCCCGAGTTGGGACGGAGATTGCGGCTCCGCTCGCCTCCGACTCCAGCCAAAGCGATGTGCTGGCGAGCGCCCAGGCCGGAGATCATTCGGCATTCGCGCAGCTATACTCGCAACACAAAAGACGCATCTACTCTTTATGCCTGCGCATGGTGGGGAACATCGCGGAGGCAGAAGACCTGACTCAGGAGACCTTTCTTCAGTTGCACCGCAAGATAGCAACCTTCCGCGGCGACTCGGCCTTTTCCACCTGGCTGCACCGGATGGCCGTCAACGTGGTTTTGATGCAGCTGCGCAAGAGGGGGCTATCCCTGATTTCGCTGGATGAAGCTATGGAACCGGCCGCCGAAGAGCGCCCTGGACGCAGCTTTGGAGCGCCCGACCCGAGCCTCTCCGGCGCCATCGACCGGCTGGCCATGCAGCGGGCCATCGACAAGCTTCCAGCCGGCTACCGGCTGATTTTTGTATTGCACGATATCGAGGGTTTCGAGCATAACGAGATTGCCGACATGCTGGCGTGTTCGATCGGCAACAGCAAGTCCCAGTTGCACAAGGCGCGGCTCAAGCTGCGCGAGGCGCTGCGCACGCATCCCAAGGAGGAAGGCCGGCGATGAACCAAAACTCGAACCAGATCGGCTGTGCCGCCTTCCAGGCCCAATTGCCGGAGCTGATTGGCTCCGGGGAGAACCTGGCAGCCCACCCGCATCTCCAGGTCTGCGAGCTCTGCCGCGCCCTTCTCAAGGATCTGGAGACCATTGCCGAGGCGGCCCGCCAACTGTTTCCCATCGTAGAACCGCCGGATGAGCTTTGGGAGCAGATCGAGTCGGCGATCAGGAATGAAAGTGGCTCCCAGCAGGCGGACTGACAGACACGCAAGTGGGGTCCGCGAGGCCCCAAACGGGCTGCCGCTGCCTTTCGTACGAGTCCTGTTTCGGCTGCGGCCCCCGCCGCGCTGGAACCCCGCTTCGTCCCGGAGAGCCCACTGACCGAAAATGACCATCGCTCACAATCCTGAAGGAATGGTCGATACAACTTTCGTAGATCGCTGGAAGGAGCAGCAAGGGCAAGGGAAGGTGCCGCAAGCACAATCCGTGCGGAGGCGAGGGCCGCGCATTCGCTTGCCGGGCCTCCCTGGTGAGTTGTGAGGTTTGGATGGAACCTGCTTTGTTTTGAACACCTCAGGGAGGATGGTTGCCGGCCGGCAAAGGGAACCGGACGGCGGGCTCAGTCGTATCCGGGCTGTTAG
>JARLGE010000291.1 GCA_031296215.1 Occallatibacter sp.
CTCCTCGGTTTCCCCTTGAATACTCCGGCATTTCCCCATCCACGCCGCGGACCGTCAGGAGGGCGCAGCCTTCTCTGAGAGCGGCTGCCTGCACAAGCGAGCTCCCATTTCGGGCGCGCGCCAAATCGGTAACCCCCGTCCAGTTCTTTCGGCATCAATCCTCGTCTGCTCTTGCGCGGGGCCGCGGTTTTCCGCAGACTCGATAACAGAAACAACGCAGATCTGGGGAAGGGGTTCCGAGGCGGCATGGCTCCCATGAGGCTTCGGAACCCCTCTTTTTCTTTTCTCCGGTGGAAAACACACATCCCCGCCATTCCTTTCAGGCCTCCTGAACGTCCATTCCCGCATCCGATAGGATCAAGAGCGAAAAGCTGGCTCCAGTTTCCTGTGCGAAGCGGGAAGGCGGCGCGTTCGCCGACAGTGCATGTTGTACGCTGTTTCAGGAGGCCGCCGCTTCACGCCGTGCGCTTCCACCCGTTCGCCAAATCTCCGCGCTGGCAAAAGCCCGCGGAGTTGAAAGGTACAGGCTATGAAGAACATTGTTGCTTCCCTTTGTGTCTGTTTCATGCTCACCGGCGCGGCCTCCGCGGCCTCGACCCGCGAAGATCTGCAGGCCCGCATCGCCGCCGCCAAGACGGTTATCGACCAGATCATGGCCGCCAAGGACTCGACCATTCCACTCAACATTCTTGAGCAGGCCACCTGCGTGGCCGTAGTCCCGGGGCTCAAGAAGGGCGCCTTCGTGGTGGGCGCGCAATACGGTCAGGGCGTGGTGACCTGCCGCACCGGGCACGGCTGGAGCGCACCGGTGTTCATCCGCATGGCCGGTGGGTCCTTCGGGTTTCAGATCGGCGGCCAGTCCACCGATCTGGTGCTGGTCGCCGTCAATGACCGCGGCTTCCAGGACCTGCTCAAGAGCAAGTTCAAGATCGGCGGAGACGCCTCGGCCGCCGCCGGCCCGGTAGGGCGCAGCGGGCAGGCGGCCACCGACTGGAAGATGAATGCCGAACTGCTCAGCTACTCCCGCAACAAAGGCCTGTTTGCCGGCATCGATCTGGACGGAACCGCCGTGAGCCAGAACAAGGACGACACCGAGCTCTACTACGGCCAGCCGCAAACCTTTGAAGCTGTCCTCAAGGGCAGCGTGGACGTGCCGGCCGGGGCTGTCGCCTTTGTCCGCGACGTAGCGGAGAACTTCATGCGCGCCAAGCACCACGACGACCATTGAGCCGGCCAGGCCAACAGCGAGCGCTGGCCAGGCGTAAGAGTCGTTCATCTCCCTCCCGGGGCAGGGCAAGTTAAACTGGTCTTTGCCTTTCGCCCTGCGGGATAGCTCCATGCGCCAGAATCTGGAGTATTGGCTGGTCCTCATCGTGGCGCGCGCACTCGGGGCGCTGCCGCGAGGGGTGGCGCGCCTGCTGGCCGGCTTGCTGGCCTTCGCCGTCTACCACTCGCTGGGCCGCCTGCGCCGGGTGGGCGAACGTAACCTGGCGCTGGCATTCCCGGAACACCCGTCCGAAAGGAAGAGAGCGGAGCTCCGCGGCGTCTACCGGCATCTGGGCTGGCAACTGGTCGAATTCTGCCGGATGACCCGCTATACGCCGGAGAACACCGGCGACTGGATCCGCACCGAAGGCCTGGACCACTACCTGGCCGCACAGGCGCGCGGCAAGGGCGTGCTGATCGTTACCGGCCACCTGGGAGCGTGGGAGCTGTCCAGCTTCTACCACTCGCTGATGGGCCACCCCATGGGCATGGTCATCCGCCGGCTCGACAATCGCCGTCTCGACGCCTACGTCAACGCGATCCGCTGCCTGCACGGCAATCGGGTGCTGCACAAGGACGACTTCGCCCGGGGCCTGCTGGGGGCCATGCGCGCCGGGGAGACGGTCGGCATCCTGATGGACACCAACATGACCCCGCCACAGGGCGTGTTTGTGGAGTTCTTTGGCCGGCCGGCCTGCACGGCATCCGGCCTGGCTCGCGTGGCGCTGAAGACCGGGGCGGCGGTGCTGCCGGGGTTCATGCTGTGGGAGCCGGCGGAGCGGAAGTATGTGCTGCACTTCGGGCCGGAGCTGGTCTTTCAGCACAGCGGCGACGCCGAGGCCGACATTGTTGCCGCGACGCAGCAGTGCGCCTCGGCAACAGAAGATTGGATTCGGCGCTATCCTGACCAGTGGCTGTGGATTCACCGGCGGTGGAAGACTCGTCCGGCGGGGGAGCCGGGGCTCTATTGAGGCCGCGCATCCGAGGAGAGAATACATGACCCTGGGCGAACTGATTGAAGCATTGGGCGGCAAGCTGGTTGCAGGAAGCCCGGAGTTTGTCGTGCGGGGCGTGAACTCATCCGCGCAGGCTTGTCCGTCTGATCTGATCTTTGCCGAAGACTTTGCCTCGTCCGCTGAAGCCCAGGCGAGCAACGCGGGAGCTGTCGTATTGCGCGGCGGCTCTCCCGAGCCGCTCCCGAACTTTGGGAACAAGCAGGTCGTCGAGGCTGCGCAGCCGCGCCTCTGGTTTGCGCGCGCCGGCAAGCTCCTCAATCCCGCCAAGGCCGCAACCGGCGTCCACCCCTCCGCAGTGCTGGGCGCGGAAGTGGGGCTCGGCGAAGGCGTAACCATCGGCCCCGGAGCAGTCCTCGGCGACCACGCAATCACTGGCGCGGGAACGCGCATCGAAGCAGGAGCGGTCATTGGCGACGGCGTGCGCATCGGCGAGAACTGCCGCATCTATCCGCGCGCCGTGCTTTATGCGGGAACCACGCTCGGCAATCGCGTTGTCGTGCACGCGGGCGCGGTGCTGGGCGCGGATGGGTTTGGCTACGTGCGCGACTCAGCAACCGGCGCCTACACGCAATTTCCGCAGCAGGGCACCTTGGTCATCGAGGACGACGTAGAGATTGGCGCCAACTCGACCGTCGATCGCGGGGCTCTGCGGGAGACACGCATCCGTCGCGGCACAAAGATCGACAACTTGGTCCACGTGGGCCACAACTGCGAAATTGGCGAGGACGTGATTCTGGTCATGGGAACCGGCATATCCGGTTCCAGCACCGTCGGCAAGGGCGCCGTCCTCGCTGGCCAGGTGGGCATCGGCGACCACGCGCACGTTGGCCCCGGCGTGATTCTGGGCGGGCAGGCCGGCGTGCTGAGCGGCAAGACGGTGACCAACGAGGGCCTGCGCCCCGGAACTGTGCTGTGGGGCACGCCCGCGCGGCCGCTTACCCAGGTGCTGCGCGAGATAGCCATTGTGGGCCGCATGGCCAAACGAAGCGCAAAAGGCCCCAAAAGCGACAAAGAATGAACCCGGAGGTCCACGGATGATCAAACAGTCTGTTCCCCTGCTGCATGTTTCGAATGCCGTCGCGGCGCAGGAGTTTTACTGCAAACGCCTGGGCTTCACGCTGGAATTTGGCCATGGCCCAAACGGCAGTAACGGCGACCCGTGCTATTTTGGTATCTCTCGCGACGGTATTTGGATTATTCTGTCTTCCTTCGGCGGCGACGGCGTGGCCGGCGGCGTGGTGAATCTGCTGGTGGACAACGTGGACGCGCTGCACACGGAGTTTGTGGCGGCTGGAGTCACAATCGACACTCCGCCCATCGACCAGAGCTGGGGCACGCGCGAGATGTATGTGAAGGACGCGGACCGTAACTGCCTCCGCTTCCAGCAATGAGGCACGATGAGCGACAATCGGGCCGAACCGGGATCAGCAAGGCAAAACCAGCCGGAGAAGCAGGCAGATGGCGATCATCGTGGTGGGCGGCAGCAATCGGGGGGTGGGCAAGACCACACTGGTCTGCGCCCTGATCGGCGCCCTGACGGAGTACCGCTGGACCGCGGTCAAGGTCACGACCCACGAACACAGGCAGCCCGTATCGCCGAGCCGCGCCTTGTCGGCCGATGATCCAGCTCAAAAACTTCCGCGAGGATTGCGCGCCCAACTCCTGGGCCAGATTCTTGAGAAAGGGCGGGCGGAGTGGGCGGGGAAGCCAGGGCCCGGCCCAGCAAGCAGCCCCATTTGGGAAGAAACCACGCCGGGCGAAGAAACCGACACCGGCCGCTATCTGGCCGCCGGAGCGGCGCGGGCGCTGCTGGTCTCAGCGCTGGACGGGGAACTGAACCAGCCCCTCAACCAGCTCTGGCCCCGGTTCGGCCGCGGCACCAACTTCATCTTCGAGTCCAACAGCGTTGTCCACCACGTGCGCCCCGACGTCTGCCTGCTCATCCATGGAGTGGCAGAGCGGGAGCTACCGCTTCCCGAACGCAAGCTGTCGTTCCTTGCCGCCCTGCGCCACGCGGACGCCATGGTGGCCCGCGCGCGAGCCGATAAGGCGATTCCCGAGGGGCTCAGCCTAGCCGGGCCTGAGCCTACCCCGGAACAGCCACCGGCTCCCCGGCCAATCTTTCAGCTACGGGCGCTGAATCGGCTCTCTCCGGAGCTGCTGGCCTGGCTGCGCGTGCGCCTGGCGCCACCTCAGCATTTCTGAGCAGGATCGCCATGCCCCGCGCCCCGTCCATCTTGTTATTCACCAGCAATTCATGGGCCAGCTTGAGAAACTCCGGGTGATGCTCGAAGTGTTTGGATGCGGCCTGTACCGTGTGCACCACGTGCTTGGCTGAAAACGCCTGACCATGAAAGCCGGCCACTCCTATCAGCAGGCCACGCATCAGCGCGAATTGCGCGCAAAACAGGGCAAACTCCCGCGTCCTATCCACCTTTGAGCCGGCGGCGAGGCCTTCCCGACCGAAGGGAAACTGGCGGCGGAAGACGGTGTGGATCAGATAGTTCTCCAGGATGTGGGGATGACGGAGGAAAAAGGGCTCGAAGTGACGGTCGTGGGCGTTGGCGTAGTGCGCCGCCAGCGAGTCCAGGGTGGCGCCCGGCCCGTTGCCGATGCCCGCGGTGAAGGCCTGAATGCACTCCACAAAGCGAGGCCGCACATTGGACTTGCGCAGCATCATGCCAGCCAGCATTAGCACCAAATCCAACTGGGCCTTGCGGTCCACGGGGAGTGTCTGCATGGCCGCGCACAGGGAGCCGGCGGCAACCGCCGCCTCAAAGTCGCCGAGGAAGGCGGGAATGCTTCGCTTGAGCTCGCCGCGGGCAGTTGAATCCAGCCGCCTGCAAAGCAGGCCCAGCAGAAACACCCGCTGCCACAGCGGGTAATCCCGATTGCGTACCAGGCGGAACGTAACCTCCCGGATGGGCATAAGCCAGGCTTGGGGGGACGATGGGTCGTGCGGCGCATCGGCCTTGACCGCATTCACAGCCTGAATCGGATCGCAAGTTTCTTGATTCGGGGTGAACAGGTCCGGCGTCAGCAGCACCAACCGCGCCGCTTCCGGGCAGGAGAGGGCAAGCGTGGTTTCCGTCACGCCGTTCACCGATGCGACAATGCGCGGATAGGTGGCGCAGGTGTGCGACAGAAAACTCTCGCCCACCTGCGCATGGATGCGGCACAGGCGGTCTTCGGTGAGCAGCGGACACTGGTTCTGGGCGTTCATCCGGATGGTGGCCAAAGCCGCCGGAGCGGCGCCCTCGGCCGCTACCTCCGCGGACTCTTCCCTGGGCGTCATACTGGCGTTGACCAGGATGCGCAAGGGGCTTTCGGGAAGGCTTTGGTATTTATCCCAGGTGGCGCGGTCGATGGGCACGGTCCAGCCCGCACAGCATGTGTCTTCGCAGGCCGAGCCGATGCAGCGGAACCTTTCGGCGTAGTGTGGGCGGGATGATGAACCGGGTTGACTCGCTGCGGGAAGGGTCAAACGGCGCTCCTCGGCAACAAGGCAGCGCAGATCTGCTGCCTTATGGAGATGCATTGTGTGCTGAAAAAGAGCAACCAGCAAGCCGGTGAGTGCGGCGAGGGATTGGAGGAATCACAGGAACTCCGCATGGATGGCCGCGGGTTCTCTCGCGCGGTGGATTTCCGGCACCCGCAGCACGCCTCAGTTGCGTAACAGCATGGCGATGCCTCGCGCGTTGTCGAGGTCTCTGGAACGCAAAAGCTGCTCAATTTCGTCGAGCTGTTGCGGATCGTGCTCGAAGTACTTGCATACGACTTGGATGGTCTCGACCACATGCTCGCTCGAGAATGCCTCCCGATGACAACCGGCGACGCCGATGAGCAGCCCCTTGATCAGTGCAAACTGCGCGGCCAGCATGGCGAATTCCCGGCCCGGCTCCTGCTTGCCATCGGGCTCATAGAGCTTGAGGCCGAAAGGATACAGCCCGGAAAGGATCGCGTTGACCAGGTAGTTCTCCAGGATATGAGGGCGCCTGAGAAAGAACGGCGCGTAGTAGCGGTCGTGCGCGGCGGCGTAGTGAGCGGACTGCGCTGCGATGCCGGGTTCCGTCTTCGCGCCAATGCCCTGGATAAATGCCTGGAGAGACGCGCGCAGGCGCGGCGGCACTTTGACGGCGTCCACGCGCAGCCTGACCAGTTCCATCACCATCTCCAGTTGCAGGGCCAAATCGGAGGGAATCGTCTCCATCTGGGCGCGCAGGCTTCCCTTGCCCACTGCCGCGGAAAAGTCGGCCAGCAGCGCGGCCATCGAGCGATCCAGCGTGCCCTGAATGATGGCGTCCATGCGGCGGCTGAACGTACCCAGCAGAAACATCCTTTGCCACAGCGGGTAAGCGCGGTTGCGGATCAGGTCGATGGCAAACTCGCGGACGGGCCAGAACCAGGTGCGCACCGGAGTGGTGCAGGGAGCCTTCTCGTCCCAGCTATGGACCTGCGCTCCGCGGATCGGCTCGGCCATCAGGTCCGGGTTCAACAGCACAAGGCGCGCGGCCTCCGGGCAGGCCAGCGAGAGCGCCCGCTCGATCCTGTGTTCCACCGAGTGCGGGATGCGCGGATAGGTGGCGCACAGTTCCGGGAGATAGCCTGCGCCGTGCTCGGCGTGGATGCGGCAGAGGCCGTCTTCGGATTGGATCGGACAGCGCCCGGAAGCCGTCATGCGGATTTGGGCAAAGGCCGAGGGCGACAAGGGGGCGTTCGGCGTCGACCCGCGCACGACGCTGGCTTCAACCAGCGTCTTCAACGGTCCTTCAGGTATGGTGTGCAGCCGCTCAAAGGAAGCCCGATCGAGGTCGACCCGCCATCCGGCGCAGCAGGTATCTTCACAGGCTGGGCCAATGCAGCGGAAGGCGGTGGAGTAATCGGGACGAATCAGCCTGGTTGTCAGCAACCGGCGCTCCTGGCAGCCTGGCCAATGCGGCCGGGCCGCATTTGGGGATAGGCTGCCCCCGCAACCGTGCACCCGGCGGTCCCGCAGTGAGTTTGCAACATTGGAAGAGTTTCAGGAATGCCGTTCGCACCACTCCGGCACTGGACCCTGAGCCCTGGACCCTGTCTTTAAATCGGCTTCTCGGTCAGGAACGGCTCGGGCTTCAGGGAGCCGTCGCGCTGTTTGACCAGCATCTGCACCTTGCCCTCGGCCGCGTCCAGTTCCTGCTTGCAGGCTGAGGAGAGGCCCACACCCTCCTCGAAGAGCTTGAGCGACTTCTCCAGGGCCAAGTCGCCCTTTTCCAGTTGATCGACGATGGATTCGAGCTTCTTGAGCGACTCTTCAAAGGAAGGCATGGCGGTTTCTCCGTACACTTCAAGGCCTTCAGGATACCCGATGCGTCGGCGGATTGGAGCGTGATCTTCACAAAAGGGAATACTGGGGCCTGGAGGGGCTCGCGGGTATATCCTTGACAAACAAGGGAAAGCGCGCCAGGAGTGTGCCATGGACAGACGCAGTTTTTTGGCGAGTGGGACCAGCGCAGCTCTCACGGCGGCCTGGGCTTCCAGGGAAAGTCCGGTGCTGGCCGGGGGCATCGCCTCTGCCGCGACGGGGGCGGATCCGGCCAGCGCCGGCAAGGCCGGCAACGATCTCGGCCGCCATCGATTCGGCCTGAATTACACGCCTTCGCACAATTGGTGGTTCTGCTGGAACGAGTGGAATGTGGACCCGATCAAACGGGACCTCGACGCCATCTCCGCACTTGGGGCGGACCATCTGCGCATAATGCTGATATGGCCTTACTTTCAGCCCAACCTGACCTGGGTGAGCGGTGCGCACCTGGAGCGGCTGAGCCAACTGCTGGCGCTGATGGGGGAACGCGGCCTGGATGCGCTGGTCACGGTGTTTACCGGCCAGTTGAGCGGCTGGTTCTTTTTGCCGCCCTTTAACAAGCCCGACCCCGCCCTTTATACCGATGCGGACATCTGGAAGGCGCAGGCGCTGCTGATCGAAGAACTGGCGCGCACGATGAAGGCGCACGGCAACATCATCGGATTCGACTTCGGCAATGAGATGAACACCTGCTGGCGCGCCGATACTGCCGTTGGCGATGCCTGGATGGCAAA
Source organism: Occallatibacter sp. (assembly GCA_031296215.1). Lineage (GTDB taxonomy): Bacteria > Acidobacteriota > Terriglobia > Terriglobales > Acidobacteriaceae > Telmatobacter. The sequence goes on from JARLGE010000291.1 coordinate 8,358, forward strand.
GGTGTTCACGCTGATGAATTCCGTCTTGCCTGAGGGGCTGCACGTAAACGGCGTGGATCATAATCCGTGGTTCCGGCCGGACACCTTCTCCGCGCAGGCCCTGGCGGCCAATCGCTTCCCGGTCATCCACGCTTATCCCTGGTGGTCGGAGGCGCTCAAGTACGGAGGCCCGATGGACCCGCCCAGCACGAAGATTCTCGCTGCCTTTGGCGCGCTGGTTCGCTCCTATGCGGGCAGGGCGCAAAAGCCGGTGTGGGCAGGGGAGTTCAACACCTGTATCGAGTCGATGGCGGAAAAGCAGCAGGCGGCGTGGCTGGAAACGGCGGTGACGGCTGGGGTCGAGGCCGGAGTGAGCTGGTTTACTTATTGGGACAGTCACGATGTGGATCGCAAGTTTGCCTTCAACTCGCTTGAATACAGCCTGGGCGTACTGACCAACGGCGGGCGGGTCAAAGAGCAGGGCAGGGTATTCAAGCAACTGGCCGAGGCCTACAGAGGCAGGCCGGTGAAGTTTCCAACCGCAGTTTCTGCTGCTCCGCCGGCGGAACAGACCATGGATGCAACCTGGAAGTGGCTGCTGGATTATCTGGAGTGGAAGCCGAAGGGCGCTTGAACGCGTCGAGCCGAATGGAAGGGACATAGACAACCGCAGGCCCCCTTCGACGTTGCTTAGGGCAGGCTTTCGACTCTCTGCGTCCGCCGCGGCGGACTCCGGTCACTCAGGATGACAGGTCCTAGAGGGGAATCGCGGATGCGGTCCCTTCAGCTTTCAGTTCCGTGAGAATTTGCTCCACCGCTTGTGCAGCGGCCTTTTCCGCGCCTGCGGACAGGCTCATGCGGATGGGCTGTTTGGGATCGATGGTGATGGCGTAGAGCACCACCTCCGGACCGCCGCCCTGGATGTAGAACACATCGAGGAGATCTTTGACGCCGATGTCGTGGGCGGTGAGGGTGGGCGGGTAGTCCTTTGAGAAGCGAGGCGTGGTGCGGGTGACGGTTCCTTCCGGGTTGCCGTCTGCGGCCGCGTCGATGAGGATCACGCGAGCGGCTTGCTGGAGCGGCTCCAGCAGCGTAAAGCCGCCGGTGCCGCCGTCCAGACATTCCACAAGTGCAGCGGGCGGGTACTCGGCCAGCTTCTGTTCCACCGCCCTGACGACGTGCACGCCGATGCCTTCGTCGCCCATGAGGACGTTGCCCAGGCCAAGCACCAGCGTTTTCTTGTGTTGATTTGCCGTTGAACTACTTGCCACGCTTCTCCACCCTGTCGAACTTCCATCCGCCGATGATCGAGGATACCGTACCGCGGCCCTCGATGTAGTCGTGATAGAAGGCAAGGTAGATGTGAACGATGATGAAGGTGACGAAGAACCACAGGAACAGGTGGTGCCAGAAGCGGACGCCGAAGTCGCCGCCCAGGAGCGGAACAATCCAGTTAAACATGCGCGGGAGCCAGGAGTTGCTCATGCTGGAATAAAGCGCGAAGCCGGTGATGGTCTGAAAGACAAACGCCAGGAAGGTACCGAAGTAGATGAAGCCGGCGAGGGCGTTGTGGCCTGTGGAGATGGGGCCGTGCATCTTGACTTCGAAGACATCGGCCTTGATGACGTCGACAATTTCCTGCCGCTGGGAGCGCTTCAGCGGGAAGAAGGCAGCCCAACTGGAGTACTTGTTGCCCACGAAGCCCCAGTAGAGACGCGCCAGGAAGTTGAAGACGTAAATGAACGCGGCCGTGAAGTGAATGAAGCGCACCCAGCCGAACCAGTACTGCTGATAGGCTTCGGCCGCATAGAACATGCGGATGGGAGCCCCGATCATGTAGCCGGTGACGCAGAGGGCCACCAGGGCCACCGCGTTGATCCAGTGGTAGACGCGGACGGGCATCTCCCACACGTAAATGCGTCTATACTCGACCGGCTGCCCGTTGGGGACCGGTGTCGCATTGCCTGTTGCAACAACTGGGGTGCTCATGGGCATCACTCGAAGGAAACTTGGCTGATGTGCCGTCCCTGCGGATCGTACAGATGCACGGCGCAGGCCAGGCACGGGTCAAAGGAATGGATGGTGCGGATGATCTCGACCGGCTCATCGAGCTTGGCCACCGGCGTGCCGATCAGCGAAGCCTCGAACGAGGAGTGCTGGCCCTTGCCGTCGCGCGGCGAGCCGTTCCAGGTGGTGGGCACGACGAGTTGGTAGTTGTCGATAGCGCCGTTCTTGATTTTGATCCAGTGCGCGAGGGCTCCGCGGGGCGCCTCGGTGAGACCGACGCCCTCCGCATCCGCCGGCCAGCTCGAGGGTTCCCAGCGCTCGCCGTTGAAGGTGGAGACCTCGTTGATCTTGACGCGCTCCATCAACTGGCCGTAGAACTCCTTGAGCCAGATCATGGCCAGCGCCGCATCCAGGCCGCGAGCCGCGGTGCGGCCGAGGGTGGAGAACAGCGCCGCGACCGGGACATTGAGCTTGCCCAACGTGTCCTTGACCAGTTCCTGGACGTCGGTGCGGCCGGAGGCAAAGGCTACGATCAGCCTCGACAACGGGCCCACTTCCATGGCCTGATCCTTCCAGCGCGGGGTCTTCAGGAACGAATACTTCTGGTGTCCTTCCAGGGTCTCGAAGGGTGGCTTGGGTCCGGTGTAGTTGAGCTTTGTCTCGCCGGCCCAGGGATGCATGCCCACGCCGTCTCCGCCTTCGTAGCTGTACCAGGAGCTGGCGATGTATTCCTTGATCTCCTGCGAGTCGGTGGCGTTGACCGGATGCACGGTGGAGAGGTCTCGATTGAGCACTACACCGCGCGGATACTTGAACGCCTCCGGCTTACCGTAGCCCTGGGTGGGGAACTCGCCGTAGCAAAGGTAGTTCTTCAACCCGCCGCCCCAGCTTGCCCAGTCCTTGTAGAACGAAGCCACGGCCAGCAGATCGGGAATGTAAACCTGATTGATGAATTCATCCGCCTGGCCGATGAGCCGCGCGACCAGATTGAGCCGTTCCCCGTTGATGGCGGCCACTTCGTTCATGTTGATGGAGCAGGGGACGCCGCCCACAAGGTAATTCGGGTGGGGATTCTTGCCGCCGAACACGGCGTGGATCTTGACGATTTCCTTTTGCCACTGCAGGGCGTCCAGGTAGTGGGCCACGGCGATCAGGTTGACCTCGGGCGGCAGCTTGTAGGCCGGATGGCCCCAATAGCCGTTGGCGAAGATGCCCAGGCCGCTGGCGGCAAAGGCCTTGATCTTGTCCTGCACTTCGGAGAAATAAGAGGGCGTGTTCTTATCCCACTTGGAAAACGACTGCGCCAGCTCGGCGGCCTTTTTGGGGTCGGCCTTCAGGGCGTTGACGATGTCCACCCAGTCGAGCGCGTGCAGGTGATAGAAGTGGATCACGTGATCCTGCACGTACTGCGTGGCCATCATGATGTTGCGGATGAGCTCGGCAGTAGGAGGAACGGCGATGCCCAGGGCGCTCTCCACCGCGCGCACGCTGGTCAGGGCATGCACCGTGGTGCAGACGCCGCAGACGCGTTCGGTAATGGCCCAGGCATCGCGGGGATCGCGGCCGATGAGAATCTTCTCGAGGCCCCTCACCATGGTGCCGGAGCTGAATGCGTCGGTGATGACGCCGTTCTCCACCACTGCCTCAACACGCAGGTGGCCTTCAATGCGAGTTACGGGATCGACGACAATGCGTGCCATAGCCCCTCACGACTCCTTTTGATCTTCAGCGTGCACTTCCGCGATCACGCCGCGTTTGCGAATGTTGGTGACCACCGCATGGGCCGCAACTCCGGCCAGGGTGGCGACGCCCACCACGGTACCCACCGTGTCGGCCGTGCTCTCGATGCCGAATCCGGGGAACGAGGCGAGATGCTGATAGAACGGCCCGTTGTCCCAGAAGCCGGCTTCGCTGCAACCGATGCAGCCGTGGCCCGACTGGATGGGATAGCTGGTGCCTTCATTCCACTTGACCACCGAGCAGGCGTTGTAGGTGACCGGCCCCTTGCAGCCCATCTTGTAAAGGCAATAGCCCTTGCGCGCATTCTCGTCGTCCCACGATTCGACGAACAGCCCGGCGTCGTAGTTGGGGCGCCGGTAGCAGGTGTCATGGACGCGGCGGCCGTAGAACTCCTTGGGCCGGCCCTGCGAGTCGAGCGCCGGAACCTGTCCCAACACCAGCAGGTGCGTGACCACGCCCATCATGACGTCGGCGATGGGTGGGCAGCCGGGCACATTGATGACCGGCTTGTCGACAAGTTTATAAATAGGCGTGGCGCCGGTGGGGTTGGGCTTGGCGGCCTGCACGCAGCCGTTCGAGGCGCAACTGCCCCAGGCCACAACCGCCGCGGCATCTTTGGCCACGGTCTGCAGAATCGATTCCGCGGTCTTGCCGCCGATCATGCAGTAGACGCCGCCATCGGCCGTGGGCACCGCGCCCTCGACCAGCACGATGTACTTGCCCTTGTTCTTGGTGATCGTGTCGGTCAGGCTCTTTTCTGCCTGGAAACCCGAGGCCGCCATCAGCGTCTCGGTGTAGTTCAGGTCCAGCACGTCCAGCAGCGCATCCACGACAATCGGGTGGGAGGCGCGAATGAACGATTCGCTGCAGCAGGTGCACTCCTGAAAGTGCATCCAGATCACGGCAGGTTTTTCTTTCTTTTCAAATGCGGAAGCAACCTGGGCGACGCCTGCTTGCCCAAAGCCGGCCACCGTTGCGGCCGCGGCGCAGAACTGCATGAACTCTCTGCGGCTGTAGCCCTTTTGCTGCATCGAACTCCAAATCGACTGACCCATACCTACCTCGCTCGGTGTGCAGGTACCAGCGATGACCTGGAGAACAGGAAAGAATCGATGCGCCACCAGGAACTCGCCGTCTGACGTGTGCGAAGTTACCCATTCGAAAGAACGACTCGCTGTGCGCTACATCACAGGCGTTTGTTTGTCGTTCCGCGGGACTGTGCGCGCGGGGGGCAGAGAGCCTCCTCGGCGGGGGCCGGCGCGGGTGCTCAAGAGTGCTGTAGACGTTTGCTTGTCAAGGGGAAGCGTACCTTTGCGGCAGCGTGGCAAGGCTGCTCAGGAGCGTTCGATGTCGAGCGCTCCGGTGAGGCTGCTCACACGCTCGACCTGGTTGGCGCGGCACCAGGATTCCAAGCCCTTGGCCAGACGCTCGGTGGCTCGAGGGTCTGCGTAACTGGCCGTGCCCACCTGAATGGCGGCGGCGCCAGCGAGCAGAAACTCCACCGCGTCTTCAGGAGTAACGATGCCTCCGAGGCCGATGACGGGGATGCCGACCATTTGCGCGGTTTCGTACACCATGCGCAGGGCGATGGGTTTGATGGCCGGTCCGGACAACCCACCGGTGATGTTGCTCAGGCGCGGCCTACGGGTCTCTACATCGATCGACATGCCGAGAAAGGTGTTGGTCAGGCTAACCGCGTCGGCGCCGGAGTCGGCGGCGATCTTGGCCATGCGGGCAATTGAAGTCACATTGGGCGAGAGCTTGACGATCAGCGGCCGCTTGCAAGCGGCCTTGGCCCGGGTTACAAGGTATTCGAGCGATCCGGGATCGGAACCAAACGCCATCCCGCCGGCGTGGACATTGGGGCAGGAGACGTTCAGTTCGTAAGCGGCGATGCCCGCGGCCCGGTTGAGCCGCTCAATCACGGCGATGTAGTCGTTCACCGTGTACCCGAAGACGTTGACGATAACCTTGCAGAGCGGATAGCGCGCCAGGGGAGGGAGTTTGCGCTCGATAAACTCCTCAACGCCGACATTCTGCAGGCCGATGGCGTTGAGCATGCCGGCAGCGGTTTGCACAATGCGCGGAGCCGCGTGTCCGGCCATCGGAAGAAGCGAGATTCCCTTGGTGACAAAGCCGCCGATCGCCTCCAGCGAGACGATCTCTTCAAACTCAATTCCGTAGCCGAAGGTGCCGCTGGCGGCAATGACAGGGTTGACAAACTCAATCCCGGCCAGGCGAACTTTCATGTCGGGTTTCACGCGCGGCAATCTTCCTTGCTGAGTCTTGGACTTGGAGTCCTGCCGATCCACCCCGGCGCTCCACGTCTATGATACCCGCAAGGGCGAAGTGACAGCCGCTTGGAACCTCAAACCTAGATGGGCTTCGGCGTGGTGTTGCGGGCGTTGGTGACGTTTGCGGGAATGTCTGTAAAGGATTTGCCCGCGGTGTAGGCGAACTTCTGATATCTCGATCCGACCTTGCGGATCGCATCCTCTGCGCCGTCATCCCAGGTAATTTGCGCCTCGCCGTTCACGTAAGCCCACTTCCCATGCACATCGCCTATCGACCGCATGGCGTTGCCGTCTTCCTGCAGAGTGATGGAAAAATTGTTTCCGGCGCCATCCCCCACCTCCCATTTGCCAAGGAAATGGCCGCGTGAGGGGCCCGCGGTGCTGGATGTTACGGCAACCTCGCTGGTAGGGAACTCCACGCGCTCTATGTCAGCCAGGTTGAAGCTCTGCCGGTGTCCATCCTTGAAGACGATGACGATTGTGCCTGGCGCGCCCTTCGAAGCGACGGGCGGCGCGGCATAAATTGCGGGGATTGTGAAGAGCAGGATGGCGGCCAGGGTGGCGGCGCTGAGGATCTTGCGCATGGAATTCTCCTTCGCTTGCGACGGCTCGGCGGGTATGCAGACATGGCCGTGTCAATAATCTCTACGCGGGGAGGAGATCGAATGTTCCGTGAGCTGAGATGGATAGGGTTCGAGATTATTCCCCTTGACATTCGACAGGACGATGCGGCAGTCTATTGTCGAATGTCGAGGGGAACCATGGCCGAATCAACCGAACTGTTGCAGGGAACGCTGGACCTGCTGATTCTGCAAACGCTTGCCGTCGGCCCGATGCACGGCTGGGGTGTGGCGCAGCGCATCCAACAAATGTCGCAAGAGGTGCTGCAGATTGGTCAGGGGTCGCTTTACCCGGCGCTGCACCGGCTGGAGTACAAGGGCTGGATCAGGGCCGACTGGGGCGCCTCGGAGAACAACCGGCGGGCGAAGTTCTACGCGCTGACCGCGGCGGGCAGGGAGCAACTGGAGGCTGAGCTCAAGACCTGGGAGCGGCTGTCGGGGGCCATTGGGCTGGTTCTGGGGCGGATTCCGGAGGCGGCGTCATGATGAAGGAGTGGCTAACCCGTCTCCGTTTTATGCTTTTCCGACGGAAACCGCAGGAACTGGATGAAGAACTGCGGTTCCACGTGGAGCAGGCGACGGAGGCGCGGATCGCTGCCGGGATGACGCCGGAGGAAGCGCGCAGGCAGGCGCTGATAGAGTTTGGCGGCGTGGAGCGAACGCGGGAGCAGTGCCACGAGCAGCGGCCGGGCTGGTGGATGGGCACGGTTGCCCAGGATGTGCGCTATGGACTGCGGGGATTCCGGCGTAATCCGGTGTTTACCGTCGCGGTGATTGCCACGCTGGCGGTGGGGATTGGGGCGACTACGGCGGTTTTCAGCGTGGTGGACCGGATCTTGTTCCGGGCGTTGCCGTACGCGCACGACGACCGGTTGGTATCGGTGGGATTGGTGGCGCCAATTATTCCGCAGGAGTTCATGCTGGGCGGTTCGTACTACGAGTGGCGTGACAATCAGAAGGCCTTTGAGGCATTCACGTCAGAGACGGGCGCCAGGCCGTGCGACCTGACGGAACGGAATCCCGCGCGGCTCAGTTGCGCGAGCGTGGAACAGAACTTTTTGCCCACGTTGGGGATTTCGCCGCAACTGGGCCGGAATTTTCTGCCGGAAGAGGATCGGCCCAACGGACCCAAGGCAGCTCTCATCTCGTATGACCTGTGGCGATCGCACTACGGTCTCGATCCCGGCATTCTGAACCGGCTGATCGATATCGATGGCAGCCAGGTGCGCGTGATTGGCGTGCTGCCCAGAGACTTTGAGATGCCGGCACTGGAGCCCGCCGACATTGTTGTGCCGCAGGCCCTGGACGAGGCAATGCAGCGCAAGGCCGATCCCGGTGCGGTGATGTACGCGTTTGCCCGGCTCAAACCGGGCATTAACCTTGCAACCGCGGAGGCGGCGTTGCAGCCGGTGTTCAACTACTCCCTGAATCTGGCTCCGCCTCAGTTTCGCAAGGAGGTGCATCTGCGGGTGCGGTCGATTCGCGACCGGCAGGTCCACGATGTGCGGCTGCTGGCGTGGATCCTGTTTGGCGCGGTGGTGTCGGTGCTGCTGATTGCGTGCGCAAATGTCGCCAGCCTGCTGCTGGCGCGGGCGCGGCAGAGGGAGCGCGAGTTGGCGGTGCGTTTCGCGCTGGGGGCCAGCCGCGGCCGGCTGCTGCGACAGACACTGACGGAGGCGCTATTGCTTTCACTGGGCGGGGCGTTGGCGGGATGCGCGATGGCAGTGGTGCTGCTGCGGGTGTTCGTTGACCTTGCACCTGCCGGGATTCCTTTCCTGAGCCATGCACAACTGGACCTTCGTATCATCGGCTTCACGTTCCTGCTTTCGCTGACGTGCGGATTGCTTTTCGGGACACTGCCGGCTCTGCACGCGCCGCGGCCGGTTGCATTGGCGGGACGCATGGCCGGTGGGGAAACGCGGGTTCATTTGCGGCGCTGCCTGGTGGTGACGCAGATCGCCATCAGCATGGTACTGCTGACGGGTGCGGCGCTGTTGCTGCGCAGCTTCAGGAACCTGGAGCAGCAGGGGATTGGCATGGATACGCGGGGCGTTCTTGCGGTGCGGGTTCCTTTGCCACGCTACCGCTACACGACACCGCAGAAGCGGATGGATTTCTTTCTGCGGGCGGAGCAGGCGATGCGGAGACTGCCGGGGGTGCTGACGGTGGGGATGAGTGACTCGCTGCCGCCGGGAGGCACGCACGGCGATCAGATCTTCAGCATCATGGCTGTGGAAGGGAAGCCCAAGATGGCCGGCGGCACGGGCGGGATGGTGGCGTGGCGCTGGGTGACGCCGGAGTACTTCTCGTCGCTCGACATTCCGATTGTGCGCGGGCAAGCATTTACGGCGGAGGAACGGACAGGGAGCCAACGGTTCCTGATCCTGAGCAGTCTGCTGGCGGCGCGGCTGTTTGGCAGCGAGGACCCGGTGGGCAAACAGCTGCAGCTTGTTCCCAATGGTCCGTGGTATGCCGTGGCGGGGATTGCGGCCAATGTGAAGAACGCGGGACTGGCGGGCGACGACGAGCCGGAGTACTATCGCCTGCGGCGCAACGTGGCGGATGACTGGAACGCGGATGCGGTGCTGGTGGTGAAGACGGGGACCGATCCGGAGGCTGCGGAGGGTTGGATACGGTCACAGATCGGCGCACTGGATGCGACGGTTCCGGTGGAGATGGAGACGCTGAGCCGGCATGTGAGCAAACTGGCTGATCGGCCGCGGTTCGAAACTTCCTTGTTGGGTTTCTTTGCCTTTTGCGGGCTGCTGATGGCGGTGATCGGCCTTTACGGGGTGATCTCTTTTGTCGCGACGCAGCGGACGCAGGAGATTGGCGTGCGCATGGCGCTGGGGGCGACGCGGCTGGACATTCTGCGGCTGATTGTCGGCGAGGGCGCAAGGCTGATTGTGGTGGGCGGCGTGCTGGGATTGGGGGCGGCGCTCGGGGCGGCGCAACTGCTGAAGAGCCTGCTGTTCAATGTGGGGCCGTGGGATCCGGCTACCTATGCGGGCGTCACGCTACTGCTGGCGCTGGTGGCCCTGGCCGCCACCCTGATTCCTGCCCGCGCCGCGATGAAGGTTGAGCCGGTGGTGGCGCTGCGGTATGAGTAGCGAGGCAGGGGCTCGGACATGGGAAGCAGCGAAATGCCCTTGTTGACGAATCCGCCGATCGCTTTCAGGGAGACGATCTTTTCAAGTTCAATTCCTTCGTCGATCCGCCTCCTCCCAAACCAATGCTCTACCCTGGCTCCGATCTTGACGGGGTGGGGGATGAGGACATACCATCGCGCAAACCTCTGGCAAGTCGCGGTAGCCACTCTCTATTCCATTCAAGGCAGGCCCGGAGCTTTTCAAAATCAAACGCAGAAAGGGCACGGCAAACATAAACTTGGGTGGAACATCCAAGCCATGCTGCTCGGGCCATTGGGGTATTAGGTCATGTTAGCAAGCTCTCGAGTTTTGCTTTTCAGGGCTCTGCTCGTTGCAGGGCTCATCGCCGTAACGTCGTCGGGGGTTACTGCTCAAAGCTCACCCTTCACCTCCATCGATGTCACAGGCGCGGGCACGGGAGCGCATCAGGGAACCGCCGCCACCGCCATCGACGCAGCGGGAGATGTAACGGGAATCTACATTGATAAGAGTGGCAATGAACATGCTTTTGTGCTGCCTGTGGGCGGCACGATTACCCCCTTTGATGCTTCGGGCACGGGCGGGAGCAAAATCGAGACCATCCCCATCGGCTTCGACACGGCAGGGAATATCGCGGGACTTTACCACGACGCAAGCAACCGGGTGCACGGCTTTGTACGCGCCGCATCCACTGGCGCAATAACCATCCTCGATGTTACTGGTGAAGACACGGGCAATATGGAAGGAACCTTTCCAGTTTGTATCAATGGTTCTGGGGAGATCGCAGGAAACTACTCGACTACTCTTGCGACTGCGTCCGGCACGAATTCCTTTTCTCACGGTTTTGTGCGCTCCGCCACAGGCGCAATCTCCAAATTCGACGCGGTGTCCTTACCCACCAGCTACGGGAGCACCAACCCGGGAACATACGTCATCAGCATCAATGCGTCAGGAGACGTCGCGGGGCTTTACATCGATGGGAATGGCGCGGAACATGGATTCCTGCGCGACGCCAGCGGCACGATCACCCTCATCAACCCTCCGAACGCCGGCACGGCAGCTGAGCAGGGATCCGCTGTCACAGGCATTGACGCGGCAGGGGACGTGATCGGCGCTTTCATGGATTCGACGAATGTGATTCACGGCTTTGTGCGCTTCGCATCCACGGGCACCATCACGCCGATCGACGCTCCTGGCGCGGGCACGGCCACCTACCAGGGAACGTATCCGGACGCCATCGATGCAGCCGGGGATGTCTCCGGATCCTTCACGGATGCAAACAATGTAGTGCATGGCTTTGTCCGGTCGGCCAGTGGAACGATCGTGACCTACGACGCACCCGGCTCCGGCGTGACCAGCGCACTGCGCGGGGGCACGGGTCGCAGACTCAACAGTAGGTTCAGCCAACTCGGCAAGGGCTATGGCCTTTCCAGCAAGTCCAGGAGAGCAAATAGCCCTCTCAATAAACTGAGGAGCCTGCTTTCCAAAGTCGGCGCAGTGAAGGCCGAAGGCACCGGACTTCTGAATGGCAACGGCCCCAATCCCAGTGGAACGGGCAGTATCGGCAATTTCCTTTTGAATACCGTCAATGCTTCGGGGGAGATCGTCGGTCTCGTCACCGATGGGGACTACGTCTTTCACGGCTACCTGCGTGCGGCCGATGGAACCATCACCACTGTTGACGATCCCAACGCGGGTACGGCTGCCGAGCAAGGCACCGGCGGCCTGGCGATCAATGCCTCGGGCGTGATTGCCGGAACCTACGCGGATACCAACTCCGTGTTGCACGGCTTCATCTTCGACAGTTCAACTTTGACGGCGACAACCACGACGCTCACGCCCGTGCCCACGCCGAACCCGTCCGTTTATGGAGAGCCGGTGACCTTGACCGCTTCGGTCTCTTCCGCAGCCGGCGCGCCGCCCAATGGAGAGAACGTCACCTTCATGAACGGAGCAATATCGCTGGGAACTGCGCCGTTGGGCAGCGGCGTGGCGAGCTTGACCTCCACGGAGCTGACGACGGGCACCGACTCCATCACGGCGGTCTATGCTGGCGACGCGAGTTTTGCCGGCAGCACCTCGACGGCGGTCAGCCAGGCGGTCGGCCCGGCCAGCTCTACGACAACCTTGAAGTCGTCCCTGAATCCTTCCAC
>JARLGE010000292.1 GCA_031296215.1 Occallatibacter sp.
AACCACGCCCGCGCGTGCTACATCGAAGTTCTCGTCTAAGGCGCGAACGGATCGTGGCTAATTTCCCCACCACAGATACGTAACGTCATAAGGGGTTAATGGGGCTAAAGCGGAGCCCGATACGATCGTGAATGAGGAGCTGCCGGTAGATTTAACGGAAATCAGCCAGGGCCTGCTGTTGGCCGAGGTCAAGATATTCACGATGCGGTTAGGCAGGTTCTGCCTGACGATTGGAAGCGAAATTGTCACTAACACCGACGGCACGACCAAAGTCGTGCCCTTTCAAATGCCGACTTTCACCACAGGCTGTTAACGGTTTGTTCCGGTTTTCAGTTCGCCGGCGAGCCGGATCATGAATCGATGGCGAACGGCGTAGTGCGTGTACATGCCGATCTCCTTGTCGGCGATACGCGCGGCCAGGTTGGCTTTGCCGGGCAAGGCGAACGGACGGTATAGAGCCTAGCTCCGAACTTGAACAGGAGAAGCGGACCGAGCAGGCAGTTCAGGCAGGTCACGGAGGGCGAGAACAGACATGGCAGTTAAACTCTTCCGCGAATTCATCGATGGTTGCCACCAACTACGGTTACCCCGTACTTCTCCGCCATAACTGCCGAGTACATCACGATAGCCCATAACGGAAGGGAGAGATCGAAGGTTTCGGTATCGGCGAGTCCGCGCACGAGAACGAAGAAGAACAGGCCAAACAGCAACGGTTTCAGGGGAGACACAGGTAGTTTCCTGACCTGGCGATAGAAACTGCGATAAAGACCGATCAGCATGAATACGCCGACAACACCGTAGGTATAGAACTGCTGCAACAGCTCGTTGTGCGCGTGGCGAGCCTCAAACTGGTCGATGTAGAAAGGCGGTATAACCTTCCAGACAGAGTGAAATCCATGTCCAATCCACGGCCGGTCAAGCGCCTCCGCAAAGATGTATGCCCATATTCCGACTCGGCCAGTAAGCGATTCCGCCTGAGTCCCGGTGTCTATGTAGGCATTCAAGTAGGACGCTATCATGCCCGATGTCGCTGCCAGGACAAGGACTGCGGTGAGTACGATCCACATTTTGTTCTTTCGACTTATTGATTTATCCAATATCAAGAGAACAGCCTGACCTACGATAAAGGCGATGATTGCGGTTTTGCAGAGACTGCGGAGAAGAGTAATGGCCAGAAACGCCACGGAAAACTTCCATCGATCCTGATTGCGCCTTACTAAGATCAGATACTCCGCGAGAAAGATCGCAAATGCGCAGGCATAGCCGAATGCATTCGGTCCCAGAAGGTTTTCATCCCCCAGCCGAAGATCCGATTCCGCAGGCAATATCCAACCTACCAGAGCGATGCAGCAGGCGGCATAAACGTATCCCCTCATCAGCGCGGCAGACACTTCGCCGATAGGACCGGTGCGCAGGAGAAGAAAAACCATTGCTGTATCCGCGGCCATTGCGCACCAAAAGGCCACAGCGGCGGGCAACGATGCGGCAACACTCCAGAACAGGCTACAGCCGGAGAATCCGAGAAAGAGAACCACCCAAAAGCCGCATGGTAAATGAAAGAGCGATACCGAAGTCATTGGGACAGGACCAAATGAGTGAAAAGCCACGACTCCAAGGAGCAGGAAGTTAAGGGCAAGGCCGACGCCGGCGCCGGTTTGCGGGTCCATTCCGACCATTCGCACTGCCAAAAGCACGATGATGAGGCGAAAAGAGAAAAAGAATCCAACCACCGCCGGAAGCAACGTGGCAGGGGGAGCAGTTGCATCGTAAGTTTCAGAGGCTTTGACGCTTTTGTTCATGACCAGTCCGCTCCGATAACTTGCTAATGGCGCCATTGATGCAAGGCTATCGTCTGGGCATTCGGCTCATGTCATCGGCGTGTCATCGAATTGTCTGCATCAATTGACCCCTGACCCCTCAAAAACTTCCCTCGGCGGCTAAAGCCCACCCTTTATTCTCAGCTTCTTGCGGCACAACTAAAGCCGTGCCCTTTCAAATCCCGACTTTCACCACAGGCTGTTAGCTGATCCCAGGTTGTTAAGGGATGCCGATGAAGAGCGATCTGGCTCGGGATCAGCCAGGCCAGGCCCGCGGCAACTGCTGTCGTCAGGCAGACGACCGCCTGACTTCGAGGCAGGCGCAGAAAAACGAAGTAGAGAAAACAGGGGAGCGAGAAACGCTCCGTCCGATGGACGGAATCCCGCCCCTCTTGCGTAAGAGAGACCGGCCGCGCATGCAAGGGTATGACTCGGACGTTCGGTTGCGCGCAGCATGAGATAGAGGGTCAGCACAGGAAAGAGAAGCTGCGAGGCGTAAGGGCCATTCACATCGCCGGAGAACCACGCAAAGAAACGACCGAATCGAGGATGGCGACAAGTTGCGCTCTATCGGGTTGGAGCAGGCGCTGCGCGGTGAGATAACAAACGACGGCTCCAGCGGCCGAGACCAGCCAGTTGAAGATGAGAGTGCCGTGTGCAGGATCGGGAAAGAACGCCGCCATGCGATTGAAGAGCCAGTAGCCGGGCGGTTGCATGACATAACTTCCATTGGCGATGGCAACCCGGTGTAACGGGCCAACGACATAGCAGACATGCCCGCTGGTAAACGCACGGCTAAGAACGACGGATGCGAATAAGGCCAGACAAAACAGCGTGTCGATTGCCGGAGGCCGCGCGCTGCGCGGCTCATTCATCGCCAGATATCTTTGCCTGGGTTCGATGCCCGAGGTGTCCGCCTTTTCAATGTCCAGCAGCCAAGCGAGAACTCGTTCGCACCGTGGCTCGTGACTTAGCCCCCAACACTTGTGACGAGTTAGCGGGGACAGTCTCACATGCGCCCGATCCAGCAGATGTCATGACTTTGCCATCGGATCGTCTTGATCAATTCCGGCAATTCGGTAAAGTTCCGGCGTGCGATCGGGATGGGTTGTCTCGATTGCTCATTGTTGCCATCAGCCTAATGCTCTCGTTGAGCAATGTGCAAAGTCTCCGGTGTCGAGCGGATTGTCGCCTATTTGAAAACTTGCCCGCTACGAGTCTCAGTGATGCATCGCCCGCGCGAGTGGTATGATTCTCAGGTTCAAGTTGCAAGAGGTGTGACGATGAAAAACATGTGCGGCAAGATGGTGGTTCTGACGGCGCTGTTGCTGGCGGCGGGCGTTTGCATGGGGCAGAGCAGCTTGTCGCCGAAGTGGGAAGAACTGACCGGGCCGGACTTCATTCAGGCCATTCACCAGTCGCAGGGGGTTTGCGTGCTGCCTTTCGGCATCATCGAGAAGCACGGGCCGCACCTGCCGCTGGGCACCGACCTGCTGGATGTGCGCTTCGCGGTGATGAACGCGGTCAAGCAGGAGTACGCGGTGGTGTTTCCGGAGTACTATTTCGGACAGATCTTCGAGGCGCAGCAGCAGCCGGGCACGGTGGCCTACAGCCTGACGACGCAGTTGACGCTGTTGCAGGAGACGGTGAAGGAGATGGCGCGCAACGGCTGCAAGAAAGTGGTCATCGTGAACGGGCACGGCGGCAACGAGAGCCTGCTGCCCTTGTTTGCGCAGGCGCAACTGGCCAGCCCGCGCGACTACGTGGTCTACGTCTTCGGTTTGCCGAACACGGACGTGCCGGGGCGGCCCGCGATGAAGACCAAAGTGGACATGCACGCCGGCGAGACGGAGACTTCGCTGATGCTCATTGCCCGCCCCGACCTGGTGCACATGGATCGCGCGGCGGACGAGTCGGGCGCGGACCAGAAGCGGCAGTCGCTCCCCGGGTCGGTCTACACCGGCATCTGGTGGTACGCGCGCTTTCCCAATCACTACTCGGGCGAGGGCGCGGCGGGGAACCGGGAACTGGGCGCGTTCGACCAGAAGGCGTGGTCGGGCCAGATTGCCGAGGCGCTCAAATCGATCAAGGCCGACGGCGTGAGCCTGAAGCTGCAGAACCAGTTCTTCGAGGATGCGCAGCATCCGCTGGAGACCAGGCAGTAGCCGACTTGCAGCGGCGACGGAGCTAGAGATATTTCCTCGCCGTCCAGTCTTGCAGGGCCGCCTCAACCAGTTCCTTGAGATCTTCAAGCAATGCTGGCTCCGGGACGGCCTTGAAGTTGAAGCAGGTCTTGCCTTGCATGCGTCTTTTGAGGGCGGGCGAGATGAGGCTCTCGAGCGGCGGGTTCATGTAGAGCGGCATGAGGTGGAAGCTTACGTAAGCCTTGCCCATGCGCACGGCGCCAAACCACATGGGCTGGCCCTTGTGCTGCGGATAGGGCGAGGGGACGCGGCCGACGAGGTTGTAGAGGGAAGGCGTGTCCGTTTGCACGATCAGGCTGTCTGGGTGCTGCCCGAAGGCGGCCTTCAGAGCTTCGAAGACGGCTGGGAAGTCGGCGGCCATGGTGGAAGTCTACAACAGGGCCGCCGAACTCCGGAGACTTGTTATTCGGGTTTGGGCATCCCCGTTGCGCTGTCCTGCTTGGCCAGTTTGACGCGGGCGTTCTCCAGCTTGCGCTGCACCTTGGCCACTTCGCCGGGCTCGAGGTCGGCGGGGGCGGACTTGGCGTAGGCGGCCAGCGACAACTCCCACTGCGCCGCGGCCAGGCGGATGCGGCCGGTCTTCTCGTAGAGGTCGGCGAGATGGTCGTGGACGGTGGGGTCGGCCTGGTCGCGCTGCACGGCCTGGCGGAGATTCTCTTCGGCCTCTTCGTACTGGCCCAGCTTGAAGTAGGCCCAGCCCAGCGAATCGAGATAGGCGCCGTTCATGGGGTCCAGCTCCACGGCCTTGCGGATCAGCTTGAGCGCCTCCGGCAGGCGCACTCCCTTGTCGGCCAGCATGTAGCCGAGGTAGTTGAGCGTCATGGCGCTGGCGGGGTCGAGATCGAGGGCCTGGCGGAAGAACTGCTCGGCCGGCTCAAAGTGCTTCTGGCGCTCGGCCAGGGCGCCCTTGAGGAAGAGCAGGTAGGAGCGTTCCTCGGTCTTGACGGCCAGTGGCGTGGCCTTGGCGTAGGCGTCCTCGGCGTCCTTCCAGCGGCGCATCTCGGCATAGAACTGGCCCAGGCGGAGCCACACCGCGCGGTCCTTGTCGGTATTGGTAAGCAGCGCCTTGGTCATGGCCAGGGCTTCGTCGTCCTTACCCTGCTCCACCAGCGCTCCGGCGAGGATGAGCTTGAGATCCTCATCCTTGGGGTTGGCCTCAACCGCCTTCCTGGCGATCTCGGCGGCCTTGTCGAACATCTTGGCTTCGCCCAGGGTTTCGACCTGGGCCTCGTAGCCGCGCACGGCAGATTCGCCGCCCATGTCGATGATCTTCTGGTAGGCGGCGATGGCCTGGTCGGTCTTGTTTTCCTCGTGATAAACCGCGCCCAGGCGCTCCAGGAAGAAGCTTCGGTTGCTCTTCTCCTGGGTGGTGTAAGCACCGTTGGCGTGCGAGGCCAGGTCGACCATCTTCTCGTAGGTCTGGGCGGCCTCGTCGAAGCGGCCCAGAACGTCGAGCAGCAGGGCTTCGTTGTAGCCGGCTTCCAGTGAGTTGGCATCCTGCTTGCGGGCTTTGCGAATGGTGGCCAGGGCATCCTCATACTTGCCCTGGCGGCGCTGGATCTCGCCGATGTGGACCAGGGCCCCGGTGTCTTCAGGATCGGCCTCGGCCAGCAGCTTGAACTGCTTGAGGGCCTCGTCGAGCTGGTTGTCGTTGAGCAGCGCCTGGCCCAGGGCGTCGAGCGTGTGGGCGTCGCCGGGGTCCATGTCGGCAGCGCGCTGGTAGGCGGCGATGGCTTCCTTGGGCTGCTTGAGGGTGTCGTAGGCCGCGCCCAGGGCGGCTTCCATCTTGGGGCTGCGGTCATTCACCGGGACCGCCTCGATCACCTTGGCGGCGTGAGCCACGTCGCCCGATTCGGCGTAGAGTCGCGCCAGGTTGAGCACCACCTCTTCGCTCTCGGGCTCGATGGCCTGGGCGGTCTTGAACTGGTCTTCAGCCTTCTTGGCGTCGTGCTTGACGGTGTAAAGCTGGCCCAGCACCATGCGGTCTTCTACGCTCTTGGGCAGCAGGGCGACGATCTTCTCAAACTCTGCAATGGCCTGGTCGAGGGCGTTGCCCGAGGGTGAGGACGAACTGACGGCGTTCGAGGCATCGCTCAACTGGCGCAGGTAGATGCGCCCCAGCAGCTTGTGGGCTTCGATGTCGTCGGGAGCGATCTTGAGCAGGCCGCGGGCGGTGACTTCGGCGTCGTGGACGTGGCCGGTGCGGAAGTAGAGGTCGGCCAGGCCGTCGTTCAACTGCGGAGAGGCGGGGTCGGCGTCGAGGGCGTACTTGTACTCGTCGGCGGCCAGGCGCGCGGCGTCGTTGTTGCCATTCTCCAGGGCCTCGTCTTCGTAGACGTTGGCCAACGCCAGGTGGTAGTAGGCCACGGCGCGGTCTTGCTGCTTTGTCGCGGGCTTGGCGGCGGGCTCGAGCTCGGCAGCCTTGGGTCTGCCCGGTGAGGCCGGAGCGGGCGTCTTGGACGGGTCTTGAGCGGCGGCAGGCGCTTTGGCGGGCGCGGTCTGGGCGCAGGCGGGTACAACCGGCAGCAGCAGAAGCGATGCGGCGGCAACAGACAGCCAAGCGGGCAACAGAGCAGTTTTTGTCTTCATCATCCTTGGTTTCCGGGCCTCTTGGGCCAGCCGAACGGGAAAGGAACCGTGCGGAGAAGCCAAAAGGCGGCGCAGGCAGAGAAGTGAGAGGAACTCCGCCTACTATAGAGACGATTTTACCTGTGATTGGTCGCAAAGCGGCAGCGAAATGCGGGATTTGCTGGTTACCGGCAGGGAACGGGCCGGCGCAGGGCGGGAAACGGCGTGAATGAGAGCCGCGGGTCAAGCTGCCGACGGGCTACGGTTCCGCGAAGCCTCAATGGCGGAAATGGCGGATGCCGGTGAAGACCATGGCGACGTCCAGCCGGTCGGCGGCGTCGATGACGTCCTGGTCCTTGACGGAGCCGCCGGGCTGGATGACGGCGGTGGCGCCGGCTGCCGCCACGGTTTCAAGGCCGTCGGGGAAGGGAAAGAAAGCGTCGGAGGCGGCCACGCAGCCCTTGAGCGGGAGCACGCCCTTCATGGCGCCGAAGCGGGCGGCGTCGACGCGGCTCATTTGGCCCGCGCCGATGCCAATGGTCTGGCCGTCGCGGGCGTAGACGATGGCGTTGGACTTCACGTGCTTGGCCACCCGCCAGGCGAAGAGCAGGCTGCGCAGCTCCTCGGCCGTGGGCGGACGCCAGGTGACGATCTTCAGAGCGGCGTCGAGATCGTCGGCGTCGATGCGGCCGGTGTCGGCGTCCTGCATAAGTAGTCCACCAGACACGTGCTTGACCACCGGCCTCGGCGGCGCGGCGTGGACTTCAACCAGGCGAAGATTCTTCTTGGCCCCGAAGCGCTCGCGGGCTTCCGCGGTGAACGCGGGGGCGGCGATGGCCTCGACGAAGAGCTTGGCGATCTCCTGGGCGGCCTCGCCATCCACCGCCCGGTTGATGCCGATGACGCCGCCAAAGGCGGAGATGGGATCGGCAGCAAGAGCCTTTTGGAAGGCCTCGAGGACGCTGGCGCCGGTGGCCGCGCCGCAGGGGTTGGTGTGCTTGACGATGATGACCGCGGCGGGATCGGACTCACCGGTTGGAAACTCCTGGGCCAGCTCCCAGCAGGCGTCCAGATCGACGAGGTTGTTGAAGCTGAGCTCCTTGCCCTGGAGTTGGGTTGCGCCGGCTAGCCCCAAGCCGGAGCCATCGGAGTAGAGGGCGGCGCGCTGGTGGGGGTTTTCGCCGTAGCGGAGCGACTGGGCGAGGGGGAAGTTGATGCGCAGCGTGGTGGGCAGGGCCGTCGCGTCGGGCGCAGCCGGGCTTTCAGCCGCGGGGGCTTCCGCAATCCGGTCCAGCGTGTTGGCGATGGCGGTGTCGTAGGCGGCGGTGGTCCCAAAGGCCTGCTTGGCCAGGCGCCAGCGGGTGGCGCGCGTCAAGCTGCCGCTGTTGGCCTGGAGCTCTTCCGCGAGCGCCGGATAGTCGGCCACGCGGGTGACGATGGCTACGTCTTCGAAGTTCTTGGCGGCAGAGCGGACCATGGAGGGACCGCCGATGTCGATGTTCTCGATGAGGTGCCCAAAAGCAACGCCGGCCTGGGCAGCCGTCTTCTCGAAGGCGTAGAGGTTGACGACCACCATGTCGATTGGCTGGATGCCGTGAGCGGCGACTTGGGCTTCGTGCTCGGCGTTGCCGCGGATGTAAAGCAGGCCGCCGTGGACCAGCGGGTGCAAAGTCTTGACGCGGCCGTCGAGCATTTCGGGAAAGCCTGTCAGGTCGCTGATGTCGCGGACCGTGAGGCCGGCTTCGCGCAGGTTGCGGGCGGTTCCGCCGGTCGAGATCAACTCCACGCCGAAGCCGGCCAGCGTCCGGGCAAACTCCACCAGGCCGGTCTTGTCGGTCACGCTCAGCAAGGCTCTGCGGATGGGCTTCAGGGAGGAATTGAATTCGGTCATGATGGCGCTCCTGAGAAAGGTATGAAGGCGGTGCGCCGCGGCGAAAGTTTCCGCGCGGTGGCGGCCACACTCCAGAGTACATCGGAGATTTGAGCTGGAGAGGGCTTTGGGGCGATGCGGGCAGGGCAATTGCGCTTGAGCTTTGGCGGTGAACTGACGTCCCGGCCGGCCGAAAAACTCCGTCGAAAGCCGCTTTGTAACCAGGGCACGACCGGGGCGCCCTCGAGCAGTTGCGAAAAAAGGCCATAGATGAAAGGAATTCGACTCTTGGCGTTTGCAGGGGCTGAAGCCCGACGTTGATTTGATGTGCTTTATCGGCCTGACTAAAGTCATGCCCTTTTACAAAGCCATGGGGAATTGGCGTTGCAATGAGTTTTTCCGCAACCTGTAAAGCCGGGTCCTTTCAAAACAAAGGAACTTTTCGCAGGTAGCGAATGGCCTACACCGCCGATGCCCGCCCCAGCAATCCCGCCCCGACGCCGATCTCCTGATCCTTGTATTGCAGTTGGTAGAGCTTCCAGTAGAGCCCGCGCTGCGCGAGCAGTTGCTGGTGCGAGCCCATCTCCCTGAGCTGGCCCTTGTGCATGACCAGGATCGTCTCGGCCCGCTGCACGGTGGACAACCGGTGCGCGATCAGCACGCTGGTGCGTCCCTCCACCATCCGCTCCAGAGCCCCGCGGATGCGCAACTCGGTGTCCGTGTCCACGCTGGACGTGGCCTCGTCGAGGATGAGGATCCTCGGGTTGTAGGCCAGCGCGCGGGCAAAGTTCACCAACTGCTTCTGCCCCGTCGAGAGCGAGTTGCCCCGCTCCTGCACCGGCTCGTCGAACTTGCCCGGCAGGCTCTCGATGAAGTCCAGCACGTTCACGTCGTGCGCCGCCTGGCGCAGATCGGCGTAGGTAATGCTCTCGTTGCCCAGGCGAATGTTTTCAGCAAGGGTGCCGGTAAACAGGAAGGGGTCCTGCAGCACCACGGCAAAGTGGCGGCGCAACGCATTCAGATCGTGGCTGCGCAGGTCCACGCCGTCAACTAGAATTTTCCCCGCGGTCACGTCGTAGAAGCGCATCATCAGGCTGGTAAGAGTGGTCTTGCCCGCGCCGGTGTGGCCCACAATGGCTACCGTCTGCCCCGGCTCCACGGTGAAGGAAACATCTTTGAGAATCCACTCGATGCCGTCGATCGCGGCAAGCTTCGCCCCATCGGGCGTACCTTCGTCCGCCGCGGCCACCGCCGCCTGTTGCTCCTCGGTGAGCTTCTGATAGGTAAACCACACGTGGCGGAACTCGATGCGGTTGCTGCCGTCGCCCTCCACCGGATGCGCGGGGTTCACAATCTCCGGCGCCGTGTCGAGCAGTTTGAAGATGCGTTCGCAGGCCGCCATGGCCGACTGCAGGATGTTGAACTTGTCGCTCAGGTCCTGAATCGGCCTCCAGAAGCGCTGCGAGTACTGGATGAACATGGCCAGCACGCCGATGGTGACCGTCCCATGCAGCACGCCGAACCCGCCCCGCCAGATGACCAGCGCAATGGCCACCGCGGAGAGCACCTCGACCGCAGGGTAGTAAAGCGCGTAGGCGAAGATGGTGTCTTTGAAGGCGATCATGTGCAGCCGGTTGACGTCTTCGAAATCCTTGTACGCCCGTTCTTCCCGGTTGAACAGCTGTACCACGGCCATGCCGCTGATGTGCTCCTGGGTAAAGCTGTTGATGCGGGCAATGGCTGCGCGCACCCGGCGGAAGCTGGCGCGGACCGAGTCGCGAAACAGGCGCGTGACTACGAGAATGAGCGGCAGCACGGCGAAGGCGATCAGCGCAAGCCACCAGTTGATGGTGAGCATCACGATGGCCATGATGGTCAGATTGAAGAAATCGTCGACAATCGCGAGGACCCCGGCCGTGAACATCTCGTTGATGGCGTCCACGTCCGAGGTTAGCCGCGTCACCAGGCGGCCAACCGCGTGGGTGTCGAAGAAGCCGATGTGCATCCGTTGCATGTGGCGGAAGATGTCGCGGCGCAGGTCGAACATGATCTTCTGCCCGACCCACTGCATCATGTAGGTTTGGATGAACTCGAACAGGTAGGCCGAAAGCAGCGCGCAGATGAAGATAGTGGCCAGCACCGTGATGCCGTGCCAGGGGTCGGCCGGGAGCCGCCGCGTGAGCCAGTTGGTGGCCGGTCCGGGCGTGCCGGTCAGATAGCGGTCGATGGCCACCTTGACCAGATACGGCCCGGTCACGTCGCTCAGCGATTTGAGGCTCACGGCGAGCGAAGAGAGGGTGGCCTGCACCCAGTAGGGGCGCAGGTAATGGCCCAGCCGCCGCATCAGCCGCGAGTCGTAGACCTTGCCGACCGGGTCTTCATCCCGCTTTGCGGGCTCGGGTTGTTTTTGCTTGTCTTTGTCTTCGGCCGCCATGCTGGGTGTGGGGTTCAGGGCCCCAGTTTCATTGTACGGTGAGGCGGTGGGCAGAACATCAGGAGCAGGGATCGGAGAAGTCTGATGGACTCAATTGGGGCGCCCGCGAAAACTCTTGCATTGGGCGGCAAAGCTCGCGTATGACTGTTGGTGCGATCTCCCCGCGCCGAACGATCCCCGTATCCATGACCGAAAGCCAATTGCGGGGAGAGGAAAGGCGGAGCCGATGGATGCAGCGACCGCGCCAACTGGAAGGGCAACCGCGCCAAGCGGAAAAGCGTCCCCGCAGCCCGGCAACACGCACTGGCTCAACCTGAGCGGCCTGGACGCGGCCAAGGCCGGCCTCTCCCTGTACATCGTGGGCATGCTCACCTCTGGCATCTATTACGCCCGCTTCCACGTCCTGGCGCTGGACTTCACCCGCATCCAGTCCATCGTGGTGGGCGTCTACCTGATCCTCATCTACCTGGCTTCCCCCGCGGCCATTGTCTGGTGCGTCCGCTGGATTAAGGGGCAGAAGGTCCTGCGCACGCTGGTGGGCATCGCGGTGCTGGCCGGATTGGATGCCGGGGTGGCAATGCTGCTCGGCTGCGCGTGGATCACGCTGATCGCGGGCACCCTCACCACTCTGGCCCTGCAGGTGGCGCTGTTTGTGGATTGGAAGACGCTGTGGGACTCGCTGCGCCATCGCACCATGGAGCTGCAACTGCTCCATCAGCCCAGCCGCGAGACGCTGGTGGCGCTGGGCATCTTTGTCTGCCTGCACTTTTCGCTGTTCTGGTTCCCGCGCATCCCGGGGAATTTCGCCGGAGGAAAGCCGGTGGCGGTGCAGGTGTTTACTGAGAATGCCGCCCTGCCCGACAGCCGCTTTGTCGACCGCAAGAACAAGCCCAAGATTAACGGCCAACTCGATTCCTACTCCCTCTGGCTGCTCTTCCAGACGGACACCGATGTATACCTGCTCGACAGCCTGCCGGCCGACGGCACGCTGATCGACAACGACGTCATGCGGATCACCAAAAGCCAGATTCTCCGCATGGACTACAACACTTCACCTTAGACTTGATAAAGAATTCCAAGAATCCGGAGGTGGTTCGATGCGTTTGCCTTTGACAATGGCACTATCCTTGCTCGCGGCAGTGGGAGCGCTTGGCTTGACCTCCGACTGCACGCCTGGCTCAACCGCGGTGCAGGTGATCGACTGCAGCAACGCCCCGGTGGAGGGCGCGCGCATCGACATCAAGGTCTGCTGCGGCGGCAACGCAGCCAGCAGCGCCGTGACCGAGAAGCATGGCCTGGCCAGCTTCGGCAACCACATCCACGACATCTGCCAGGCCACGGTCCGCTTTGCCGGCTTCTCCCCGACTTCGTTCGACAGCGGTTCCTGCACCAGGCCGGACGCCAGGGGCCACGCCGACTGCACCGTGAAAGTCTGCAAGCGATAAGGGCAGGGAACAGGGAACAGGGAGCGGCGGCGCGGCAGAGAGTCGCGGGCGATTTCGCGGAGATGCTATTCTGTAAATGCAGAAAGGCCAGGCGATGATCGACAACCGGCAGCGGCGCGGATGGATTCTGATTGCGGCCATCGCAATCGGATTTGCCTTGCTCTGTCTGCTCGTCCCGCAGGGCCACGCCGGCAGCGCCGCGGATTACGCCGCCATCCTCCCGCTTCTGTTCGCCGGGCTCATCTCCCCGCTCAGCCTGTTCGCGCCGCTGGCCTTAGCGTACGCCGGCCGCGTCCCCCAGGCGCCGGTCCTGCATCCATCCTTCCAGCGTCCCCCACCTCTCCGCC
>JARLGE010000293.1 GCA_031296215.1 Occallatibacter sp.
AGCGCCTTTGCCGGGCGCGAGCGGGTGCTGGCCGCGTATAGCCACGCGGTCCGCGAAAGGTACCGCTTCTTCAGTTACGGCGATTGCATGTTTCTCGGCTGACGCGGCGCTGATAGACTCTGTAGCGTGACTGAACAATCCAAGCCCCCCGTCTTCCTGCTCGACACCATGTCGTTCATCTTTCGCGCCTACCACGCCATGCAGCGCTCGCGGCCCATGTCCACGCGCGAGGGGCTGCCGACGGCGGCCATTTACGTCTTCGTCAACATGATCAAGAAGCTGCGCCAGGATTTTGCGCCGCTCTACTTTGCCGCGGTCTTCGATGTGAGCGGCGAAGTGTTTCGCGACGAGCGAGCGCGCACCATGGGCCCGCTGCGCAAGTGGGATGGCAAGACGCAGAGCTTTGTCGAGGTAAGCTACGAAGGTTATAAAGCCAATCGCGCATCCATGCCCGAAGACCTGCGCCGCCAGATTCCCTACATTCGCCGCGCGCTTGAGGCACTGCGCATTCCCATCCTGGAGGCGGAGGGCTTTGAGGCCGACGACGTGATCGGCACGCTGGCCCGCGAGGCCGCGGAGCTGGAGCACGACGTGTTCATCGTCTCCGGCGACAAGGACATGATGCAACTGGTGACGCCGCGCGTGAAGATCCTGAACCCGCAGAAAGACAACCTGATTCTCGATGCCGCCAAGGTGACGGAGACGCTGGGCGTGGGGCCGGAAAAAGTAGTCGATGTGATGGCCCTGCGCGGCGATGCGGTGGACAACATTCCCGGCGCGCCCGGCATCGGCGACAAGGGCAGTGTGGAGCTGATTCTGGAGTTCGGCAGCGTGGAAGCGGTGCTGGACCGCGCCGCTGAAGTCAAGCGGAAGAGCTATCGCGAGTCGCTGGAGCAGAACCGCGACGCCGTGCTGCTCTCGAAGGAATTAGTTACCATCGATAGCCGCGTGCCGCTGGCGCTGGACCTGGCCGCAATGGAGACGCAGGCGCCGGACGTAGAGGCTTGCCGCGACCTGTTTACGGAGCTTGAGTTCACGTCGATGCTGCGCGAACTGACGCCTGCGGACGGCGGTCCCTTGGTTGAGCTTGTCGAAGCTCCGACAGCCGAGCAGTCCGCGGCCTTCTACGCGGCTGCCCGCGAACATGGGTTTGCTTTTGCGCTGGATGCGGCAGCGCCCGCTCCGCAGGAAGAGGCGGAAGAAGAGCCGCAAAAGAGCTTCTCGTTGCTGGATGTGGCCGAGGCCGCAGACAAGCAGGCCAGCTTCGGCGCGGGGGTGTGCGCGGACTCCTCCACGGCGTTGCAGTTGCCGCTCACGGCCGAATTGCGCGCCTTGCTGGAAGACGCAGGCGTGCCCAAGCGGACGCACGACTGGAAGCTGGCTCTGCATGTGTTGAGCGGCCAGGGGGTTGCGCTGCGCGGGGCTGTCGAGGACGCGATGCTGCTGTCCTACGCGCTGAATCCGACGCATGCAACGCAGTCGCTGGCCGATGTGGCGGCGCGGCACGGGCAGCCTGCGCCGTCCTCTCTTGCCGCGGGCGCGGCGGCGATTCAAGCGCTGGTTCCGACGCTGCTGGAGGAAGTGACAAAAACGCAGGTGGAGCGGGTTTACCGCGAGATCGATCTGCCGCTGGCGCCGGTTCTGTTCCGCATGGAGCGCGCCGGCGTGCGCATCGACACAGCTGCGCTGAGCAGGCTTTCGGAAAAGTTCAGTGGTGAGTTGGGGCGCGTGGGCGAGCGCATCTTCGAGCTGGCCGGGCGGCGCTTTAACGTCAATTCACCGAAACAATTGGGCGAGGTGCTGTTTGTGCATCTGGGCCTGCCCGCGCCCGCTAGCCGCGGCAAGGGCAAGGCGCTTTCGACCGCACAGGATGTGCTGGAGCAGCTCGCAGAGCAGCATGAGGTTCCACGGCTGGTGCTGGAATTCCGGCACCTGTCGAAGCTGAAGTCCAATTACATCGACGCTCTGCCGCTGTTGGCGGATGCGGAGTCGCGGGTGCACACGACGTTTCAAGCAGCAGCGACAGCGACAGGGCGGCTGTCGTCGGTCAATCCGAATCTGCAGAACATTCCCATCCGCACGGAATTGGGGCGCGAGATCCGCGCGGCATTTACGGCGTCGCCGGGGACGCAACTGCTCTCCGCCGATTACTCGCAGATCGAACTGAGGCTGCTGGCGCACTTCAGCGGCGACCCGCTGCTCAAGAAGGCCTACGCGGAGAACATCGACATTCATACGATGACGGCGAGCGAGGTCTTCGGCGTGCCGATTGAGGCCATGGACAAAGAGACGCGAGGGCGCGCCAAGGCCGTCAACTTCGGGATTGTCTACGGGATTTCAGCATTCGGTCTCGCGGCGCAGTTGGGGATACCGCAGCAGGAGGCACGGGCCTACATCGACCGCTACTTTGCCCGCTACGCCGGGGTGCAGGCGTTTATTGCGAAGACGCTGGAGCAGACACGGCGCGAGGGCTCGGTCAGAACGCTGTTCGGGCGGGTGCGGCCCATTCCGGACATCGAAAGCCGCAACCCCAACCAGCGCGGCTTTGCCGAGCGCACCGCCATCAACACGCCGCTGCAGGGCACGGCCGCCGACCTGATCAAGCTGGCCATGATCGTGATCGACCGCGAGTTGACAGAGCGCAAACTCAAGACGCGGATGGTCCTGCAGGTACATGACGAACTGCTGTTCGAGGTTCCGCTCGAGGAGACTGCCGAAGTGGAGATGCTGGTGCGCAGCGCGATGGAAGGCGTGGTCAAGCTGGATGTGCCGCTTGTAGCTGATCTGGGCTTCGGCGCAAACTGGCGAGACCTTTAAGGCAGGGACTGAGGGACTGAGGGTCTAGGTTTCGTGGTTTCCCACCCTTTCCGCAGAAAAGAGCGGAAAGGATGGGGCACGGTGCATTCTTGCCTGGGCCAGAGTCAAGATCGTTCGGAGCCAGTTCAATCGCTCTGGCTCTTCAGAAGCCAGTAGTGGAAGCCGTCGACAATGGCCATCAGAGCGGCCTGGTTCAGGTCGCTGCTCACGCCGGCGGTGGTCCAGGGCTCGTGACCTTCGGCCTGGAAGCTGAGCGTGACGCGCACGTGCGCAGCGGTGTCGTGGGCGGAGACATCAATGGCGGTGACGCTGAAGCGGCCCAGGTGCATCTTGGCGACGGCCGGGTACCACTTTTCAAGCTCCTGCCGCATGGCCTTGGTCAGCGCGTCCACGGGACCCGCGCCCTCGGCCCGCGTAGTTACGGCCGAGTTACCGATGGTTAGTAACATGGAGGCCTGGACATAGCGGTTTCCGGTCTCGTCGGACTCATCGATCACTCGCCAGCTTTTGATATTGAACCGGTCCGGAAGAGTCCCCAGAACCTTCCTGCACGCCAGTTGGAAGGAAACCTCGCTGGCGGTGAAGCCGCCGCCCTCGATCATGGCCGTGTTGGCGTCCATCAACTCCTGCGCGTGCGCGGAGTCGAGAGGCACGCCCAGGGCCTGGGAGAGCAGCACAATGTTGGCTCTTCCCGATTGCGCGTTGACGCCGATGACCGGGTTGGCGCCGACCAGCGCGGGGTCGCACCACAGGTACGCACCGGGGTTTTTGCGCTCGCTGCTGCCGTGCATGCCCGCCCATGTGCCGAATGCGCCGGTGCCGATGATGGGCGCGCTGTGCGGCACATCCAGCGAGAAGGCGGCGCAGGCGGAGTGGGCGAGACTGGTCAATCCGGCCAGCGATTCGGGCGGCACGAAATCCGCCTCGCCGCGGAGCTGCATGCTGCCGATGACGGTGGTGAGGTTGACGTTGCCGCAGCGCTCGCCGGTGCCAAGCAGCGTTCCCTGCACCTGGACGGCTCCGGCAAGAACGGCGGCGCGGGTGTTGGCCACGCCCAGGCCGCGGTCGGTGTGGCCATGAAATCCGAACCGGCAATTCGGATAGGTCTGAGTAAGTTCGCGGAAAACATTGGTAACTTCTTCGGGATTTGCGCCGCCGGTGGTGTCGCATATAACAATGCGACTTACTTTTTGACTTACACATTGGGCGGTGAGTTGGTGAAAGTAATCGAGGCTGCGGCGGCTGAAATCGGGGTCGCAGGGGTTTCCGTTTTCGCGGCGGCCGCAGTTAGCGTCCATGGCGTGCTCAAGGTCCACGATCACTTCCAGGCCGTGGTCCTGCAGGCAGGCGATGGTCTCCCCGGCCATGAGCAGGTTTTCTTCCGGCGTGGTTTCAAGCGACATAAGCACGTCGAGCAGGCGGGACTTGACCACCAGCACGGCGACAGGGATGCGCCGCTTGCGGGCGACGATGAATTCGACGTCGGGCCAGTCTTCGACGCGCGCGCCGCGGCCGCGGGTGCGGCCGAAGAGAGCCAGCTTCATTGGACCGGTATCCGCGGACTCGAGAGCGGCGGTGAGGCCGGCGACAAACTGGTTGGCGCCGGCAAAGCCGATCTCCGCGTAGTGGACGCCGAAGGCGGACATGCGCTCAAGCAGGCTGGCGGCGTTGGGCACAGAGATATCGATGTTGGGCTGCTGCATTCCGTCGCGCAGGCTGGTCTCAAACAGCTCGACATGCGGGGGGCTGACTAAACTCATCGCGGTGGTTTCCTGGTTGGGTGAGTGCAATTTCGGAGGGGAGGTCCGGGAGCAACTGCCAACTCTCCATCATACCTGCTGGCAGGTTTTGCGGGCAGCTATCGAAGTGCGCGGGGCTCAATAGCGGGGATGGGGCGCGTGCTGTCCAATGTCTCCCGCCGCGGCGGGCGAGACGTGGGACACCCAGAAGTCAGTAGCCGGGATGGGACAGATCGTTTGCCGAGGGGACAAGGTCAAGATAAACGGCGCGGGGCAGGTTGGTTTGCCAGTGGCCGCTGGCTTTTGCGTAGACGGTGAAGCCGAAGAATATGCACGCCAGCAGCGAGGCCACAACCAGCGGCGAAGCGGCGCGCCGCACCCAGCGGTTTGTTGGCGCGGTGTTGCGCCACGGGGGCAGAGCCAGTTGCAGCGCGTTCTGAGCGGGGCAGGCGGCCACGCAGGCCATGCAGGCGGTGCACTCGGCGGAGCGGATCTGCACCAGCCGGTCGACGGGCAGGTGCGACGGGCAGGCGTGAGCGCACCTGGCGCAGTCGATGCAGGCCTCTGGGTCGCGGCGAATCTTGAGCGGGCTGAGCAGCGAGACGAGTCCCATTAGGGCGCCATAGGGACAGAGATACCGGCACCAGAAGTTTTGTACCAGCATAGAAAGCAGGACCAGCAGCGCGAGAACGATGGCGGCGGTGAGGCTCATATTGCGGAAGAAGTTGAGCATCTTGACGTCGGCGACAAGGGCGTAGGGTGCGTGCATGAAGTCGTCAAGCGCTTCGGCCGACATGGAGCCGATGATGAAGGCGAAGAACGCGAGGAGCAGATACTTGAGGCCGCGCAAGGGAAGGTCGAGCCAACCGGGCAGGCGGAGATTGCGGCGGAAGAGCCTCTTGCCCAGTTTCCACAGGACCTCGGAGAGCGTTCCGACGGGGCAGAGCCAGGAGCAAAAGGCCTTCTTGAGAAGCAGGCTCATGAGCAGGAAGGCCATGAAGAGGAACATGGCGGCGGGATGGATGGAGGGGATGCGTCCGGTGGAGAGGAAGTACTTGAAGTTCATCAGACCGGCGATGGGAAGCCAGCCTTCCACGCCGTTCGGGCGCGCGACCTGGAGACCGGCTCCCGGTTGCTCGAAGAAACGCACCCAGAGAAAGAACTGCAGGCCCAGCCACAGGTTAAGGGCCACGAACAACCCTTGGACAAGCTGGCGGATGCGCTCGGACCGGTCGGGTGCGGAGCGGCGCATCAGCTTCTTTTTGGCAGGTTGCAAAGTTGGCGGCACCGGCTGCGTGGCCATGGCTGTTCCTTCTATCCAGGAGAGTAGCGATTGGGGCGGAGGGGGAACAATGACTTAGGTCACAGTCGATTTTGGTGGGGAGCGGATGGATTGAGGTTTCGGCTTCCCATGACTCCGACTCGAATTCTCACGCGGCGACGAGGAGCTGCCGCCGCACCCGAGATCGGACGCGCCCGCGTCCCGATATGGCTGCAACTGCCGGGCTCGTCAGTTCCACTTGATGACCCGCAACAGATTCGAGTAGTCGTCCGTCCACACCTGGGTTCCGGGAGGGACTACTGTGGTCTTCCAGCGAGGGTCGGTTCCCAAGGCTCCGGAATCGTTCCGGCTTCGCGTCATCGCTACCCACCGGGAAGGGAACTTCCCGGCTTCGATCTGCTGTTGGGAGACGGCGGTGTCGTCGGCGGTAAGGCATACAAGGCCGGCATCCTGGGCCAGGGCGCCGAGCGTGGGATCGAGGTCAACATAGAGGTTGCTGATGTGGAAGGCGATGATGCCCCCGGGGGCGAGCTTGCTCAGGTACAGCGCCAGCGCCTCCCTGGTGATCAGGTGCATCGGAATGGTATCTCCGCTGAAAGCGTCGAGAACAATCAAGTCGTAGCTGGCGTCCCTGGCGGCGCGCATCTTCAGGCGCGCATCGCCCAGCACAATCGGCGCGGTGGGGGCGCATTGGCTGAGAAATGTGAAGTAACGCGGGTCCGAAGCGATGCGTTTTACGGCTGGGTCGATCTCGTAATAGGTCAGCGACTCGCCCCGTTGCAGATAACAGGCCATTGCGCCGGCGCCGAGGCCCACAACGGCCCAGTTGGGCTTGCGGGTTTTGCCCCCGCTGTCGTAGAGGGTTTTGGCCTGCAACGCGCGCAGGATGGTCCCCGCCGGCCCCGACGCTGTGTAGTATGCCAGCGGCTCGCGGCTGGCGCCGGGGTTGAGGTTCTGCATTCCATGATTGGTGCCGCCGTGGAACAGATTCCTGAGCCTGCCGGCGGGATCGTTGGTTACGCGCGAGACGCCGAAGAAGCTGCGCTCGGTGTGCAGGACCTTTCCGAAGGGTCCGGTATAGAGCGAAGCGGCAAGCAGCAACGCCACCAGCCCTGCCGCGAAGCGCAGCGGACGTTTGCCGAAGCTCAGGCACCAGAGCATGGAGAAGCCAAAGATGAGGATGACGAGGGGACGGCCGGGGCGCAGACCCTCATGCGCCAGCCCGCCAATGACCGCAGCCATACACAGGCCAAGGGCAACGGGGAGCAGCCAGTCGTTGCGGCGGAGTCTGGTGGCTTTGGCCGGCGGCTCCGGCTGGATGTCGATGGGCGGCCGGAGCAGCGCCGCGAAGACAAGCACCAGGGGAAACTCGAGCACACTGGAAAAGAGCACAGGCGCAAGCAGCGAATTGAAGATGCCACCGAGGACGCCGCCGAAGGAGATCCACAAATAAAACTCCGTCAAGCGGCTGACCTTGGGGCGGCTGCGGGCGAGTTCGCCATGACAAACGAGAGCAACGGCGAACAGGGAAAGCAGATACACCGCCATCAAGGCCAGCAAGGGAAGTTTGGTTTTGCAGACCGCGGGGATAAGCGCAATGAGAATGAGAAAAGGCAGTTTGCGCACCAGCCACGGATGCGAGACGGGAGGCCGTTTGGCGAAGACCAGGACGAAGCTCAACAGGTAAAAGGCCAGCGGCAACACCCAGAAGAGGGGAATGGAGGGAACGTCCGTGGTGAACTGGGTAGTGACGCCAATCATCAGACTGGAGGGTACAAAGGCCAGAGCGATCCAGCGCAGGCGCTGGCGCCAGGCGACACTGGGTTGATTGCCGGAGGCTGCCTCGCCGGGAGCCGTGTGGGCGGCAGCGGCGCCCGGTTGCGCTTTCCAGACCAGCGCGCCACAGGCCACGGTCATGGCAAGAAACACGGCATAGCCGTAACTCCATAGATGACTCTGTGTGCTCAGGCGCAGAGTGGGTTCCAGCAACAGGGGATACCCCAGCAACCCGGCAAGACTGCCTGCGTTGCTGGCGGCATAGAGAAAATACGGATCGTTTGCGGATTTGTGGCCGGATTGCGAGAACCATCGCTGCAGGATGGGAGTGGAGGCCGACAGGAGGAAGAAGGGCAGGCCCACAGCCACCGAAAGCATGGCCAGAATCCAGAGGGCGGGACTGGTCTGTGCGGGAGGCTCCCAGCCTGCCGGGATGTGCACCGGCAACACGGCAAGGGGTGTGAGCGCGAGGGAAATGTGCAGGACAATCTGGGTCCGGCGGCGCAGCCATTTGGTCACCGCATAGGCATACAGGTTGCCAAGCAGCAGCACGGCCTGGAAGAAGACAAGACAGGTGTTCCACACCGCCGGCGTGCCGCCGAGGAGAGGGAGCACCATCTTGGCCAGCATGGGCTCAACCAGAAACAGCAGGCTTGCGCTGACAAACATGGAAATAGTGAACACGATCAGTAACATTGGGTCTATTGCTCCCCAAGCTAAGAGTACCGGGTTCGCAACGGATAAGGATCATCCGGGAAGGTCGTAAAGGGAAAAGGGGACAAAGACGAGAACTGGGTGGCTTGTCAGAAACAACCATAGAGGGCTATCGACAAGTGCTTCTATCCCACCTCAGGCGCCGTGAAGGTATGCCGATGGTGGGGCGAGCTCAGGTGGTTTGCGAATCCGCTAGGCTCCGAGTTCCTGGCGGATGGCATCGGCGATGGCGCCGGCGTGGTGGTGCATCGAGGCTTCGGATTCGGCTTCAATCATGACGCGGGCCAGGGCTTCGGTGCCGCTGTAGCGAATGACGACGCGGCCGGAGTCTTTGAGGTCCTCTTCGGCGGCGCGGATGCTGGCGGCGACGGCGGGAATGGATTCGAGGGGGCGCTTTTCGCGGACGCGGACGTTGACGATGACCTGGGGAAAGACGCGGAGGTCGGCGACGAGCTCGTCAATGGACTGGCCGGTGCGGGCGATCAGGTCGAGGACGACCAGGGCGGTGAGCAGGCCGTCGCCGGTGGTGGCGAGGTGAGGAAAGAGGATGTGGCCGGACTGCTCGCCGCCGAGGGAGGCCTTGTGGCGCTGCATCATCTGCAGCACGTAGCGATCGCCGACGGGAGCGCGCACCATGCGGATGCCGGAGCGCTTGAGGGCGGCCTCGAGGCCCATGTTGGACATGGTGGTGGCTACGACGAGGTTGCCGTTGAGCAGGCCGCGTGCCTTCAGATCGCGGGCGGCGGCCAGCAGGATGGCGTCGCCGTTGAGAACGTTGTTGCGAGCGCCGGCCAACATGCAGCGGTCGGCGTCGCCGTCGAAGGTGAGGCCAAGCGTAGCTCCGCGCTGCTGGGTCTGGGCGGCGACATAGTACGGGTGCAGAGCGCCGCAGCCCTCGTTGATGTTGCGTCCGTTGGGAGTGATATTGAGCAGGTCGATTTGCGCGGAGTGGCTCTCGTTGAGGCGATCAAAGAGCTCAGGAGCAACGGCGGCGGCGGCGCCGTTGGCGCAATCCACGACCATTTGCAGGCCGCGCAACTGGAGCCCTGGGACCGAGTCGATGAGGAATTGAATGTAATCGGACTGAAAGTCGGAGTTGTCATCCAGGGGTAGCTGGTAGGCCGGATCGAGTGCAACCGAGCGGGTGCCGGGCTGGGCGGCGTGATGGAGGATTTCCTCTTCCATGACCAGCTCGACCGGATCGGGCAGCTTGAATCCGTCCGCGCCGAAGAGCTTGATGCCGTTGTCTTGCCAGGGATTGTGAGAGGCGGAGACGACCACGCCGGCGTGGAATCCATGGGTGCGGACAAGAAATGCGACGGCCGGGGTGGGCACGATGCCCGCGCTTTCCACGCGCGCACCGGCGGCGCGGAGGGCGGCGGCGAGGGTGGAGGCGATCCAGGGGCTGGATTCGCGGGTGTCGCGGCCGAGGATGACGGCGGGATGGTCGGCATCGCGGCGCAGCGTGTGGGCCAGGGCCAGACCGACCGCGAAGATAGTGGTCGGATCCAGAGGCGATTCCCCGGCGACGGCGCGGATTCCGTCGGTGCCGAACAGTTGGCGGGCTGCGGATGCGGTCATAATCTCAATTCTTGAACAAGCGGGGCGTATGCCATCCACCTGGACAACGGTTCGCGCATGTTCCTACCAATTCAGAGCATACCTCAAAGGCGCCGGAATCCTGATTTGGTTCGCAGGGCCGAGCAAGACTCGCAATCGCCGCGGCATTTCTGGAATGGGCGGACTTATTCCGGGACCTGGCCGGCACCGGCTTTGGATTCGACGCGACTGGTGAAAACGCCGTCGGCCAGACGCGTGGTGAGGGGGTCGCCGGGGCCGATCTGGGCCACGGAGCGAACCACGCCGCCTTCCGCATTCAGCACCAGGGCATAGCCACGGTCGAGAACCGCCAAAGGTGAAAGCGAATGCAGGCGGGCGTCGAGGGAGCGGAGCGCGCTGGCGTGGGCGTGGAACAGGCGTTCCAGGGTCCGCTGCAGCCGATTGCGGCCGGCCTGGAGGCGTTCGCGAGCCTGGGCCAGGTGCTGGCGGGGATCGTGGCGCAGCACCGCGGCAGCGAGCGCGGCGAGGTGGTGCTGGCGGCCGCGAAGCTGGGAGGTGAGGGCCGCTTCAAGGCGAAAGGCGAGATCGTCGAGGCGCTGTGCCTGGCGATGGAGCAGGGCGGCCATGCGCGCCTCGGCGCGGTCCGCCGCGGCGCAGCGGCTGAGGTGCTGGCGGGCCTGCAGAAGCTGGAAGCGGGCGGCACGGTCCAGGCGATGCGACAGCGTGGCCAGATGCTCGGCGATCTTGTGCTGGGCCTCGGTGATGAGCTCGGCGGCGGCCGAAGGGGTGGG